>CAZWXH010000021.1:0-21465 GCA_964637725.1 uncultured Coprobacillus sp. | reverse complement strand
CATAATGTCTATGTATATTCATTTTATCCCACGACTTCTAACACAATTATTATATTGAACACAAAAACTTGACGCATCCAAATTCTTGATAGATAAAAAAACTTATTTTCATTTTAAAAATCAAAAACTCAAATAAGTTTATCAAATATACTCCTTTATATAGTTAGTCCCCTTATTTAATGATAAAACCTTTCTTTTTGCACATTTTATAGCCGTAATATAATAGTAAAAATAGCGATAATAGTCCATCAAACATTAATGCAATTAAATTTTGAGAGTGAAAGAAAATATTAGTAATCATAGGGATAAAAACAAGAACTCCAGTTAAAACTCCTGTGATATAATAAAACCAACTATTTGGTAAATAGACTCCCCCTATAAATAAAATAATAAATGGCAGTATCATATAACTCTCCATAAAAGATAAATTGAATTCTCCAATAGCAGCAAACATCATCAAACTAAAATAAATCCAAATAAGTAATGTCGTCATTTTAGGACTGTTCATATTATTTTTCTCCTTAATTTTAGTATTTAACATCAACCCATCTAACAAAATATTTATTCTTTATTTAATTGTAGCAAATCACTGTTTTTAATGCAAACTCTTTCAATATCAAGAATATTACACTTAAATTAAAAAAAGATGACTATTTATCATCCATAAAGCCAATCAGAATAGTGTTTAAATAATCCATTCCTAAGCTTGTGGTTCTAAGATAGCCATCTTTTTTTTCTAACATATTCATTTGTATATACTTATCAGTCACATTTTTATATAGTTTTTCAAAATCTATATGGTACATATCATTTATTTCTTTAATTGAAATTCCTTTTGTTAATCTTAAGCCCATCATAATCTTTTCAAATAATTGATCTTTCATAGATAACTCACAATCATTTTCCAAGTATTGATGATTAAAATATTGAGTTAAGCTTTTGGTATTCTCTATTCGATGTCCTCTTACTAGTGAATGAGCCGACAACCCTATTCCTTGATAATCTTGATATTGCCAATACATAAGATTATGAAGTGATGGTTTGTCTTTGTAATAGTTACTCACTTCATAATGCAAAAAGCCATTTTCTTCAAGCATATCATTGATTCGATGATACCAATCAGCATCATCTTCATCACTGAGAGGTTTATAGTGTTGATTACCTAAAATTGTATGTTCCTCTAAGATTAAAGAATAAACAGATATGTGTGAGATATTTAAATCATTGATAATTAAGATGTCTCTTTCGACATCATCTAAACTTTGATTTGGTAATCCATAAATCAAGTCTATATTAATATCATTAATGCCCTTTTCTTTTGCTTTATTAATTAATATTAATGCTTGCATAGAAGAATGGTGACGATTTATTGTTTTTAATAAATCATCTTGAAAGCTTTGCACCCCTATACTTAAACGATTGACACCATATTTTATAATTAAGTCTAGTTTCTCTTCATCCAAAGATTCAGGATTAACCTCAATAGTATATTCTTTGACATTAACTACAAAAGTTTGTAACAACTTTAATAATCGTTCTAATTGTTGATAAGATAAAGAACTAGGTGTTCCTCCACCAATATAAACAGTATCATAATCTCCAATTATTTCTTTATCTTCTATTTCAAAAGAAAGGGCATCAAGATATTGATCAGCCCATCCTTTATTATAAAATACTTTGCAGAAATCACAGTATGTACAAATATGATCACAAAAAGGAATATGAACATATAAAGATTTCATCATAATCCGAATTCCTTTGCGAGTCCACCCAATGATGTTTCTTTATATGCACTTGATAAATCCTTACCTGTCTCTTTCATAACACGTACTATCGTATCAAAAGAGACTTTATTTTTACGCATATACCCAAGTTGTTTAGCCATCATTGCGGCATCTAAAGCTCTTAGAGAACCATAACCATTTCTTTCAATACAAGGAATTTGAACATAACCTCCAACTGGATCACAAGTTAAACCCAAATTATGTTCCAATCCCATTTCAGCAGCATATTCAATCAATGAGTTATTAAGTTCATACACCCACGCAAGTGATGCAGATGCCATTGCACATGCTGTTCCTACCTCTGCTTGGCAACCACCATCAGCACCAGAAATAGTGGCATTTGTTTTGACGACATTGCCAAATAGTCCACCAATTGCTAATGCTTTTATTAAATCTTTCATTTCTACATGTAATTGTTTATAACAATAATATAAAACAGCTGGTACGATTCCACTTGCCCCACAAGTTGGCGCCGTAACAATCTCTCCACCATCAGCATTCTCTTCAGAAACCGCATATGCATAACTAGCTATAAATAAACGTTCACGATCTGATTCTCTACGAGTATTTTGAGCATGTTGATACATTGATTTCGCAACCCTCTTCAGTTTCAGTTTTCCATGAATGATTCCTTCTTTTTTTAATCCTCTTTCAATACATTGAAACATAGCAAGAAGAACTGTTTCCAAATATTTTTCAATATTTTCATCTTCATTTTCTAAAATATATTCATATAATGATATTCCTTGTTCTTCAACATATTTCAAAATATGATCCATTGTTGATAAAGCATAAACTTTTTTTGGTTGAGTTTCCATATCACCTTTAAAGACGATAGAACCTCCTCCAATAGAATATACTTCAATAGCTTTTATCTCTTGATCATGTTGATCAAAGACATGAAAAATCATTCCATTTGGATGATATGGCAATGAATCACTCTTAAATGAAAAACTCACAGGCTTATCATCCATTGTTTTTTTGATAATATAATCAGTTAAATGTCCCTTCCCCGTTAAAGACAATGATCCATATAAGTCAACATGAAAACGATGTGCTTCAGGATACATCTCTTTTATTTTTATTGAAGCTCTTTGAGGTCCCATAGTATGAGAAGACGAAGGACCAACTCCTATTTTATATAATTCTCTTAATGATTCCATTATTTTTGACCTCCAATTCTTATTAAAAATAACTCCAATCCTTTGAAACGATCAATCTTCCCTGTTTTGATATCAACATCCAAAGAAGATAGTTCATCTAATTTTTGTAATAACTCTTTGATTTCATAATCTTTCCCATCTTGTCTAATATATCTTAGACGATATGGATTTAAACTTAACTTTTTAGCAATCTCTTGATCATTATACCCTTTTCTATCTAAAACTTTAACTTGGTATAATAATCTTAATGAATTCGCTATTAAAACAATAAGCTTTATTGGTTCTTCATTGTTTATAATTAAATCTTTATATATTTGAATACATTCTTTCGTTTCTTTATTTAAAATTGCTTTCGTTAATTCAAAAACATTTTCTTCAACTTGTTTGGTTACTAATAAATCAATAGATTCCATAGTAATATGTTTTGTATATAAACATAATTTATTCACTTCTTGGGATATTTCTAATAAATCATTAGGCATACGCGATAAAAATAATTGTAACGCATTTTCGTCTATTTCACATCCTCTTGCTTTTATTGCTTGATGTGTAGATCTATATAATTGTTGATTATCAACTTTAGAAATATCAAAGAACTCAACTTCCTTTTTTAACTCTTTTACTATTTTTTTACGTTCATCAAAATTTCTTTGGTCATGATATATAACAAGTATAGTTGTCGGGTTCTCTTTTGAAAGATAATCCATAAACATCTTTATATCTTCTTCACTTGTATCCTTTTGTTTAGCTGTTGTTAAAAACAATGGGTTTTTTACAACAATCATTTTGTATTCACTTAAAAAAGGTGGAGTTAAAGCATCTTCTATAATACTAGACATTGGAGTTTCGTGACACCAATAAGTTATAATATTCATATCTTCTTCACAAATATGATATTCTTTTTTTAATGAAGATAATTTTTGTTGCATTAAAAGTCTCTCATCTCCATAAATTACATAATTCATATACGCCACCTCCACTTTTCTATTATACATGAATCATCTAAAAATGTAACGAGATTTTCCATAAAAACGAATATGAAACATTCCATCAAGATCTGTTCTTAATATCTTTATATTCTTACGCTCTAGTCGCTCAATAACCTCAATAGAAGGATGACGATAAAGATTGTTCTCTTTTACACCTATCATTGCGACTTCGGGTTGAATGAGATTAAATAAAGATGTTGATGAAGATGTCGCACTTCCATGATGTGATACTTTTAATATATCAATATCTAGTTTTTGATATTTATCTTTTAATTCTTTTTCTACATTTATAGAAATATCACCTGTAAAAAGAATAGAAAAATCCTCAATATCTACCTTCATAATCAAAGACTGATCATTAACATCAGAATAATGATTCTCTGTCTTTAACATAGTTATTTTCATATTACCTATTTCTCTATATTCTTCATAATCATTAATGATCTGTCCTATTTTAAAATTTTGACTTAAAGACTCAAGAGCTCCTGAATGATCAAAATCGCTATGAGATATATAAACATAATCTAAAGAATGAATACCGATGGACTTTAAATAAGGAATAATTGTATGAGTTGCTAAATCATAATCTTTATTACCACCTGTATCAATCAGTATATTCCCTCTATTCATAGGTAATCGAATGAGTGTACAATCTCCTTGTCCAACATCAATCATAGTTATCTCACCATATATCTTATAAGTACTATAAAAGAAAAAAGATATCATAAAACAAAAAAGCATTAAAACATTTTTAAAAACTTTCTTATTCAAAGTAAGCCTATAAATAATCACAAAGAAAAGTATATAAAACATAACAATGAAAGATAGTTCTGGTTTAGAAAAAACGAAAAATGTATTACAGAAATCAATAAATGAGATAATCATTCTTAAGATATTAATACATATAGAAATCAAATAATTCAAATATGGAATAAAAACAGAAAATACGCAAAGTCCATATAATAACTCAATAAAAGGAGTCATTAATAGACTTAAAAAGAAGGCTGCAAAAGGAACTTGATAGTTTAATGATAAAACAATTGGGATACTTGATCCATAGATTAACAAGGAAGAGTACTTCAGATTTTTTGTTATAAGGACAATAAAGTAAATAAAGTAAGAAAAGACAAAAGATATATTATAAATAATATATGGGTTATAAAATAGAGAAATTATAACTAGAAAAGATAATATATCTAATTGATGAAACCATCTTTTGAAAAGCTCATATAATATCAAAACAAAGAAAGCTCTATATAAAGAAACTTGCATTGGAATTGAGAAAACATAGACTCCAATACATAAATAAGATAACCACAGTGAAAGTTTCGGATTTAAAACTAAGCAAAATAATTTCTTTAAAATAAAGCATAATATATGAATGTGCATTCCCGACAATGCAAATAAGTGAACTATAGAAAGTTGAGATAAATGTTGGTAATCTTCTTGAATATCATCACTTTTTTCACCAAACAAGAAAAGTCTTTGATAATTTTCAATATCTTTATTTGATGAAAGACGAGATTCAATAAAGTGATACAATGAATGAGATGATTTCTTGGAGATTAATACTTTCATTATTGCTTTATTATAGACTTTTTGACTATACAGATATAATCTTTCATTAAATGCATTATCATTACGATTATCATTTAACTCTATTTCCTCAATTATACATTCTATTCTATCTTGATAGCTCAATTCCTCATCATGATATAACTTTATTATCGTTTCACTTGTCTTTACAAAACAATATTTTTCACTTAATTTAACAACTATTCCACTCATTCTATTATCTAACTTAATCTCTTGGTGGGTTGGTATATTAAGCAATAACAAACTTAATAGTATCACCATGATAGTATGACGGTGATTCAAGCGATAAGATATATAGAATATATACATAATAAAAAATATATAAAACAATGGATGAAGTATTCTTGATAAAATAATGAGAATACAACCAACAGCATAAAAAAAGAGATGATATCTTATAAACATAAGTTCTCTCTCAATCTTAAATATGTTTTCTCACCAATTCCACTCACATTCATAATATCCTCAATTGATGTAAATCTATGCAAACTCCGATAATCAATAATTTTTTGAGCTGTCTTTTCTCCTATTCCCTTAATTGTCATAAATTCTTCTTTAGATGCTTTGTTTAAAGAGATAGACAATGAATGATTAGCTGGCAAATATACTCGTGATTCATCTTCTACAAAAGCATTAAGTGATAAAGCATTTAAATTAGCTTTATCACTAATTCCCACTTCTTCAATAATATCTTGAAGCTTTTTTTCACCAACAAATTCATACTTACCATTTCTTAGAAATTCGCCTTCTAGAATAACAAATGAAGTCATCTCTTTAGACTCTTTAGTGACTTCAGGTTGTTGATAATTATAGATAACAGAACAGATAACCAAAACAACAAAACCTATAGCTTGATATTTTTTCTTCATATAATGTCCTTTCGAAACAAAAAAAGAATCCTAAGATTCTTTTGATATATTAAAATGTTGATATGCAAGTTCAGTTGCAACACGTCCACGTGGTGTTCTTTTAATTAAACCAGTTTGAAGAAGATATGGTTCATAAACATCTTCTAAAGTCATAGGTTCTTCACTTATACTTGCAGCAAGTGCTTCTAATCCTACTGGTCCACCATTAAATCTATTAATAATACCAAGTATATATTTGTGATCAACATCATCTAAGCCAAGTTCATCAACTTTTAATCGTTGTAAGGCCTCAATTGTTCTGTCTTTTGTGATAATATCATCACCATTATACTGAGCAAAGTCTCTAACTCTTCTAAACAACCTATTGGCAATACGTGGTGTTCCTCTTGAACGTTTAGCGAGTTCCATGATTGCTTCTTTATCCATATCATATTGATAAACACGACTTGTACGATCAACAATCTTTATTAATTCTTCTTCATTATAGTACTCTAATTTTGAAACGATACCAAAGCGGTCTCTAAGCGGTGCTGATAAATCCCCTGCTCTTGTTGTTGCTCCGACAAGAGTAAAGGGAGGTAAATCAATTCTTACTGAACGTGTTGAAGCTTCTTTCCCAATAACAACATCAACACAAAAATCTTCCATAGCTGGATAAAGAATTTCTTCAACAATTTTATTTAATCGATGTATTTCATCAATAAATAAAACGTCTCCAGGTTCTAAAGCAGTAAGTATTGCTACTAAATCACCAGTTTTTTCAATACTAGGTCCTGTAGTGGCTTTAAGGTGTGTTCCCATCTCATTAGCAATAATCATTGACATTGTTGTTTTACCAAGTCCTGGAGGACCATACAATAAAACATGATCAAGTGATTCATCTCGCATTTTAGCAGCCCCTACAAAGACCTTAAGATTACTCTTCAAACTATTTTGTCCTACATATTCTTCAAATGATTGAGGACGAAGTTGATTCTCTTCATCATCATTATGTATATTCACATCTAGAATATCATTATTATCATCCATAGTCTTCTCCTTTATATTTTAACTAATAAGCTTAATGCTTTTTTAACATATCCATTTGTATCTAATTGCTCACTAGTTAACTGATTCATAACTTTATCAACTTCTTGTCTTCTATATCCTAAAGCAATTAAGACATCAATTGCTTCATCGAATTCAACCGAAGTTAAGATAGTATCACCTACTGAAACATTAAACTTCCCTTGTAAATCTAAAACAATTTGTTGTGCAGCCTTTGGTCCAATACCTGGTATTTTCTTTAAATATGTAATATTCTTTGTTTCAATAGCTTGAATAATTGCATTTACCTCACCTGTTGCTAAAATACCAATAGCTGTTTTACATCCAATCCCCTTAACCAATATTAACTTTAAAAACAATTCTTTTTCTTCCTTAGTTAAGAAACCAAATAATAAAATACCATCTTCTTTGACTTGTTGATAAACATAAACTAATGTTTCTTTCCCTTTAGTAAATTGATAAGGATTAGAAACATAGACATGATAACCAATTCCTTGATTATCAATAACAATATGGTCCTTCGCCATATCAATAATTAAACCTTTAATATAACTATACATATATAACATCCTCTTCTCACATTTATCATAATTATAACATAAAAACTCTCACAATGTGAAGTTTCATTCAAATTATATCACATCGAAGATATTCAAAAAGTAAAGTCTATTATATGATTTAATAAATCCAATCCATTGATTCATTATTTCTAAAGAAAAAAACGAGAAGATTTTCTCGTTTTACATAAACAAACATAAAATAATAGGCATAAACATTGCAGGGATATAGTTCATTAGTTTAATTTTTGTTATACCAAGCAGATTTAAGCCTGTTGCTATAATAATTAAAGAACCGACACAAGTCATTTCATTAACTACTGACGTTGTTAATAAAGGCGCAGCAAATGTCGCTAGTAGAGTTAATCCACCTTGATAGACAAAAACAACAACACTTGCTAATAAGACACCGATTCCTAAAGTAGAAGCAAATATCATAGATGCACAGAAATCTAAAGTTGATTTTGTATAAAGTAATGTGTTATCACCTAATAAACCAGCATTTAAACACCCTACTATCGTCATAGAGCCCACGCAAAATAATAAGCTAGAGGTTATTAAACCTTCAGAAATACTAGGTTTACCATCTCTATTTTTGGCATACTTCTCTTCTAAACGCTTAACTGTTCTATTAATTCGTTTATCAATATCTATACCTTCCCCAATAACAACACCTATTACCATAGAAATAATCATAATCAAAGTGTTTTCACCTTTAAAAGCTCCTTGAATACCAATATAAATTGTACAGAGACCTAATGCTTTCATCATCTGATCAGAAATTCTTTTAGGTATTCCTTTATTCACAAGCAATCCAATAGAACTTCCTATTAAAACACTTATAGTATTTATGATTGTCCCTAACATAATTTCACTTCCTATTCAAAAAATTCAAATTCAAAATCAGATATTCTTACAGTATCTCCTACTTGAACTCCCGATACACGTAGTGCATCATCTAAGCCAATATTACGCATTTTAATCGCAAAACGTTTTACTCCATCATCACTATTCAATGACGACATAGCAACAATCTTCTCAACACGTTCACCAGTAACTTCCCATACTCCATTACCTTCATTATGAATTTCAAAACCAATTTCGTTTTCACCTTCATAAGTATAAAGAACACTGTTCTCCATCTCTTCCTCTTCAGAAGCAAATGTTGGAGTTTTCTCTAATAAATCAGCAATTGCATATAATGGCATATCAACACCTTCTTGAATCAAAGCAATGATTGGAAAAACAGGGATATCATCAGCAAGTTTTTCTTTAAATGCTTTTAAATTTTCTTCAGCATTAACTTCATCCATTTTATTAGCAATAATAATTTGAGGTCTTTCAAGTAATCTATACTTGTATTCACCTAATTCATTATTAATTGTCATATAATCATCATAAGGATCTCTACCTTCAGTTCCACCCATATCAATAACATGTACTATAACTCGACATCTTTCAATATGTCTTAGAAATTGATGACCTAGTCCTTTTCCTTGACTTGCACCTTCTATTAAACCAGGTAAATCTGCCATAACAAATGAGCGACCATCTTTTGCTTGAACAACTCCTAAATTTGGGATAATCGTCGTAAAATGATAATCAGCAATTTCTGGTTTAGCACGCGTTACAACTGATAATAAAGTTGATTTTCCAACAGATGGAAACCCGACTAGCCCAACATCAGCTAATAACTTTAATTCACAAACCAAGTTGAATTTTTGACCTGGTTCTCCTCTTTCACAAATTGATGGAGCTGGATTACGACTTGTCGCAAAGCGAGCATTTCCGCGTCCACCACGTCCACCTTTAGCAAGAACAACAATTTGTCCATCTTCAGTTAAGTCAGCTAAAATCTTTCCAGTGTCTTCATCTGTAATCACAGTTCCAACTGGAACTTTTAGAATTCTATCAAATGCATCTGAACCATGCATTTTTTTAGCCATACCATTACCACCATTTCTGGCTTTATATTCACGGTTATATCTAAAGTCTAATAACGTAGATAATGATGTTGTAGCTTGGAATATAACACTTCCACCTTTTCCACCATCTCCACCCGCTGGTCCACCTTTAGGAACATGAGCTTCACGTCTAAACGCAACAATACCATCTCCACCCTTACCAGCTTCGACATAAATTTTTACTTTATCAATAAATTTCATTCTTTCACCTACCTTTATTTTTAATCAGAAAAAAGAATCCCTTGAAAAAGGGATTCCCTATTAAGCAGCTGGATATACAGAAACTTTCTTTTTAGATCTTCCGTATCTTTCAAATTTAACAATACCATCGATTGTCGCAAATAAAGTGTCATCTCCACCTTTTCCAACATTTAGACCTGGATGAATTTTAGTTCCTCTTTGTCTGTAAATGATAGAACCTGCTGTACATAATTGCCCATCAGATAATTTTGCACCTAATCTTTTTGATTCTGAGTCACGACCATTTCTAGTTGACCCAACACCTTTTTTAGATGCGAATAATTGTAAATCTAATTTAAACATCATAAGATTATACCTCCGTCTTCATTATTTCAATATATTTATGATAAGTTTCCTCAATTGTCTCCATTGTTGTTTCAAAAGTCTCTAGTACCAATTGAACATCATGATTACTTTGATTCACCTTAATCTTAAAGTTTCCTTCTTTGAGTTGAATAGTACCAAGACCATCCATAAATCCCATTTTTTCAAGTTGATTTGCGATTCCGACACAAGCAGTGCTTACCCCAGCACAAACCAAATCTTTTCCATGTTCATTACTTTTTGCATGTCCTAATACATTCAAATAAACAATATTTTGTTTCTCTCTTTTAACAATAACTTTTATCATTATTTTTCAGTTTTTGTAGTTGTTTTCTTTGCAGTTGAAGTTTTCTTAGCTGCTGGTTTCTTTTCAGCAGTTTTTGTTGTAGTTGTTTTAGTTGTAGTTGTTTTCTTAGCTGCTGGTTTCTTTTCAGCAGTTTTAGGTGCTGCTTTTTTAGCAGCTGGTTTTTTTGCTTCAGTAGCAGTAGCTTCTTTAGCAACTGTTGCAGCTTTTTCAGCTTTAGCAGTAATTGCTTCAATCACTAACTTAGTATAAGGTTGTCTATGACCTTGTTTTTTATGATAGTGTTTTTTAGCGTTATATTTAAAAACAACAACTTTCTTTTCTTTACCTTGTTTTTCAACTTTAGCAGTTACAGTAGCACCTTTTACATAAGGGTTACCGATTTTCACTGTCTTATCACCAATAAGTAATACTTTATCTAAAGTGACAGTTTCTCCTGCTTCAACATCTAATTTTTCAACGAAGATAGTATCTCCTTGTTCAACTTTTAACTGTTTTCCACCAGTTTCAATAATTGCGTACATTGATGTACCTCCTTTAATTTGATATCTCAGACTCGCCAACCAAGGCAGCTTTCACTTTATAACCTTTTATGTGCGGTTGTAGCTAGAGGTCTACAACATTAGCATTTTAGCATTTTCTATAGGTTTCGTCAATATTTTTCTCATATTTTTTAGTCACCTATGCTAGAAAAAGAAAATTCTACAAATTTAAAATATCTATAATATCATTTTATTTATTTCTTGGATGGGAGTGATCATAAACATCTTTTAAATGTTGGTTGGTAATATGTGTATAAACTTGAGTCGTTGATAAGTTTTCATGTCCTAATAGTTCTTGAACAATTCTAATATCTACTCCTTGTTCTAATAAATGAGTGGCAAAGGAATGTCGAAAAGTATGAGGATGTATTTTTTTTGTGGCATCATACTCAAAAGTAATACGATTCACAACATCTTGTAAACCTCTACTAGATATCTGAGCACCATTTTTATTAACAAATACAAAGTCATGTTGTTGATGTTGAACTACCATTAATTCATAACGAGCATTTTCAATATAGTCATTAAGACAATCTTTAGCATAATCATGGAAAGGCACATAGCGATCTTTACTCCCTTTTCCATGAACTAATATTAACTGTCTTTGAAAATCAATTTGTCTTAATGTAAGATTAACAACCTCTGAACAACGTAATCCAGAAGCATACATCAACTCTAACATTGCTTTATTCCGTTTATCTAAAGGCGTATCTGTTTTTATACTATCTAATAATCCTAACATCTCATCTAAGTATAAGAAATCCGGATTTTTCTTTGGTTCTTTTAATGAGTCAACCAATAAAAAAGGATTATCATTGACATACTCCTCTTTTAACATGAAGCGATAAAAACCTCTTAGAGTTGTCATATGATGATTAATTGTTTTAGCTGTCAACTTATCTCCGTGTAATTTTGCTAGATAGCCACGAATGAATGGATATTTAACATCTTGAAAGCTTTGAATATCTTGTTGTTTTAAATATTCAATGAATTTCAAGATTTCTCTTTTGTAAGATGCAATTGTTAATTTCGAATAATTCTTTTGATATTTTAATACCTCAAGAAATTCTTTTAATAATTGATCATAGTTATTCATTCTTTAAAAACGCCTCCATTGATTGTATAGCTCGAGAAGCATAAGCTTCTTTTCTTAGTTTCTTTTTTACTCTCTCTGATAAATCAGGAAGAATTCCAAAATTCGCTTTCATTGGTTGAAAATCTTTTTTATCTCCATGAGTAATATAATAAGCTAAAGACCCCATCACCGTTTCCCTTGGAAATACCAACAATTCCTTTTGATTAAGGTATCGTGCCATATTCATACCTGCCAACATACCACTTTGTGCTGACTCAACATATCCTTCTACTCCAGTCATTTGCCCAGCAAAAAATAAATCATCACGAGAAATAAATTGATATGTTTCTTTTAAATACTTAGGTGAACATATAAAACTATTACGATGCATTACACCATAACGAACAATTTTAGCATTTTCTAAACCTGGTATCATATGAATAATACGATCTTGTTCTCCCCATTTTAAATGAGTTTGAAATCCCACAATATTATATAAAGAACCTACTGCATTATCTTGTCTTAATTGTACAACAGCATGAGATCTTTTTCCACCGTCTTTTTCTAATCCTACAGGTTTCATAGGCCCAAACAAAAGAGTTTGTCTTCCTCTTCGCGCAATCTCTTCAAATGGCATACATCCTTCAAAAAACTTCTCTTCATGATCTTTAGGTTTAACAACTTCAGCAGTAATAAGTGCGTTATAAAAGTCATTAAATTGATCTTCATCCATTGGACAATTAATATACTCAGCATTCCCTTTATCATATCTCGATTTAAAATAGGCAATATCAAAATTTATACTATCCTTTTCAATTATTGGTGCTGCCGCATCATAGAAATAAAAATATTCTTCTTTTAATAAATCTTTAATAGATTCCGATAATGATTGACTCGTGAGTGGTCCAGAAGCAATAATTGTTGGACCACTTGGAATCTTTGAAACTTCTTCATGAACAACTTCAACAAGAGGATGAGTAGAAATAAAGTCAGTAATAGCTTTTGAAAAACCAATTCTATCTACGGCCAATGATCCACCAGAAGGAACACTATGTTCTCTAGCATACTTAATAATAACACTATCATTCATCGTCATTTCTTCTTTTAAAACACCTACTGCATTTGTGAGTCCATCAGCACGTAATGAATTCGAACAAACAAGTTCGGCAAAGTATTCGGTTTTATGAGCATCAGTCATTTTTACTGGACGCATCTCATATAAACGTACTGGAATATTGTTTTTAACTAATTGATAAGTTGCTTCTACTCCTGCGAGTCCTGCACCAATGACATTTACTTTTTCCATATTTATCCTCTTTCTATCCAAAAAGTCCCTTATGGGACTTTTTATTTAATAATTGTTTTGCATTTTGGATATGCTGAACAAGCTTTAAATTCTCCAAAGCGTCCTCTTTTTATTACAATTGGACTCCCACAATTTGGGCACACTTCATCAGTCATCTTTGGCTCAGCATTCTTAGCATTCTTAATATACTTACATTCTGGATAATTTGAACAAGCTTCAAACTTTCCAAAACGTCCTTTTTTAAAGATCATTTTACTTCCACAATTTGGACAATCTTCACCAGTATATTCAATTTCTTCAGGTTCTTTCTTTACATATTTACATGTAGGGTAATTTGAACAAGCTACAAAATCGCCATACTTACCTTTTCTAATAACAAGTTCACCACCACATTCAGGACATATTTCACCAGTTTTCTCAGGTTGAACTTGTTCCATCTTCTCATAAGCATTTTCTAATAATGGTTCGAATTTTTCTTCAAAAGTTGTAAGTGCATGAACATAATCATCATCACCTTCAGCAATCTCATCTAATTCTTTTTCCATTTGTGCTGTATATTCAACATTAATAATACTATCAAAGAAAGCAATTAATTGATCATTAGTTAAAACTCCTGAATCAGTTGGTTTAAATGCTTTATCAATAATCTCAACATATTGTCTAGTCACAATCGTATCAATTGTACTTGCATAAGTACTAGGACGTCCAATACCTAATTCCTCTAACTCTTTAATTAATTTAGCTTCACTATAACGAGCAGGAGGTTTAGTAAAGTGTTGTGATTTTTGAATGTCTTTACTTACCAATACTTCTTTCACTTCAACATCAGGTAAAATTTCATCCTTTTGTTTTTCATATTGACTATAAACTCTTAAATAACCATCAAATTCAATTACTGAACCAGAAGCTCTAAATGTATAATCATTATTTAATAAAGATAGTGTTGTTGCATTTAGTTTTGCAGGAGCCATTAGTGAAGCTAAAGCTCTTGCATATATCATTGAATAGAGTTTCAGTTCTTCAGGTTTTAAATATTCTTTTAAACTCTCTGGAGTTCTCATAACGCTAGTAGGACGAATTCCTTCATGGGCATCTTGAATATTTTCTTTTTTCTTAGATACTTTTACACTCCCTACATAATTCTTTCCATATTTTTCTTCAATATAGTGTTTAGATTCACTGATAAAACTATCAGATAAACGAATTGAGTCAGTTCTCATGTATGTAATTAACCCAACAGTTTCATTTCCAATATCAATACCTTCATATAACTTCTGTGCGATACTCATTGTACGCTTTGCTTTGAAGTTTAACTTAGAAGATGCTTCTTGTTGTAAAGTTGAAGTAATAAACGGAGGTTTAGATGCTCTTTTCTTCTGAGTCTTTTTGACATCACTAACTGTAAACTCTTTTGTTAATGATTCAAAAACTTTTGAAGTATCCTCGCCGTTTGTTAATTCTATTTTCTTATTCTTATATTGAGCAAGTTCTCCAACAAATTCAATATCATCTTTTTCAAACATTGCTTTTACTTTCCAATACTCTTCAGGAATAAATGCTTCAATTTCTTTTTCTCTTTCACATATTAATCTAAGAGCGACTGATTGAACTCTTCCTGCAGACTTAGATTTAATCTTCTTTTGTAATAATTTTGAAAGTTTAAATCCAATAATACGATCTAAGACACGTCTAGTTTCTTGAGACTTTACAAGATTCTTATCAATTTGTCTTGGATTATCTAATGCTTTTACAACCGCTTCTTTGGTAATTTCATTAAAAACAATACGATTATTTAAATCCGTATCTATTCCTAGTACTTCAGCTAAATGCCAAGATATAGCTTCTCCCTCGCGGTCGGGGTCAGTTGCCAAATAAACAAAATCAGCCTCTTTAACACATTTTTTTAATTCTTTAACAACATCTTTCTTATCTTTGTTTACTACATAATTAGCCTCAAAATTATTTTCAACATCTACACCAAGACCACCTTTACCAGTCGTTGCAAGATCTCTAATATGTCCTTTTGATGAAGTCACTTCAAAATTCTCACCTAAGTACTTTTCAATAGTTTTAGATTTTGAAGGTGATTCCACAATCACTAAATTCTTACCCATAGTCTAACCTCCTACGTTTTTTCTATTATTATGTCTTTTTGACTTTTTGTCAACCCATATCTTCATCTTCTAGAATATCATTTACATTTGTAAGCAGCGTTGCTCCCTGTTTTATTAGCTCATTACAGCCATCATAGTCACCAATTCTTCCAGGTATACAATAAACTTCTTTCCCCTGTTCTAAAGCATATCCAGCTGTAATCATTGTTCCACTTCTCACTTTTGCTTCACTAATTAATATACATTTGGATAATCCGGCAACTATACGATTACGAAATGGAAATAATTTTCTTGATGGGGCAGTTGCAAAAGGATATTCACTCATAACTAATTGACTATCCTTTAAGTTTTGATACAAATTCATATTCTCTTTAGGATAACAATATTCTATTCCTGTTCCTAAGACAGCAATTGTTTTACCACTGTTATCTATTGCACACTGATGAGCTATCGTATCAATACCCTTTGCCATTCCACTAACAATAACATAATCATTAAGAATTAATTGACTGACAAAAGTTTCTGTAACCTCCTTTCCATAGTTACTCATCTCTCGCATCCCAACGACACCAATTGTTTTTCTCTTTACCAATGATAAATCTCCATAATAATACAAAACAAATGGTGGACAATTAATAAGCTTCAAAGCTTCAGGATAATCATCACTAAACAAAGTCGTGTAGTGACACTTTACTCGCTTTTTTAAATCACTCTTTAATTGTTCATCAATTTGTTCCTTGTTTATCAAAGCATTATAAATACTTTGAAAATCACCGTTATACTTAAGTGAAAAATATAATACTAGTTCTTCCATAATAACCCTCCTACTCATATATACATCTATTTTTTTCTTTTTTCTTTTTTTATTTAAAAAAAACTTAAAAAAAATAATACTTTCGTATTATTTCGTTAAAGGCTAAGTTGTAATTGTTTATTTAAGACATCTTTTACTGGTTGAAATGATCTTCTATGGATAGGAGTTACTCCGAATTGACGAAGTGCCTCTTTATGTTGTTTTGTAGGATATCCTTTATGCTTAGCAAAGCCATATTCAGGATACTGTTTATCATATTCTTTCATAATTCTATCACGGGTTACCTTTGCTAAAATACTTGCTGCTCCAATGCTTATAGATAGACTATCACCCTTGATAATCGCAACATGTTCTATAATATCACCTAGTGGCATAGCATCACTAAGCGCATAATCAGGATTGATTGAGATATGTTGTATAGCATCGATCATCCCTTTTTTGCTTGCTTGATAAACATTTAATTTATCGACTTCCTCGACATCTATAATCTCGATTTGATAAGCCAAAGCATCTTTAATAATTATATCAAATAATTCTTCCCTTTTCTTTTCACTTAATTGTTTAGAATCATTGATCAACTCATTATAGTATCCTTTTTTAAATATTACTGCTCCAACTACAAGTGGTCCAGCCATCGGACCTCTACCTGCCTCATCTAAGCCAACAATCACTTTTTTACCTAATTGATAGGCTTTATTTTCATATTCTATTCTTTGACACATGAGTTATCCTCCCATGTTATTTTTCCTAGACTACCATCATAAATATCAGTAAAAACCAATTCAATCACTCTATCATAATCAGTTTCACCTCTTAAAGGCTTAATTTTTCTAATATTTGCGATATGATCAAAAGTATGAACTATCCAATCTGGATCATTCTCATCAATTATTAATTGATATCGTTCTTTTAATAATTGGGGATAATGTTTATTTAAAAAAGACATCATATAAATAAATAAATCATCTAAAGGTAATATTTCTTGTTTGATTGATCCTATTAAAGCAATATTTCTAGCAATTGCTTCATCTTCAAACTTAGGCCATAAGACTCCTGGAGTATCGAATAACTCAAAATCCTTTGCTACCTTAATAATTTGTTGTGATTTAGTAACACCAGGTTTATTTCCTGTTACAGTTGCTTTACGATTAGCTATCTTATTAATAAAGGTAGATTTTCCAACATTAGGAATTCCAATAACCATCGCTCTAATTGGTCTTGGTTTAATCCCACGCGATTGTTCTTTTTGCATCTTGTCAGCTAATGAAGTTCTACACTTCTCAATGATTTTTTTATACTCATTAAAATTTTTGAGATTAACACTCATTGACTGATAACCTTTTGATTCGTAAAAACTCACCCATGAATCAGTTTCTCTATCGTCAGCCATATCTTTTTTAGTTAAAACAATCAATCGAGGCTTTTTATTGATAATATCATTCAACATTGGGTTTTTTGAAGAATAAGGTGCTCTTGCATCAACCAATTCAATAATAATATCAATTAATTTAATACGATTTTCTATTTCTCTTCTAGCTTTGGCCATGTGACCAGGAAACCAGTGTATATTGATTTTGTTTTCATTATTCATAAATATCACCACTTTCTTATATATTATCCATTCTATATTTCATAGAAAAATTAATCTGACTTTATTAATCTGTGATTATCCTAACCACTGAATATCTGAAAAAGGATAAATAACCATACCTTTTATACCTATAAAATCTTCAATAGAAAAGCTTCCAAGTTCTCTAGAATCAGTTGACCTTAAGCGATTATCTCCCATCACAAAGAATTTTCCTTCCCCAACTTCAACTTTGAAATCATCAGTGAATTTTGTAACATTATATTTAATCATTGATTTTTCTACAAAATCAGAATCTAAGAAATCTTGATCTGTTTTTTCACCATTTATATATAAATTATCATCCTTATACTCAATAGTATCTCCAGGTAATCCAATAACCCTCTTTATAATCTTTTCATCCAATACTTGACTATAAATAACAACAACATCAAAACGATTGATATTCTCCTCTTTAACGCTCATTGCATTGACTAAAGCTATATCATTATCTTGAAGTGTATTTTCCATTGAAACACCGTTAATTCTCACTGGAATAACAATATACTTAAAAACAACAACAGTTATTGCTATCACAACAGCCATTTCAACAATTGAAAATATAGTACTCTTCTGTTTATCACTCATATTTATCACCTTTTTTTATTATACCCTCTATTTCATAAAAAGACTAGAAAAAAAGTGTGGATTATTTCCACACTTTTAACGAATTTCTTTAATTCTAGCAGCCTTACCAGATAAGTTACGTAAGTAATGTAATTTAGCTCTACGAACTCTACCGATTTTAGTGACTTCAATTCTATCAATGATTGGTGAATGAACAGGAAAAACTCTTTCTACACCAACTTGGTAAGAGATTTTTCTAACTGTAAAAGTTTCAGAAATTCCTCCACCTTTTCTAGCGATACAAACACCTTCAAATAACTGAACACGTGTTTTGTCACCTTCTTTGATCTTTACATAAACTTTTAAAGTATCCCCAGGTTTGAAATCTGGAACATCATTTCTTAATTGTTTTTTAGTAATTTGATCAACTAATTGCATATTCATAATATGACTTCCTCCTTGACTAAATTTTTCTTCAAAGTTCATTCGTTTGATAACCAGCGGAACTTCTGCGTCCAAAGACTGATATATAATATCATTTTCACATGATAAAATCAATCGTTTTTTTGAATTTCTTTTAAAATATTAATTTCTTCATTATTAAGATTTTTCTTTTCTAATAAATCAGGTCTCTTACGATATGTCTTAAGTAAAGACTGTTTCAATCTCCACTTACGAATGTTCTCATGATGACCACTCAGTAAGACTTCAGGAACCTGATTTCCATCATAACATTCAGGTCTTGTATATTGAGGATATTCTAGTAAACCATCACTGAAAGAATCATCTTTATGAGAGTCTTCCTTAATAGCACCAGAAAGCAAGCGTATAATCGAATCACAGACGACCATACTCGCTAGTTCTCCCCCTGTTAATACATAATCACCAATTGATAATTCAACATCTACGTAATCTCTAATACGTTCATCAAAGCCTTCATAGTGTCCACAAATGATAATTAAATGTTCATATCTTGATAGTTTTTGACTATATGCTTGATTTAGTGTTTGACCTTGTGGAGACATGAGAATTACTAAAGATTTATCTGTTGTTATTGTCTTTAAACAATCAATAATGGGTTGACACATTAAGACCATGCCCTGTCCCCCACCATAAGGATAATCATCTACTTTTTTATGTTTATTATCAGCAAATTCTCTAAAATCATGAATCTTGACTTCTACTAAATCATTGTCAATTGCTCGTGATATAATGGAAGTCCTTAAAAAACCATCAAACATATCAGGAAACAAAGAAAGAATATCAATCTTCATCATAAAATCCCTCAATGAGATTAACATCAATTCGTTTATTATCGATATCTTCATTTTTTACAAATGCGTCTACATAAGGTATAAGTATTTTCTTTTTACCTTGAACTACAAGAACATCATGATGATCATAGAGTTGAACATCAATCACTTTCCCTATTAATTTATCTTGATCAAAAACTTCACAATCAACGAGATCACTCACATAGAATTCTCCCTCATCTAACAAATTCGTATCTTTAAGAGCATATAAAAGACATCCTTTATACTTCTCTACTAAATTAATATCAAGATTATCTTCAAAAGAAACCAATACAAGCCCTTTATGAATTCGCATTGTTTTCACTTTCATTTCAAGTGTAGAACCATGATTATCAATATAAACAATATTCCCTTTTTTAAATCTTTCTTCAATAAAATCAGTCGATGATTTGACTTTTAATTCACCTTTAATTCCATGAGTATTCACTATTGTTCCAATTATAACTCGTTCCATATGTTTCCTCCTAGAAAAAAATAGATGTATGACACATCTATTCTCCGTATGATTCAAATTTAATATCTAATCTCTTTTCATTTAAACGTCCACTAACAGACATCAATTGACGAATAGAATTAGCCATCATACCTTTTCTACCAATAAGCTTAGCAATATCAGCATGATCAGCATAAACGTAAAAAACGATTGTATCTTCTTCTAAAGAAGGCATTTGACGAACTTCAAGTTTATTTTTATCACTTACTAATTCGCTAGCAATATCTTGTAATGTCTTTACGTAATCCATAATTATTCACCAGCAGTTTCTTCAACTTTTTCTTCAGCTTTTTTAGCTGGAGCTTTCTTAGTTGTTGTTTTCTTTGGTGCAGCTGTTTTAGCAGCAGGTTTCTTTGCAGCTGGTTTTTTAGCAGCAACTTTCAATTCAGCTTTTTCTTTTTTAGGTTTAGCAGCTTTTGCAGCATCTTTAGCTTCTGCAAATTTCTTCATAATACCTTTATCACTTAAGATGTTTTTAACAGTATCAGAAGGTTGAGCTCCTTTATTTAACCAAGCCATAACTAATTCTTCTTTAATTGTTACAACTGCAGGAGTTTGTCTAGGATCATAAGTTCCTAATTGTTCAATGAAACGACCATCTCTTGGCATTCTTGAATCCGCAGCAACAATTCTATAAAATGGTGATTTTTTAGCACCCATTCTTTTTAATCTAATTTTAACAGACATAATATTTCCTCCATATTCTATTTTAGTTTGCTTACATATAATAACATAAATAAAACAAGTGTCAAGTCTTTTTACTTAACACTTAATTAT
>CAZWXH010000020.1:0-22305 GCA_964637725.1 uncultured Coprobacillus sp. | reverse complement strand
ATTACAAATTGTAGTCAATCCTTTTACATAAAGAATATATATATAACTGATATCAAGTTATTCATCACATGTGTAATCATCGGCACAAAGATATTGTTTCTTTTCTCATACAAATAACTAAAAACTAAAGCCATTAAAAAATATGAAAATATTTGTAGCCATTCAGCACTATTTCCTGATAAAACAGCATTCATAATATGCATAAAAGAGAAAATAAACGCTGTTAATAAATGAGCAATTACAGGATGAACTTCATATAACCATGAAAATATAATACCCCTAAAAATCAGTTCTTCTAAAATTGGTGCTAGAAAAATCGTTGTTATTGCCATGACAACTGGTGATGTTCTTATCACTGCAGATATAATTGCTTGATTTTCACTTGTTGAAGCACCACCTAGAAGGCTTGTTAATAACCCACCTATGATTCCTACTCCATATACGAGTGCAGTTCCGATAACTAAACCATAAATCAAATTATCTTTTAAGTCTTTTTTGAAATCACTCCATTGTAACTTAATATTTTCTTTCATCATACAAAACACAATCAGTAACAATGAAAAATCAACTATAAGGTTTAAATAAGCATTGATTGTGTTTATATCCAATTGTAAAGAGAAAGTTTGTGTAACAAGTTTAATCAATGCCGTTCCAATAAGAGAACCACAATACAAATATAATGGCACGAGAATAAAGATAAAAACAAGTTTAGTTTCTTGTGATACTTTTCGTGTAAAATTGTTATTGAGCATAAATTTCATTTATATATCTTCTCCAGTATCTATTCCTTGATTATTATTTGAATCATAACGATAGTATGCGATTTCCTCAAAAAATATAGCTAAGGAAACTTGGTAACGTGTTAAATATGTGTATACTGCAAACACACCAGTTGCTAGTGTTCCTAAAATCGATCCTAAAATAGGAAGAAAAGCAAATACAGAACTAACAACACTTCCTAGTACCGCCGCTAATATTATCCAGCCCATAAATGAAATAGATAATTTAAAGTATTCCCATCCATGTCCTTTCATAAACGAAAACGATTCTTTAACTGCGGCCATTCCAACAAGGTGATATTGTTCTAATAAATAAGGTGTCGCAAATAAAAAGATAGTCACAATATAACTTACTACAACAATTGATAACATACAAAACAAGAATAAGAAAACAAGCTGCGGCGTAAAGTCAACTAATGATACCAATGTAGAAAATTGTGATAAATCAATTCCATACATTTGTGAAGTCATAAAATTAATAGACATTGAAAGGTTAGGGATAGTTGGTAGAAACAACATAAGCACTAACATTATAATGAGAAGCAATATAAATATTACGAAAAATTCAATAATAAACATACAAAAGTATGTAAAGAATAAATCCTTAAATCTTGTAAAACCAACAAATGCATCATCATCTTGTAAAGAAGATGAATTATTACGAACTACCTTTAAGCATGAAACAACATACCCATGCATAAAAGGCATAAATAAGATTGTTATGGCTAGTGAAATAAAAGTAGACAACAAACCATAGCCCCCTGAAACAAAGCTCTTTGCTAAATTAATAGCCATCATTATTAAAAATATACGAATTAATTTTGGTTTACAATTAACTAATAATTCATCAGCTCTTTCTTTGATACTAGAAATATTCATATCATAACCCCCTTCTTATAGAAATCCATTATAACATAAGCATTATTTAATGTCTAAACTAGTTTTTATAGCTTGATCAACCTTTTCCATAGTTATTAGTGTTAAAGAACCTAATTTCTCATCAATTCGCTTTTTATCAATAGTCCTAATCTGTTCAAGCAATATTACAGATTTTTTCTCTAAGAAAATGGGTTCAATAATAACATGAGTTGGTAAATCATTTTTTGTCATTCTTGATGATATTGGTGCAACAATAACAGTTGTTGAATATTTATTCCCTTTATTATTCTGCAAAATTAATACTGGTCTATAGCCACCTTGTTCACTTCCCACCACCGGTGACAGATCAGCATAGTATATTTCTCCCCTATTCATAACTTTCCTCCTACACTTTTTAATAAAGCATATGAGAAAAAATCATAAATATGATAAATAGTCAGTCTTACGACTGACTATTTATAACTTATATTATTTCTTTAATCAATTGAGCAACTCTAGATGCACTTTGATCATCTTGTTTGTCAAAGAATTGGTTTTTTAAATGAATAAGAGTTGTTTTATCAAAATCATCTAATTGAATAGATGAAATAAGTTCATCAATACTTGAACAGATAGGAACATTCCATTTCTCTATATCAACAAAAACACCTAATCCTTTAATATATTCTTTTAAATCTGGAACATAAAATAGAAATGGTTTTTCTAGAATAAGATAATCAAAGATTATTGATGAATAATCTGAAACCAAATAATCACATATACACATCAATACATGGGTATCTTCATTATTCATATCAAGAATACGATCTGTTGGAGATAAAGGATATGTTTTTAATAAAGGATGAAACTTGTAAATCAATATATAATCATCCCCTAATTGTTTTAATAATTTTTGAGCATCAAAATCAATAGAGTGAAAGCCTTTGTAGATATTCCCTCTAAATGTAGGTGCATAGAGAATAATCTTTTTATCTTTTAATACTGGATACTTATGATAAAGATATTGCAAACTCTCTTTTTTATAAACATCATTAAAGAGTTCATCACATCGTGGCATTCCTAATGGGAGTACATGTTCCTTTGTCACATCAAACGCTTCACTATATGCTTCTTTCCAATATGATGATGTTGATAAAACATAATCATAGTTTGCGATAACATACTTTCTATCAATCGCATTCCCAAACTTTTTTATAGCTCCACAAGCATGCCATACTTGAATAACTTGAGTATTCTTTCTTTTGAAGTGAGAAACAACATAGTTATTATCATTTAAAACAATGACTTTTGAAGTATATACAAAATAGAGTTGTTTAAAACAGTTTAAAAAATACAAAAATTGTCCTTTTAATCCTTTGTCATAGTGAGTTAAACATAAACGAATATCAATATCTTCTTTTTCTAATTGTTCATAAATCTTTTTAAAGTCTGAAGTTAATTCTGTTAATTCTAAGGAAATAAAAGTTACACGATGATGTATCTGAAAAAAAGATAAAAATAGTGATTCTATTGTTAAAACTATATTGAGAATTATTTTTTGAATACCCATAAATATCTTCCTCTCGTTTATAAATCTTTAAAAACAATATCAATTACTTTTTTTGCACAATTACCAGTTTGTTCTGAGTTGAAACGCTCATTGAAAATCTCTAAGAAAGAATAATCAAACTCTTCCTTCTTTATATCTTCTAATAACGCCATTTCATCTTCATATATCTGTCCTGGTAGTTCTTTATATATATCTAGATAAAAACCTCTTAATTCACCTTTATATGAATCTAAATCATACATATAAAAGTATATCGGTTTATTTAACACAGCATAATCAAAGAATACACTAGAATAGTCTGTAACTAAAACATCACTTAAGACATACAACTCATTAATTTCTGCAGTAGCAGGAATAGAATATAAAAAACCATCTAATGAATGATCATTTTCATACTTATTAATAATGAGATAATGTGGTTTAAACACAACAATATAACCCTCACCTAAAACCTCTTTCCACTTTTCAAAATGAGCTTCTAACTCAAATGTATATCCTGAGGCTACATATGAATTATCACGCCATGTTGGTGCATACAAGACTATCTTCTTATCGATAGGCAAATGATATTTTCTTTTTAAATCTTCAATGTCTTCTTTTGAAGCATTTGTGATAAAATCATTTCTTGGATATCCTGTTTCAATCAATCTTTCCCTATTAATCGCAAAGGAAGTTTGAAAAACTTCAGTACAAAACTTATTGGGTGAAATCATATAATTATATCTTGCAACATCAATATCATAAGATTGAACCATCTTTTCAAATGATAATCCCGAACGATAAAAAGTGGCATCTTCTGGTGCAATAATATCATGCGCTAATCTTTTTAAAGGTGTACCATGCCATGTTTGTAGATAAACTTGATCATTCTTCTTTTGAATATAAGTAGGCATCTTACAATTAATAATCCAATATTTAGACTTTGAGAGATAATAGAAATATTCAAAACTAAAATATTCTTTAATGATAGCACCAGGAATATTAAGATTCTTTGATTTATGATTTTTAATAAACCATATAAATTGAAAATCAGCAAATCTCTCATCCTTCATCATTTCTTCATAAATTGCTCTTGGATTATCTGAATATCCACGACCATGAAAGGAAATAAATATAGCCATTTTATCATCTATTGAAACAAACTTGTATAAGCTTTTATATAAAGTTTTAATTATTGAACCCACTAGTATTTTGATATATTTCACAATTTTCATACTATCCCTCCAATCACTGATAATGCTATCATTTTCATAATAAAAGAGCAAGAAATATATTCTCACTCCATTATCATTTTCATGTTTTCTTATCTTTAATCAAACAGTTCATAGAATTCTTTTAATGCTTGTTCATTGAATGCATATGGATCAAACTTAACAAGTTTAATCTTATGATCATAGGCATCAACCATACCACGAGTTAATCCTTCAATTGAATTTTCAACTATATAACCATATCCTTTTTCTAAAAAAGGTTTAGGTCCTTCAATATCTGTACAAATCACTGGTTTATTTAAAATCAAGGCTTCCATAATACTAATCGGTAATCCTTCATATAAAGATGATAATATAAAATTATCACATTGATTAAGAATAGAAAATGGATTAGATAAAGATCTAATAATGATAACTTTATCAAGATTGTTCTCAGTTACATAATCTAATATCTCTCTATATTTATTACCATGACCACCAATCACAAATAAGTAACCATCATGATTTTCAAGGTATACTTCAAAGGCTTTGATAAGTCTCATTATTCCTTTTTCAGGTGAAAAACGAGCAACATTAATAAATTTTAAAACTTCTTTTTTCGCTAGTATTTCCTCTATCTCTTCAATTGTATGAGTTGAATCCGTTCCTTCATCAAACGCAATAGGAAGTAATGCCTTCTCAATAATCTGATCTATGTTATTGACATTATGAACAGTCGTGATTTTCTCTTTATCTAATGGCAACAATTCTAATAATTCCTTATCAATACCATCACGTACGCCAGCAATTTTATCATATTCCATATATGCTTTAAAAACACTTGGAAGATGAAAATTAGAACGTGTTTCCATTTCTTTTTTCATATTGCTATGGACAAAGATAATTTTCTTTGTTTCTTTTAATGCATTGATTAAGTGGACGATTTGTTTTTCATAACCTGAAAAGTGAATCGCATAGTCAAAGTTTTGATTAGGAAATATTCTTAGAACTTCTCTCCTATACATTTCTTTTAAACTCTTCTCTATCCACTTAGGATGGGAATTCATACGATAATATAAAAACTGTACAAATGATTCCTTGATTGTTATATCACGTTTTCCTTGAATCGGAATGTAATTAATCTTATGAGGAAATTGTTCAATCTCATGGGTATGTCTTCTTACAGCACTTCTATAGAAAAGAAGTGTGAAATTATATTTATCTGGATCGATATGATTAATCAATCCCTTAAGCGAACTGGTAATTCCATTTTTAGCTAATGAGCCAGCATAGATTAAAACATTCTTTTTTGTATTTTTAAAATCATGACCATCAATAATTTTTAAATCATCATGACACTTATTAAAGAAGACATAATCAATAATGTTTTTTGAAGTCTCATTTTTATCCCAAGGACAAAACTCTTTTTTAAAGTTATCATATCTCTCAAATGAATCTAGATTTTCTAATTCCTTTACAACATCCTTGGCTGTTTTAACAATTGGAAAAGGTAACTTTTCCATAGGAAAATATAAACCTCTTGATGATAAGTATTCCTCCTTATCATACGCAAAGAGAATAATCTTTTTATCCAGGTTAGCATAATCAAAAAACACACTTGAATAATCAGTAATTAAACAATCACTAATTGCTAAAAACTCATATGTTTCAACAAAACGTGGAAAAGGTTTAATATATTGATATTCTGATAAATCTATTTGTTCCTTAACAAAGTTATGTAAATTCACAAAAAGAAGTTTATGAGGATTTAAAGATTCATCAATACATCTTAAGTATTCTTTTAACTCTTCTATAAGTTTTAAGTTTTGTTTTGCATCAACTGCCCCACGCCATGTTGGCATATAACAAATGACTTCCGTATTTTCTAAATCTAAATATTTTTTTAATTGCTTTGCTGCATCTTGATTATAGAAAACGTGATTTCGTGGATAACCATTTAACAAATACTTCCCATTAAATATATTATCCAACATAAAATCTTTCTTTAAGCACTGATAAGTGAATTCATTGGGGAAAACAAGATAATCACTCATCATAAAGTTTCTTTGTGTATTTCCAATCTCATGAGCACTCCCGATAACACTTCTACCAAGTGTTTTTAAAGGAGTCCCATGCCAAGTATTCACCATGGTTTGTTTTTGATTCTTTATAAAATAAACCGGAAGAGTAGAGTTATTAAATATATATCGACTTGTAATCAATGCTTTACAATAATCCTTAGAATCAACAACAACAATCTGATAATCATCTATATTCTTAGATTTCAAAAATAACTTTAAGTTTTCTACATTATTCTTTTTTATTCCAATAATCTTTTTAAAGTCTTTGAATTCATCTTGTTTTATGATATCTAAAAAAAGATTATAAACATTCCCTGAAAAATTATTACCTGAATAAGACTCAAAAAAGATACTTTTTTCATCTATTTCGAGATTTCCATAATACTTCGCAAAATAGAATCTAGAACGGTATGAAGGATATTTATAAAATCTTTTTACATTTCGTTTTATTGCTCGATACGATGCCTTTATTTTCATTTTATACCTCTTATTTTAATTTCAATTGCCTTTTAAGTTCAGTTGTACTAATTCCATCAGTTCTTGGAAGATAAACAACCTCACAATATTCCTTTAAAAAATCAAACTTGCCTTCCCAATCATGTCCCATAACAAAAATATCAATATCATACTTTTTAATATCTTCAATCTTTTGTTCCCATGAATCTTCTGGAACAACCTTATCAACATAACGAATAGCTTCTACAATAGCCATTCTCTCTTCATCAGAAATAGCACATTTCTTTCCCTTAATATGGTTGAAAGCATCACTTGAAACTCCAACAACCAAATAATCACCTAATTCTTTAGCACGTCTTAAAATATTAAGATGTCCAATATGAAATAAATCAAATGTCCCATATGTTAATACTCTTTTCATACTTTTAACCCTAACCAAAAATTCTACTCAAGAGTCCATTTTTCTTATTATTTGGAAGAACTCTCTTTGCAAATTTTTCATCTCTTTCTTTCTTTTTTTCTTCATTACTTAATGCATTATAATAATCTACATACTCTGCATAATGATCACATACAATATTGATATCATCATACTCTTTTAGCATTCCACCTTCAATCCACATTGCCGTATCACAAAAATCTCTGACTTGCGGTAATGAATGTGAAATAAAGATAATTGTCTTTCCTTGACTCTTAAGCTCTTTCATTTTTTCAATACACTTTTGAGCAAAACCTTTATCACCAACTGATAAAGCTTCATCAACAATGATAATATCAGGATCTAAACAAAGATTAATTGAAAACCCTAATCTTGATTTCATCCCACTTGAATATTTTTTAACCGGTTGATATAAGAAATCTCCTATTTCAGCAAACTCAATAACACCATCCGTAATTTCTTTAATTCTCTTTTTAGTTAATCCTAAAAGTGCTCCTTTAAGTTCAATGTTTTCATATCCAGTTAACTGTTGATTTAATCCTGTATTAATCGCGATCAATGATTGTTCACCATTCACAATCATTTCGCCTGAATCAATATCACTAATCCCTGCAAGAATAACTGACATAGTTGATTTACCTGAACCATTTGTACCTAATATTCCCACAACTTCACCTTTAGGTATCTTAAAACTAATATCTTTTAAAGCATAAAATCGCTTATTCATTTTCATTTGTTTATTTTTAGACTTTAAAGAATAAATCTTAGAAACTCCTTTAAATTCTATAGCATATTTATCGTTCATACTTTCACCTCTATATCATATCAATAAATTTACTTTTGAACTTATACATCATATAACTTCCAAAAGCAAATAAAGCAAGAGTAATTACCCAAAAAGCAATCATTGAATTAGAATAGAAAAAGACTCCGTTTTGATAAAAGAAACAATCTCTATAACCTTGAACTATGTAATAAATCGGATTGGCCTTCATGATTACTCCAACAAACTTAGGCATATGTTTTAAACCATCAATGCTCCATAAAATAGGTGTTAGATATAATAACAATCTCATTAAAGCTAAAACAAGTTTTCTGGTATCACGTGCTAACATATTTAAAACCGATGATGTCAGTGATAAAGCAACTGAAAAGAAAATTGCACAAAACAAGTAATAGATAAGTGATAACCAATGAATATTAGGGAAATAACCGCCTAATGCAAAAACAACAATTAAAACAGCCATAATACATATATGATTAAATAATTCTTTTAAAACAATAGTAGCTGGTAAAATAGATACAGGGAATTTCATTTTCGTTATAACATTAACTTTAGAAAAAATAGCATTGCATCCATTTGTTATACAAGGAGATATAAAGAACCATATCACCATACCACCTAACATCCAAAATATATAAGGGACTTTAACACCATAAGCAGTGACATCGTTTTTATTAAAAACCAAACCGAATGCAAACCAATATGTTAAGACCTGTATAAAAGGATGCGCAAAGTTCCAAAATAATCCTAATTTTGAATCTCTCATATCACCAAGTAATTCATACTTGGCAATTGAATAGATTCTAAATAAATTTGTAAAGTTTTCATGAAGTACATATTTAATACTTTTAAACATGATTATCCTCCTTTATAGATAGATAATTATAATCTCTATTGTTATACATGAAAAAAGGAAAAAATGCAACTCAAATCACTGTTTTCCCCATTTTTTTCATATTTTATTTTCCTATTTATTCATCCAAGATTCATCACTTGGATCTTTTTTCCAAGCCTTTAATTTTTCTAAATCATTTGCTTGAATATAGTTGTTTTCAACAGCAACATCTATCAAAGTTTCATAATTCGTTAATGTTTTAAAAGAACAGTTTTTAGCTTCAAAATTAATTGTAGCCTTTTTTAAACCATAAGTGAATATAGCTACCATTCCAATAACTTCACAACCAGCTTCTCTTAAGGCATCAACACATTCTAAAGAAGAACCTCCTGTCGAGATTAAATCTTCAACAACAACCACTTTCATTCCTGGTTTTACTAATCCTTCAATACGATTATTACGCCCATGAGATTTAGCTCCACCACGAACATAACCCATTGGTAAATCTAAAATATCAGCAGCCAATGCCGCATGCGCAATACCAGCCGTTGCGGTTCCCATTAGACATTCACATTCAGGATAATTCTCTTTGATTAGTTTTGCTAATCCTTGCTCAACATCTTTTCTAACCAACGGATAAGACAATGTTAAACGATTATCACAATATATCGGTGATTTAATACCTGATGCCCAAGTAAATGGTTCATTAGGTTTTAAGAATACTGCTTTTATATCTAATAAATCTTTTGCTATTAATTTTTCCATTATTTTATTCTCCTTGAAATTGTCTATATACTTCTCTATATGCCAAAACAGGATTTTCTGCTCTTGTAATTGGTCTTCCTACTACAATATAACTAGATGTTAATTCCTTTGCCATAGCCGGCGTCGTTACTCTTTTTTGATCATTAACATTATCAGTCGATAAACGAATTCCTGGTGTAACAGTTAAGAACTCTGCTCCTAAGTTTTCATGGATTGATTGAGATTCTAAAGGTGAACACACAACTCCATCTAAACCAGCTTCTTTAGCATTTTCTGCCCATTTTAAAACAACATCTGCTAAATCATCATGAATTAATAACTCATTATCCAAAACTTCTTGATCTAATGAAGTTAAACAAGTCACCGCAATACACAATGGTCTTTTATCTCCTGTTTTTCCTTCATCTAATCCTTCAATAGCCGCTTTCATCATCGCAACACTTCCTGATGCATGAACATTAACCATATCTACATCTAACTTAGCTAATTGTTTCATTGCACTTTTAACGGTATTTGGAATATCATGTAACTTTAAATCTAAGAAGATTTTATGACCTCTTGATTTAATCATTTTAATCATTTCAATTCCTTCACCATAGAAAAGTTCCATTCCTACTTTTACATAAAGTAATTCATCTTGAAATAAATCTAAGAATGTTTCTACTTCATTCTTTGTTTGAAAATCTAACGCAATACATATTCTACTTTCACTCATAATACCCCTCCAAGATATATTTTTATTTATTATAGCACAAATATACACAAACGAGTACCGTTTTCATAAAAGTTAATCTCTTTTTTAAAATAAAAGAATAAGTTTTTATCTTATCCTTCATAATGTATATTTATTTGTTTGTTAATCTTTTATATTGTTCATAATCTTGTTGATATTTTACATATTTTTTATTATGACGACCATCTGGAATCGTATAAACATCTTTTAAGTACTCACTAATCCATTTCGTTACTTTTTTTGCTCCAAGATAGTTTAAATGTTGACCACCATCTCTTGTATCAGTATTCCAATCTAGAGATATATCCTCGGTTTTTAAATTTAAATCTAAATAAGGAATATTGTTTTTATCAGCAATTACTTGAATAGCGTTATGTCTTTTATAGTTCCATGACGTAGAAGAAGGAATTGTTAAAAATAAAACACGACATTCAATGCTTTTAGCAAGTTCAATCATCTTCATAAGATACTCATAATTATATGTATTTAAATCTTCTTTTTCTTCAGTCTTTTGAATATAACTATTCCCTTTTGAATTCGGTTGTTTTCTAGAACTATGTACAAAACCATAGAGTGTCACACGATCAAAGGGATTTGTTGACTTTGTATAACTTTGTAAACTGATATTATCCCATCTCTTCGTATCTTTAAAAACAGGCCACATATTAGATATTGCTAAATTCTTTGCAGAAGAAATATCCTTTGTTTGATTTTTTTCATAGAAATTATCTGTTTCAATAATTAAAAACTTAGGTTTATGAACACTTAGATATTCTTCATACATTGCATAGGACACAGCCATTGTCTGTCTTGGTCCAGCTGCCACGTAAGATATAATTCCATAGTCATGATACGCTTCTAATGCATTATATCCACTATATAAATTACTATTTCCAATTAATAATACATCTGCCGATGAAGTTGTTGCTTCTTTTGATGTTGTTCCTAGTTCAATGTTATCTGCTTTATTATCTTTAACAATTTGTCTTGCTTCAAAAAGTTCTTTTAAATTTTTCTTAGGTGTAATTTCAAATGATTTTGTAGATAAAGGCAAACAATAAATAATAATTGCACATACTAAGACAAAGATTAAAATATTTATAAAATCATGAAACATTTTAAAAATTTTGATTTTTCTTTTTCTCATTTTTATCTCCTTGTCTTGTTTTTTTATATTTTACTTGATACATATGTATATTTTATGTAAATATAATATTTTTTCAACATTTTTTTACTTTTTACCTATAATCTCTTTTTGGCTTTTATATAAATAAATGCTATAATATGTAAATAGAAAGCGAGGTTACTATGAATCAATCACGTTCCATTGTAAAACAAGCCTCTATTTTAGCCATTGCTGGTATATTGGTTAGAATTATTGGGGTTTTATATAGAAGTCCTTTAACTGCATTGATTACACCTGAGGGAATCGGATACTATTCTACAGCATATAATATATATGCTTTAATCCTTTTAATTTCTTCATACAGTATTCCTACAGCTATTTCTAAATTGATTTCTGAAAAATTAATTTTAAATCAATACAATAATGCTCAAAAAATATTAAAGTGTGCATTTATTTATATTTGTGCAATTGGTGGTGGAGCTGCCATTGTCGCATTCTTTTTAGCACCATATATTGTAACTACAGAAAATGCGATTATGCCATTACGAGTTTTATGTCCAGCTATCTTCTTATCTGGTTTGTTGGGTGTGTTTAGAGGATACTTCCAAGCTCATCAAACAACATTATATACTTCTGTGTCACAAATCGTTGAACAAGTCTTTAATGCTGTTATTTCCGTTGGAGCAGCATATTTATTCATTCAACCTTTCTTAAAAGTTGGCGGTAGTGAACTTGCAAGTCATGGGGCTGCTGGAAGTTCGTTAGGAACTGTTGCGGGAGTTCTTATTGGTTTAGCTTATATTGGCTTTATGTATATGAAGCGTAAGAACAATCTTATTGTAAGAGAAACTCCTGATAATTACGAAGATTCATATAAAGATATCTTTAGAATGATATTGAGCATTGTTACGCCTATTATATTTGCGACTTGTGTTTATAATCTGGTTTCAACAATTGATATGTATATCTATTATTTCTTTATTGGTGACAGTATTCATTCTGTTTCTATGTGGGGTGCGTATCTTAGTCAATATATTGTTTTACAAAATGTTCCAGTTGCAATTGCTTCAGCAATGTCAACGGCATCAATTCCAGCTATTTCTTCATCTTGGGCAATTAAAAAAGTAACGGAAACAAAGAAACATATCAAACAAAGTGTTCGTATTACAATGTTAATCTTAATTCCATCAATGATTGGAATGTGTGTCCTTGCTTATCCAATTATTGGCTTAATATTCCCTCAAAAAGAAACTATTGAATTTGCTACTCTTTCTTTAGCTCTTGGTGCACCTGCTATTGCATTTTATGGTTTATCAACGCTATCAAACGGAATACTACAAGCCATTGGTGATGTTAAAGTTCCTTTAAAAAATGCGATTATTTCACTCGTATGTCATTGTATACTCGTCATACTACTCTTTATGTTTACACCTTTAGGAATCTATTCATTAATTATTGGAAACTGTACATATGGTCTTCAAATGTGTTATATGAATCAAAAATCAATTCAAAAAAGATTAAACTATAAACAAGGAAACAAACGTACATATATTTTACCATTTATTGCTGCACTTGTAATGGGTGCAACAGTCGCAATAACTTATTATGGATTATTTGCATTAACTAGAAAAGTATTAATCCCTTTAATTATTGCAGTTATCATAGGCGTTATTGTCTATTTTGCAGTTATTATTTATCTCTATGGTGATCATATTGATGAACTATCTGAAATTCCCTATATGAATAAAATTATACACAAACTAAAAAGACGTTCACTTCATTAAGTAAACGCCTTTTCTTTTAGAAAAACTTCTTTTTCTTAAACCAGTAAACAAGTCCTACCACAAGCGCAATACTGACAGCTATAGTTGCGATATAACCATAAGGGCTATTTAATTCTGGCATATTTTTAAAGTTCATTCCATACCACCCTGCTATCAATGTTAATGGTAAAAAGATTGTTGTTACAACAGTAAAAAACTGCATAGTTCTATTCATTTTATAATCTAAACGTGCTTGATGGGCATCACGAGTTTGATTCAGTAACTCTCTTAACAATTGAACACTTGATGATAATCTTTCAATACGTCTTGTAAATATCTCAAAATAACGCATATCATCTGGATCAAACATATTATAATGATTAATTTGAAGTTCTTCACCAATTGTTGTTAAATTTTCATAATAATTTAACAACAATAATAATTCTTTATTTAAAGATCGGAGTTTTCTTGTAAAAGATGTTGTTTCCTCATCAGTATCATGATTCTCTAAATCTTCTATTTCCTCTTGTAGTTCTTCTATATATTGATGATCTTTAGCAATAAGTTCACTTATAAAATAATAGACTAATCTCGTTATTGAAATTCCTTGTTCTATAACATAATCACTAGAGTACTTAAAAACTTTCTTAATATGTTCATCATCATCTTTTAAAACTACCACTAAAAATAAATTCTTAAAGATAAAGAATGCCAATGCATCTTTCTCTATAAAAATATCTCTCGCATTAATTAAATTAATCAAACCATAGTAATATTCTTTATGTGGAATAATAATGTTTTGATTTAATATAGAAGAATCTTCACAACGTGCTATAGAACGTTTTGATATATGTAAAAGATGAGCCTTCTCTTTTAATTCGTCTATACTCATCATACCAATATAAGTATGTTCTGCTTGCATATCTTCAATCTCTATTTTTGTTCGTGTTTTATCTATTTGAAATATCATATAATCTCCTCAAAAAAGAGGACATAAAAGTCCTCTTTACTTCTTAGAATCAATTAATTCTAATAAATCTTTAACTGTATTTAACTTTAATAATTCTTCATCTTGAAATTCAACACCAATTTCTTCTTCCAATTCAAAAACTAAATCAACCAAATCTAAAGAATCAATTCCTAAGTCTTTAAAACTAGATTCATTTGTTAATTCTTTCCCTTTTAGTTTAGATGCTAAACGTTCTTGTATTTTTGTAAAATAGTCCATATCCTTCACCTCTTGAGATTATTATATCCATATTTAGATAAAAAAACAAATACTTTATTCTTTTCGTATTCTTTCTATTGCTGATATATCGAGTAAATTAACAGTCTTGAATCCACCTTTATAAAACACTCCATAGTTATTAAAAACACAAGGCAATGCCTTTGCTTTATCTAATGTATCAATTTCGATGAAAGAAAATGGTATATGATGAGTTGTACAGTATTCATTAATCTTTTCAATGTTTTGATAAATGAATGGGCACTGATGGCTATAGTAAATCGTTAATTCTTGATTATCAATAATTTGTTTTTTTGCGTTTTTAGTGAATACTGGTCTTGTTTCATCAAAAGAAAGTGCTAATAATTCATAACCATCTTCTGTTGTGTCTACAACCTCAAAATTAAACTTCTTAGCAAATGATTGATCAGTCAGCCAGTGTTTTTGTTTTTTAGAACCTAACATACAAATCCCGGATTTCCCTTTTGCCTTTGCATCATTTATACAATATTCCATTAATGATTTGCCATACCCTTTTCCTTTATGTTCCCCTAATACCCATAAACAATAAATATAATAATAGTTATCGCCAACTATTGGGACCCAGGCAGTTTCTAAAGGAGCATATTCAATAAAAACAGTTGCTTTCTCATTGAGTTTTCTAAACACATGCCCTTCAGTTAATCTTTCTTTAAGCCATTGTTTCTTAGCATTAATTCCTGGATGAAACTTCTTGCTTCTGATAATACAACAAATATGTTCACTATCAAGATTGTCTAATGTTAAGTTTATAAAACAATCATCCATATCTATCCTCTCCTTTTATCCAACTCATACTCAATTCTATATGACCTGTATTTTTATCTATTTTTTCTTCATCAGCAACAAAACTTTCACGAAGATAAAATTGAATCGCTTTTGCATTTTGTTTATATACATTTAATGTTAACTTATTTCTCTTTGTTTTGACATAATCTAATAGTGTTTTACCAATCCCTTGTGATTGCTTATCTTGTAATACAAAGATACCTGCAATATAATTATCAACCAAGCCAATAAAACCATATATATCATCTTCTTCATAAATATAAATATCAGCGCTTGGTAACATAGCTTTCACTTCATCAAATTGACTAACCCAATAGTCTTTTTCAATAAAAGAGTGACTTTCTACATTGGTATCCAACCATATAGACATGATTTTATCAATATCATTGATTTTGAATTCTCTCATCATAAAAATTACTCCTCTAGTTCATAAACAGTATATTCATTATCAAAAATATAACCAAGCGATAACGCTAAGTCTAAAGAAACTTTATTATGAGCATCCCAACTTGGATAGATATTATTTTCAAGACAATCAAGTATTAATTGTGAAGCAACAATTCTTGCTAGACTTTGTTGTCTTTTATCAATTCTCGTATCAATCTCTATTTCAATACCTTCATTATAAATAGTATATGATGATGCCCCTGCTATCACTTGATTCTCTTCTATAATCACATATCCAAGCCCTCTACTAATATAATCGTCACTATCAATAAATTGGCTACATAAGTCTTTTGACCAATTTTCACTCATGACTTGTTTATAAATGACTTCATTTATTTTTTCTAGTCTATATTGTGGAGGTAATTTTGTTACATTTGATTTTAATATATCTTTATCAAAAAGATGTTGGTTTTTCTTAGTTGCATAGCGAGTACGTTTTTTTGTATCTGGATAGATTTCTGTAATAAGGCTTTCCCATGCTATTCCTTGAGGTACTAATATAATAAAACCACCCCATACCTTATTATGTAATAACTCTCTTGATGGTTTGCCTACAAAGAAACAAAAATCAGCAATATGCAATTGTGCCGATTGATAATCATCAGTGACATAGACTTCTCCCATACAACCTTGTAAACAAGAATAAATCATAGTTTCCTCTATCCCATCACACAAATTAATAATACGTGCTGTATCTTTGATTTTAATAATCCCCACTTCATAACACCCTCTCTTGTTTTTGATAGTCTATATGAAAAAGCACCTCATTTATTCAATATTTATTAAGAATATCTTTTATTTCATAAAGCATTACTTATTGTAAACTGATTTTCCAAACTCATATGCCTTCAACAAATAATCTGTTTTACTTATTTGTGGACGTCCATTTGTATCTCCACATCCTCCTGCTAGAAGCATTCCTTTATCATTAAATCCGATATAGTTAATAATAGTAAATTGATAATAGGATACTGCTTGTTCATATGTCCAAAATAAATTGTCTGCTGACGTCATTAATAATGCAGCATCTTTAATTGGATATTTCTCATATCGTCCATAAGCTGGATTCTCATCCTCTTCTGCAATACAATAAAATCTTTCTATAAATGCCTTGAGTGGGGAAGATATTGTCCAGAAAAGCAAAGGTGATGCAAATACAATTAAATCTGCTGATTTGATCTTAGGCACTAAATCATTAAATTCATCTTTTTGAATACAAGGCTTTCCATATCGACAAGCATTACAGCCAATACACCCTTTTACTTCGTTCTTACTCAAATTAATTTTCTCAACATGATGACCAACTTCAATAGCTCCTTTTATAAATTCATCAGCCAATTGATTCGTATTGCCTTTTGGTCTACCCCCACCAATAACAACTAGTATTTTTTTCATCTTCCGCTCCTTTTTATCCTATCTATTAATCTCTGTTATAAAAAAATCAAAGAAACTATTTATATAACCCGAACATACATTACGCTCCTATTGATTATTTATTACATTTAATCGTTTGTCTTTCTATTTGGCTTTCTTTTAATAGCTAACAATTGAATGAATTCATCAAACATAACTGTATCTTTTAGTTCAAACATAATCCATTTTCCATCATGAAAAGTCTTTGAATCATCATATATATTTTGTATTTCCTGTGAAAAGTCATCTTTCATAGTTTCAAATTTATCTCGTTCATTTCTTCCTAGAATTATCATAAAACCAATACAATTTTCTTTAGCATATAACGCGCATAAAGTTTTACCACCTCGACGCCATTTATATTCATATGTCCATTTATTACCGCCATCACTCCAAAGGCAATCCATATCATATATTTCATCAATCTTCATGCATAATTGCTTCCAAATATCATATAAGTTTTCTCCTACCAAAGTTGTCAGTTCATCACTTGTAGGTGTTTATTCTAACATTTGATTTCCTCCTCTATAATGTATTTTTTATAATATAGTCATATTTTATATAGTTGTTTTTCATTAATACTCTTGTTATTTCTTTAGTATTATATATGCTTATTTTTTGTAAATTCATAAAATAATTATACCTTAATTACATATTAAATGGTATTCCTTTTAATAAATCTTTATATTATTTATAATTCAAGATATAATAGAGATATGGAAAAACAACTATTAAAAATACTTACTCAAAATCAAGGTAAGTACATATCAGGACAAGCCATTGGTGATGCATTAAATATCTCACGTATGTCAGTTTCGACATACATGAAGAAACTAAAAGAGAATGGATATCAAATATTAACTTCAACAAAGAAAGGGTATTGTTTAACAAATGAAAATGATGTGATTTTCACTGAAGACATTAAAAAGAACATTCATTCTTTTTATCAAAATATAGAATATTTTGATAAAGTTACTTCAACCAATGATTTATTTAAAATCAATCAACATCAAGAAGGTGATATTATTATTGCTGATAGCCAATCTAATGGTAAAGGAAGAAATGGCAAGAGTTTTTATTCTCCTAAACAAAAAGGAATATACATATCTTTTCTCTTAAAACCCGATTTAACTGTTTATGATTCTTTAAAAGTAACAGCTTGTTGTGCGGTTGCAGTTGTAAAAGCAATAAAAAAGAATTATTCCCTTGAACCTACTATCAAATGGGTGAACGATATCATGCTAGATGATAAGAAAGTTTGTGGTATTCTATGTGAAGCATCACTTGAAATGAATACGGGGAAATTAGATCAGATGATTGTTGGGGTTGGCATTAATGTTCATCCCTTTGAGATGATTGATAATTTGAAAGATATAGCAACAAGTTTAGAGAATCATAGTGATACATTTGTTTCAAGACAAAAAATCATCATAGATTTCTTAAATGAATTCTATGATGATTATCATAACTTATCTTCTTTATCGTTTTTAAATGATTATCGTAAGTATTCTTATGTCTTACATCAACATATCACTGTTCATGAGAATAACTCAAGTTATCCTGCTTTTGTATCTTCCATCAATGATGATGCAAGTTTAACAATAAAATATGGTGATGAAGAAAGAATATTACAATCTGGTGAAATTAGTATTCGTAAAAAGAATTAACCAATTGCACACATGATTTCACCTGTTACAGCGATTTGATCATCAACTTTAGCTTCAACGGCGGCAAAATAGATTCCGCCTTTTTCTTTTGTTAAAGTGACGCTCATTGTTAAAACATCACCAGGAATCACTTGTTTTTTAAATCTAGCTTTATTAATACCTGCAAAGAATCCGATTTTACCTTTGTTTTCTTCTTTAGATAATAATAAGACACAACCTGTTTGAGCTAATGCTTCAACTATTAAAACACCTGGCATAACATGTTTATCTGGGAAATGTCCCATAAATTGCATTTCATTAGCTGAAACACATTTTTTACCAACAATTGTTTTTCCATCTTCACTAATTGATTCGATCGTATCAACTAATAAGAAAGGATAACGATGAGGAATAATTTTTTGTATATCATTAGAATTATATAACATACTTAGTCCTCCCACTTCTTAAAGATTAATGATGCATTATGTCCACCAAAACCTAAAGAGTTATTCATTGCGTAATGAATTTCTTTTTCTTTTGGTTGATTCGCAATAATATCTAAATCACAATCTTCATCAGCTGTTTGATAATTGATTGTTGCAGGCATATAGCCCTCTTGTAAAGCCTTAATACATATAACTGACTCAATTGCCCCACTAGCACCTAAAAGATGTCCAGTGTACGATTTTGTTGACGACATGCTTAAATTATATGCCTCGTCTTCAAAAGCATACTTAACAGCAGCTGTTTCAGTTTTATCATTTAATGGTGTACTTGTTCCATGAGCGTTAATATAATCAATATCACTTGGTTGAATTGAAGCATCTTGTAAAGCTAATTTCATTGCTTTACCTCCCCCAATTCCTCCTTCTATCGGAGCAGTAATATGATAAGCATCACATGTATCACCATAACCAACAACTTCACCATATATCTTAGCACCACGATTTTTCGCATGTTCTAAATCCTCAAGAATTAAAACTGCAGCACCTTCTCCCATAACAAAGCCACTTCTTTCTTTATCAAAAGGGATACTTGCGCGGTTTTTATCAGCACCAGCATGAAGTGCTTTCATAGAAGCAAATCCGGCAACTGATAAAGGCGTAATAGAAGCTTCACTCCCACCAGCAATCATAACATCTTCATAACCATCTCTAATCTTATGGAAACATTCTCCAATCGCATTTGTTCCTGCAGCACATGCTGTAACAATTGAAGAGACATGTCCGTTTGCATGATGATCAATCGCAACACAACCTGCAGCTAAATTAATTAAAGTCATTGGAATAAAGTAAGGTGATACTTTTGTAGGTCCTCTATTTAATAATGACTTATCAGCATTTTCAATAGATTCAACACCACCAATACCTGAACCAATAATAACTCCAAAACGATCAGTATTGATTGTTTCAATATCCAAAGAAGCATCATCCATTGCTTGTTTTGCGGCAATTCTTGCAAATTGCGTAAAACGATCATTGAACTTTAAATCTCTTTTTGTAAAATATTGTTCCATATCTAAATCTTTAACTTCTGCAGCTAACTTTACTTTATAATCAGTTGTATCAAAATGTGTAATTTCATCAATTCCACAGACTTGATTTTTAATACCACTCCATGTTTCTTCAACAGTGTTTCCAATAGGAGAAATAGCTCCCATACCTGTAACAACAACTCTTCTTTTCATAGCTTCTCCTCCTTACATAACCATCCCGCCATCAACATTGATGACTTGACCAGTTATATATTTTCCTTCATCACTACTTAAGAAATATGCAAGATTAGCAACATCTTTAGCATCACCCATTTTCGCTAATGGAATCTGTTTTAAGATAGCCTCTTTCATATCTTCATTTAAGATATCTGTCATATCTGTTTCAATAAATCCAGGTGCAATTGCATTTACACGAATATTTCTAGGAGCAAGTTCTTTTGCCATTGACTTCGTAAACCCAATAACTCCAGCTTTACTCGCAGCATAATTCGCTTGTCCAACATTTCCGATTTCACCAATCACACTAGACATATTGATGATAACACCAGATCGTTGTTTCATCATAATACGAGAAACTGCTTTGATTGTATTGAAAGTTCCTTTAAGATTCACATCAATAACATCCATAAATGTTTCTGTGTTCATCTTAAGTAATAACATATCTTTTGTGATTCCTGAATTATTAACGAGAACATCAATACTTCCATAAGTCTCCATAATGTTCTTCATCATAGCTTCCATTTCATCATAGTTAGAAACATCACCTTGATAAACCATCGCTTCAACACCTTTAGAAATACATTCTTCTTTTACAGCATTTGCTTTATCTTCACTACCTCTATAATTAATAACGACATTATATCCAGCTTCTGCAAATCTTAAAGCAATTGCTTTTCCAATTCCACGACTTGCGCCTGTAATAAGTGCAACTTTATTCATCTTTCAACGCTCCTAACATCTTATTTAAACCTTCAATACTATCAACACTATAAACTGGAACTTCTTTTGTTGTTTTCTTAACAAATGCACTTAATGCATTTCCAGGTCCAATTTCAACAAAAGCTTCAACACCTTGTTCAACCATATATTGAATAGATTGATAGAAATAAACACTTGACTTCATTTGTTTTGTTAATATATCAATAAGATCCCCATCTTCTTCTTTTCCAGTAATATTATAAACAACTGGAATTAAAGGTTTTTTGATATCATATTTACCTAATTCATCTTTTAATTTTAATGATGCTTCTTCTAACAGTGGAGAATGAAATGCGCCTGAAACCTTTAAAGGAATAACACGACGAGCTCCTGCTTCTGTTAGTTGAGTTGATGCTTGTTCAACAGCTTCTTTTTTCCCTGTAATAACAATTTGTCCAGGACAGTTATAATTCGCAATTGTCACATCATCAATATCTTTGATAACTTCTTGAATAGCTTCTGGCTCCATTGCAAGAACAGCAGCCATAGATGTAGTCCCCTTTGGCAACGCTGTCGACATCAATTGTCCTCTTTTTCTAATGATAGAAATAGCATCAGGAATGCTAAATGCATTGGCATATGCAAGTGCTGAATATTCCCCCAAAGATAATCCAGCAACATAAGATGGCTTAATACCATGTGCTTCTACAACTTTTGCGATTGCAAGAGATGTTGTTAATAAACAAGGTTGAGCATATGATGTTTCATTTAAATCATCAGCATCACCTTCAAAGCACATCTGTTTCACATCAAAATCAATATTCGCTTGATGATAAACATCTTGAGCTTCTTGAAAATGATCATAAAATTCTTTACCCATCCCTACATACTGAGCACCTTGCCCAGCAAAGATAAATGCTATCTTTTTCATAAGTTTTCCTCCATCTCATTCAT
>CAZWXH010000019.1:0-23121 GCA_964637725.1 uncultured Coprobacillus sp. | reverse complement strand
CAGTAATGATTACATTGAAAAAGAGAATTGACAATATATGTCGAAATGTTATAATTCAATATATTAATTGTCTGTGTTTAACACAGACTTACTTTTTTTAATCGGAGGAAAAATCATGACTTTTATAGAAATCTTAATTATTGGTATAGGGTTATCTATGGATGCATTTGCAGTTAGTGTTTGCAAAGGTCTCTCAACACGAAAACTTAAACTTAAGCATGCACTTATATGTGGAGGATACTTTGGTTTTTTCCAAGGATTTATGCCTTTAGTTGGATATATATTGGGTGTGCAATTTAAAGATAAAATAGAAAGTATTGATCATTGGATTGCTTTTATATTATTAGCACTCATTGGTCTTAATATGATTAAGGAAGCCTTTAGTGATGAAGAATCATGTGATCCCGATTTTTCTTTTAAAGCTATGATTCCCCTTGCAATAGCAACTTCCATTGATGCCCTAGCAATCGGTGTCACATTTGCATTCTTAAATGTTAATATCATATCTTCAATCATTATTATTGGAGTAACGACTCTTATAATTTCCATGGGTGGTGTCAAAATAGGACATGTCTTTGGAATGAAATATAAATCTAAAGCAGAAATAGCTGGTGGTATTATATTGATTCTCATGGGTATTAAAATATTATTAGAACATCTTCAAATATTTACTTTTTAATTTTTTCATTTTTTATAGAAAGTGCTATAATAGAGTTAGAGGTGAATGACTATGAATGATGTTTCAAAATTATATCAAGTATACTTAAACAAGGAACTTCAAGCAACCAAAAACGAAGTCTTAAATGTCAAAAGATTAAATCAAAAGATACTTGCATTTCTTTATGACTTGTCAGAAGTTTCTCAGTACTCGCGTTGTTATTTGTTTTGGGAAAAAGAAGAACCCGTAAACCATAATAAATTATTAGAGCACTATATTGAAGGACTCACAATGTTAATGTCAATTGGTTATGAACTGAGAATTGATTCTATTAAAAATCATACTGAACTTCCTTTATCAGTAGATATCTATTCTTTATTCTTTAAAATTTATCATTCTGTATTAAAAGTTCAAAGTCATTATTCTAGTGAAGATTATCAAAATACAATTGATGATTACTTCTCACTGGGATTTAAACTTGGTATTAACATAGAAGAAATACTTGATAACTATCAACAATAAAAGGCCTAGAAGGCCTTTTTAGTTTGTATTAATTCTTTTTAATTCATTTAATAATTCTAACATGTATGGTAACCATTGACCATCTGTCGGTATGAAGATAACGATCTCTTTCTTCATATATTTAAACTTTGCATTCTTAAATAATCTGTTCACAAGTTCAAATAACTTATCGCCTTCTACCTTATCAGAAAACTCTTGAGTCAACATCAATTGAATTCTTGATTCTACCTCTTTTACTGAATCAATAAATGGTTCCGTACATAAAATCTCATATTTACGTTTCATAACAATGTTTTGAACTTCTCTTGGTAATGTTCCATATAAATCCTTCAGTTCCTTTTCTAATGAATTCATATGAGTTAAATGTTGAGCTTTATATATACGTTGATAAAGATTTAATTTTTCTATATCACTCTCGACATATTTCTCTGGAATATAACCTTCAACACTAATGTTTTGTGTTGGAACTTCTTTTTCTTCTTTCTTTTCACCAGTCTTTTCATCAATAGCTTCTTGTAAAATCTTCATATACATATCAAATCCGACACTATCAATAAACCCAGCTTGTTCACCACCAAGAATATCTCCACTACCACGAATACTTAAATCACGCATAGCAATCTTATATCCACTTCCTAATTGAGCGAATTCTTTGATGGCCTTTAAACGTTTTGTTGCTTCTTCTTTCATTTGTTTGTTTTTCGCATACAACAAGTAAGCATAAGCCATTCTTTCACTTCTACCAACACGTCCTTTGATTTGATAAAGTTGTGACAAGCCAAACTTATCAGCATCTTCAATAATAATCGTATTTGCATTAGGAATATCTATACCTGTTTCAATAATTGTTGTACATACCAAAACATTATATTCCCTATCAGTAAATGCTTGCATAACATCTTCTAATTGGGTTCTCGTCATCTTCCCATGTCCAACACCAACTTTTGCATTAGGAATCATACGGGCAATGTTATTAGCCACTGAATCAATATTAGAAGTTTTATTATAAAGATAGAACACTTGACCATTTCTACCGAGTTCTCTTTCAATAACTTGTCTGATTAACTGTTCATTTTTTTCCATAACGTATGTTTGAACAGGTAGACGATTAAGGGGCGGTGTTTCTATTTGTGATAATCCTCTAATCCCCATCAATGACATCTGTAAAGTTCTAGGAATAGGGGTTGCTGTTAAGGTTAAAACATCAATCGTTTTTCTAATCTCTTTGATTTGTTCTTTTTGTTTAACTCCAAAACGTTGTTCTTCATCAATACACAATAAACCTAAGTCCTTAAACTCTATATCTTTAGAAAGAATGCGATGAGTTCCGACAATTAAATCAATCTTACCTGCCTTTAAATCTTTTAAAATAACATTTTTCTCTTTGGTCGTTGTAAAACGATTAAGCAAAGCAATATTAACGGGAAAACTTTCAAATCTTTTCACCATTGTATGATAATGTTGTGAAGAAAGAATTGTTGTAGGACATAGAAAAGCAACCTGTTTATTGGCAAGAATTGCTTTAAAGCTAGCACGCAGGGCAACTTCGGTCTTACCAAAACCAACATCACCACATAAAAGTCTATCCATTGGTCTTGGTAACATCATATCTTCTTTAATCTCTTTGACTGCATCACTTTGATCAGGTGTTAAATCATATCCAAAGCACTCTTCAAATTGAATTTGCATAGCATCATCTTGAGGATATGCAAAACCTTCTTGTTTCATTCTTTGAGCATATAATTCTATTAATTGGTCTGCTAAATCATCAACTTTACTTCTTACTCTTTGTTTCGTCTTTTGCCATTCAGTACCATTTAAAGAATGAATCTTTGGTGCTTTTCCATCTCTAGAAGCATACTTTCTCACCAATTTAAAATTCTCTACTGGAATATATAATGTATCATTGCCCTTATAAGCAACATAAAGATAATCCTTGAGGACACCTTTAGACTCTATTGTTTTAATTCCCATATATTGGCCAATTCCATTAGCATCATGAACAACATAATCACCAACATTTAACTCTGTATAATCATTAATAACCTTAGCATCTTTATATTTAATATATCCTCTCTTCTTTTGCGAAGAGACTTTAAATAATTCTGCTTCAGTTAATAAAACAACATGTTCATCATAAAACTCTACACCAGTTTTAAGATTACCCAGATATATATTAATACCTTCATATATCTTTTCATCATTTCCAACCATTGTATAAGACATATGATTGTTTTCTAATAAATCAATCATCATTTCTATTTGATGAGAATTATCTAAACACATTAAGACTTTATTTTGAATAATATAGTCTTTTAATTGTTGAACTAATTGTGTTTCATTTAACATTGATAATTGAACTTCTCTTGTCATAAATGGGATTTGTGAATCATTATCTCTAAAATCAAGGAAATCAATTTGTCTATTCTTTATTAATGTGTTGATATCATGATAAAGATCTAATCCTTTAACCATTTTACCAATCGATTGAAGTTCTTGTGTATAAAAGAATGTTTCTTCTACATATTGATTATAAGTAGAAACAATTTTACTTTGACTAGATGTCATAAAAAGAACATCATCAAAATAAGATAATAAGTTTGTTGATGATTGAAACAAACTCATATATTGATACATTCTTGATGAATAATCATGAATCTTTAAAGATTCAATATCAATTGATATATCTTCTTCTAATTCATCTTGAAATTCTTCACTATTGGTATTGTTTTTTAAATCAATTATTTTATCTATAACTTGATCTATTTCTTTATCATCATATAATAAATCCGTTGCCGGTAGAATCGTTACTTCTTTTAAAGGTTCTAATGATCTTTGTGTATCTTTATCAAAGAAACGCATACTTTCAATTTCATCATCAAAAAACTCAATACGGATAGGATTATCATATTGAATAGAATAAACATCTATGACTCCCCCACGCTTTGAATAATAGAAAGGTTCATCTACTCTTTGAATCATTTGATAACCACTATGAATTAATTTCTCTCTTAGTTTTAATGGTTCAATAATTGTCCCAACATTCAAAGTTATAGAATTCTCAATAAACAATTCCTTATTAGGAAGATAACGAATAAGACTGTGGGTATGACAAATCACAACTTGAGGATGTGATTGACAAAGTGATGCCATAGCATTAATTCTTTCCCCTACAAGTTCCTGTGAAGAAGCTAAGACTTCTACTCGTAATGATTCATCACTTGGAAAAAACACTATTTTTCCATTCATTAAAGGATAAAGTTCTTGATATAAGAGTTGTGCTTGATATAAGTTATCTTTGACTATAACCATTGTTCGAGGTGAACTGAAAAAAGCACTAGCGATGAGTTTAGCCTCATCACTAGCGTGCGATACAACAATCTCGCCTTGACCTTTAAGTAAAGCAAGATATGCTGGATTATTTTTTAAAATATGAATAATCTTTTGCATCTTCTTCTCCTAATTATAACTGTTCATAGCAGCATTAAATCCTTTATCTAAATATAACTCAACTGCTTTTACAGCATTTTCTATACCTTCATCAATAAGTCCTTGTTCATCCTTATTAAAGTGTCCAAGCACATAGTCAACAACCTTAATACGAGGATGCTTATCAATCCCTACACGAACGCGTTTAAACGATTGAGAACCAACATGAGCAATTATACTCTTGATTCCATTATGTCCTCCTGCACTTCCATTCTCTCTTAAACGAAGCTTTCCTACAGGCATATCTAAATCATCATATATAATCAAAACATCATCAATATCAATCTTAAAATAATTCATAACTTGAATCACTGATTCACCAGATAAATTCATATATGTCATTGGTTTAAGTAAGATGATATCCTCACCCTTATACTTAAACTTCACATATTCACCTTTAAATTTCTTTGTCGTAATAGAAACATTAAAAACATCAGACAATCTATCCATAACCATAAAACCAACATTATGTCTTGTATTCTCATATTCTTTTGTAGGGTTTCCTAAACCAACAATTAATTTCATAAAAACTCCTATCTTACTAATATTGCGATTGTAATACCAGTTATCATTAACTTTTGTTCATTTATTTTTTCTTTTTCACTATGATATAAAATCTTAAACCCTTCTTTGACTTCAACCTCAATAGCATCATTCGAAGCATTTAAATAAACAATAATATCCTCATAATCACCACTATCTTGATGTAATGAATATTCAATCATTCTATGAGATATATTATTCATCTGGATATGTTCACGTATCATAGCATAGTCATCATATCGAAAACAAGGATTATTTTTTCTTAAACGAATCAAAAACTTCACAAATTCCACTGTTTCCATTTCAAAGTCTCTTTGACTCCAATCAAGAGCATTCACTTGATCACCTGCATTATAAGTATTGTGTTGACCAAATTTTGTCCTAAAGAACTCTTGTCCACTGTGAATAAAAGGCACACCTTGAGCAAGAATAACTCCCGCTAATATTAATCTCAATCTTTTCTTTCTTGTATCTTCATCTTCATCATAATTAGATATGACTAGCTTATCAAAACAAGTTGCATTATCATGACATTCCACATAATTAATAGATTGAGAAATATTATCAAACATTTCTAGATTACACAATGCTTTAATGGCATCATTAGTCATATAAGTATCACCTGAGAAATACCCTTTAGATTCCATTTGATTTGTTCCTCTTAAAGTATCTCTATAAAAATCATTAAAGAAACCAATATGAGGAGTATTGCGATTATTTTGAATTGTTGTTCGTTTTTCCTCACTAATGGCAGTCATCATATTCCAACCTTCTCCATATATCATAAAAGAAGGATCAATTTCTTTAGCTTGAGCATCAATCAATTTCATAGTATCAACATCAATAAGCCCCATTAAGTCAAAACGATATCCATCGATTTGATATAATTCTTGCCATCTTCGACACATATCTAAAACATACTTTCTACACATTTTAGCAGTCGTATTTAAATCATTACCACACCATGATCCATTTGATAAACTTCCATCCTCATATCTTCTAAAGAAATAGTGAGGAACAGTTTTCTCTAACGCATTATTATTAATATCATGCATATGATTATAGACAACATCTAAAACAACTCTAATACCTCTTAGATGTAATGAATCTATCATTGCTTTTGCTTCAGTAATACGTTTATAAGGATCATCAGGATCGCTCACATAACTTCCTTCAGTTACATTATATTGAGCTGGATCATATCCCCAATTATATAATTCCAAAGGATTTTTTTCATCGACTGTCGCAAAATCATTAATAGGCATTAACTGAAGATGGGTAATTCCTAAGTCAGTTAAATAATCTAATCCTGTTGAAACACCACTATCAGTGGCTGTTCCTTCTTCACAAAAAGCAATAAACTTTCCTTTGTTCTCCATACCACTAGAAGACGCCATTGAATAATCTCTAACACTTGTTTCGTAAATAATAGCATCTGTTTTATGAAGTAAAGGTGGTAATTGATAATCGATATGTTTAATCTTATCCAAATCAACCACAAGGCTAGTACGCCCATTAGAACGTGAAGAATAAGCATAAGGATCTAAAGCCAGTTCATAAACACCAGCATGTCTAATTAAATAATAATATCTTGCTCCATCTATATCATCATGAACTTCATAATGATAAACTCCCTTCAATTCTCTTTCCATTGGATAAAGCGAAGGTTTTCCATCTTTAATTACTTTTAAAATTACAGAAGTCGCAAGTGGCGCCCATACTTTAAAAGATGTTTTTTCTTTAGTGTAATGACTCCCTAAGTCATTACCATCATAAAAGTATAAATCATCAAACTCCTTACACATTGATAACCTAGAAAAATCTAAGAAACAAGATAATCCATAAGCATCAAAAATCTTATACACTTTCCCCATTGTAAAAGAAACATGAAAAATATATTCTTGATAGTCTTTGTTGTGATCACTATTTAAAGAATCACCACTCAATAATACCAATTCATCTGTATCTAAATCCTTTAAATAAAACTTACAACTACTTCCATTATAATAATTCTTTGAAAGATAGACTTTTACTTGATTAAAGTTAATCGCATAAGCTTTCATACGAATTGCATTTTCTTCCATAGATGCCTTCCTTTCTTAAAGCCAAAAAAGCGAGAAAATATCGATTTCTCTATCGAACTTAGTATAGCATATTTCATAATAAAAAACTATCAAAGTTTGTCACACAAAAGAAAATCAAAAACAATTTTTATCGATTCATTCCTATAATTTATTATAAAATATTTTATAGTAAACTTTCAAAGTAGATTCTCTCCAAACAAAAAACCATCTCCAATTAAGGAAGATGGTTTTTACTTTAATCTATCTTTTTACTCTTTCCAATTTCCAAATATCAGATACATAATCTTCAATCGTTCTATCTGAAGAGAAATATCCAGATTTTGCGATATTAACTAAACACATCTTAGACCATGTTGCACGATCTTTATAATATGAATTAATATCTGCTTGTGCTTTTAAATAAGCTTCAAAATCAGCAAATAAGAAATATTCATCATTTCTATTCATTAATTCATCAAAAATCATTCTAAATTCTTCTCTAGAGTCATGGAAAGTTCCATCTACTAAAGAATCTACAACACGTTTAATATGTGGATTATTATTATAATAATCCCATGCATTATATTGACCATGTCTTCTTAATTCATTAACTTCATTATCTTTTAAACCAAAGATAACAATGTTATCATCTCCAACTTGTTCAGCCATTTCTACATTTGCACCATCAAGTGTTCCAACAGTAACTGCTCCGTTCATCATGAACTTCATATTACCAGTCCCACTTGCTTCTTTACCAGCAGTCGAAATTTGTTCTGAAACATCGGCAGCAGGCATAATCTTTTCAGCTAAAGTAACACCATAGTTTTCTAGGAAAACAACTTTTAAGTAATCTTTTGTTTCAGGATCATTGTTAACAATATCAGCAACACTTGTGATTAACTTAATAACTTTTTTCGCAAAGTAATATGCTGGTGCTGCTTTCGCTCCAAAAATAAATGTTCTTGGATAGATTCTAAACTCTGGATTTGATTTCATTTCTTGATATAAGTAAATAATGTGTAAAACGTTTAATAATTGACGTTTATAAGCATGTAATCTTTTGACTTGAATATCAAAGATACTATTTGTATCTATTTGAATACCATTGTTTTTATAAATATAATCTGCTAAAACTTGTTTTCTTTGTTGTTTCACATTATAGAATTTTCCTTGAACAATTGAATCATCAACATAGTTCATTAACTTTTCTAATTCTTCAGGATGCTTCATCCAATCATGACCAATCGTTTCATCTAATAAAGATGAAAGTTCTGGATTGGAATAAGCTAACCATCTACGATGTGTAATCCCATTTGTTTTATTGTTGAATTTATGAGGATATAAGAAATTAAAGTCTTTCATTTCTTGTTCCTTTAAAATTTGACTATGCAATCTTGCTACACCATTAACACTAAAGCTTCCCGCAATCGCAAGGTGTGCCATATGAACTTGACCATCTTTAATAATCATAACTCTATTTAATAAATCATCATCATGATCACTCATTTGTTTCACATAACCAATAAATCTACGATTAATTTCTTCAATAATTTGATAGATTCTTGGTAATAAAGCTTCCATAGTTGAGACTGGCCATTTTTCAAGAGCTTCTGCTAAAATAGTATGGTTTGTATATGCACATGTATGAGAAACAATATGCCAAGCTTCATCCCATTCCATTCCGTACTCATCAATAAGAATTCTCATTAATTCAGGAATTGCTAAAACAGGATGTGTATCATTTAATTGAATAACATTCTTTTCATGAAAGTTAGCTAATGATGGATAAACTCTTAAATGACTTCTAATAATTGCTCTAATTCCAGCAGATACAAAGAAATATTGTTGTTTTAAACGTAATGTACGTCCAGCTAGAGTTGAATCATCTGGATATAATGTTTGACAAATATCTCTAACTTCTTGAGCATATTGTCTAAAATCTTTATTTGATGGAATTTGATCACTTGGTTCAGCATGCCATAAACGAAGCGTATTTGTGACTGTTGTATCATTACCAACAATAGGCATATCATAAGGAACCGCTAGTACACATTCGGCATCTTTATGATCCCATTTCCCAGTTTCTTCATTCCAAACAACATGTCCCCAAAATTTAACATCAACAGCATGTTTTGGTTTTCTTACTTCCCACATATTTCCAAGTCTTAACCATTGATCAGGAACTTCTACTTGATATCCATTTTCAATTTTTTGTTTAAATAATCCATACTCATAACGAATTGTATTACCAAATGCTGGATATGAAAGTGAAGCCAAAGAATCCATAAAACAAGCAGCTAATCTTCCTAATCCTCCATTACCTAGACCAGGATCTGATTCTAATTCTTCTAATTCGTGAATATTAATATTGTAATCTAAAAGACCATCTTTTGCGATATCATAAATACCTAGATTCATCATATTGTTAACTAACAATCTTCCAATAAGAAATTCCATTGAAAAATAATGAACTTGTTTTTGATAATTAGTTCGAGTTGCCATTTTAGTCATTGCCCAATTCACTGAAGCATAATCTCTTACCATTGTTTCAAGAACCATAAATTTTTCAGTCACATGAGATTCTTCTACTGTTCTCCCATATAACTCAATAATTCTTCTTGAAAATTCATACTTAAATTCTTCTTTATTCTTAAACATAAACAAAATCTCCCCTTATTTTCTTTTCAATTCAAATATCATACCCGAAAACGGTGCAATGTCAACCATAATTGAATTTTCTTTGTTTACAGCGTGTATTTTCTGTGATTGTAATGCTTTTTTATTGATATAATTACCACCTGTATAACAATCCGTATCAGTGTTTATTATTTCTTTATAAGTTCCTTCTACTGGAACTGGAATATGATACCCATTATGAGTATTCCCTATAAAGTTCATTACACAAATAAGTACTTCACCATTAGGCGCATATCTTGCATATGCAAAGACACTTTGTGCTGTATCATCAACAACCAACCATTCAAATCCTTCTGGATAAAAGTCATATTCATGTAAAGCTGGGTGCTTAGAAACCAAATGATTCAAATCACTAAAATAATTATGGAAAGAATCATGTTGAGGATAATCTAATAATACCCAACCTAAAGCTTTCTTTTCATCCCATTCTTTATATTCTGCTAATTCATTTCCCATAAAGTTTAATTTCTTTCCAGGATGTGTCATCATATAAAGATATAATGTCTTACATTGCGCAAATTTCTGATCATTATTTCCCCACATCTTATCAAGAATAGTTCCTTTACTATGAACCACTTCATCATGAGATAATGGTAAAATATAATTTTCTCTATAAAAATACATCATTGAGAATGTTAATTTATTATGAAAATCAGGATTTTGACGATAAATAGGATCTCTTTTAAAATATGCAAGAGTATCATTCATCCACCCTAAATCCCACTTATAATCAAAGCCAAGTCCACCAGCATGTGGAGCTTTGGTAACATTAGGATAATCTGTTGAATCTTCAGCAATCAACATAACTCCTGGAAATAATCCATTCATATGAGAATTCATACGTTTCATGAATTCAATTGCCCCATCATTAACGCCTCGTTCTTTAGAACCTTTCCAATAGATCAGGTTACTGACTGCATCAAAACGAATTCCATCACAATGGAAGTATTCTGCCCAAAAATGAACAGATGACATTAAGAAGCTACGAACCTCTTCTCTTCCTAAATCAAAATAACAACTATCCCATTCTGTATATCTTAAATTAATATCAGGATACTCATACACAAAACCACCATCAAACTTATACAATCCATGTCCATCTTTAACAAAGTGAGCAGGCACGAAATCCATAATCACTCCTATATTATTCTTATGACATGCATTAATAAAAGCCATCAACTGTTTTGGATTGCCATAACGACTTGTCGCACTAAAATAACCAGTTGCTTGATAACCCCATGAACCATCAAAAGGATATTCAATAAGAGGCATGAGTTCTATATGAGAAAATCCATTATCTACAACATAAGGAATAATCTCATCAATCATTTCTTCATAACTATAGAATTCTCCATCTTCTTCATCAGTAAAATCCTTTTTCATCTTCCATGAACCTATGTTTGCTTCATAGATGTTTAATACCTTATCAAAATTCTTTGTTCTTTTGTTAAGCCATCTCTTATCTGCCCACTTAAACCCATCAATATCATAAACCTTAGATGCAGTCGCTGGACGAAGTTCACTAAAGAATGCATAGGGGTCAGCTCTATCGACGATTGAGCCATTAGGTGTTTCAATACGATATTTATATGTATCATACTGTTGCATATGTGGAATAAATAAAGTAAATATACCTCCATCATTATATCTTTCCATATAATGTTCTTCACCATTCCACTCATTGAAATCACCTACAATTTGGACACTTCTAGCATTTGGAGCATATACTGTGAAACGTACTCCTTTTTCGCCATCAAGTTTTTCAAAATGGGCACCAAATACTTTGTACATCTCTAAACAGTTACCCTCATGAAAAAGTTGAATTAAAAAGTTATCTAACATTTCTTACAACCCCTTTCTATATATAGTTTAATTATACAATACCCTTTCAAAAAAAGCATTAACTATTGAATTAATAAAAAATATAAATTAATACAAAAAAGTAGAGTCCTCGACTCTACTTCACTATAACTTCACTAATATCCTTTAGAATAATAGAATAACTTCCATCTTCTTGCTTTCTTTTCTCTATATGATTACCTGATAAATACTCTTCAACTGGTAGATTGACAACAATATCATCATCCAAAACAAGTTTACACATATCCATAGCACCCATCATACTATAAATCTGTTCTTCTTCATCAATTCCTAAATCCTTCATCATGACTTCACTTTCTTCTTGCGCTTGATAATCTTTCTCTAAAACCTTTTTTACAATCTCTAAAGGTTTTACAGGTAGATTCATTTCTACTTTATCTTGAATCTCTTGTTTCATTAAAGGAAGTGCTTTACCATCATTTACATTATAAATATCATCTAACTTCTTGATGACTTTTTTCATTGTTGAAATCTTTTGTTTATCAGTTAACTTTTCTTCACCCTTAATCCATTGAGAATTTAAATAAAAATCACTCTTTCCATCTATTAAGTATCTCTTCTCAATTAAATATAATTGTTTAGTCTGAGTATTAACAATAATAGCTTCTTCAACAGATGAACCCATCATTGGTAAAACTTGTTGCTTTGTGATTCTTACAATTCCATCTTCAACAATACTCATAGGGATCGTACGATAGTTTAACTTTAAAACAGCTATGTATTTTTCACCATCTTTAAAACAATCAACAAACATAACATTACAATTGGGCATCTCTTCAATCACTGCCCCAAGTGTAAACAACTTATCAGTAATCTCAGAAGCTTGTCTAATAAACTCTTCATCACTCTCTAACATCTTATCACTTCTTAACACGAATTCATGCATAGAACCTACTGTTAATTCTTTCATAGTGCTTGATGTTAAAGCCTTTTCAACCTTTTTATGATAATACTCCTGTGTCGTTTCATTTAAATCTACAAATGCAGTAGAATGAAATATCTTACGATGTTCAAAGTCTAACATATGCATTAATATTTTATTTATAATTATACTGTTCATTTTATTCACCCATTCACGATTATATCATATTTCTTTTCTCAATATAAGTTTTACTTTATAAATACTTCAATTCGTAAAGTACCAAAATCATCCATAAACTTAATTAGTTTGTCTATAAATCTTATAATCACATGAATTTTGTTGTAATAATCTAATAAGTGAGAAATCAAATAGGAACAACAAGTTTATATAGAAATTTCCAAAATCTACTGTATTTATATTAGTATATAATAGTCCTTGGATATGTATTCCATGCGACATACGGAGTCGTTGGTGTAACCGTAACACTAGTGATATTCACAAACAATTTAATAGGAGGATGACGTTTTGAATTTGATGGCAATACCTGAAAGTGAGGATGCCAACAGATAAGAAAGGGGAATACATATAATGGAATATCTAACTATTCTTATTATAATTCTTGTAATCATTAAAAAAGTCTTAGACTAATAAATGATTGCACCTCTAGGTTGATCGCCTATTGGTTGAGTATTAACTGTTGTCATCCTCTAAAAGCAAAAAGGGAAGAGTCTCAGAAACTCTCTCCCTTTTTCTTATTCCCATATTAAAATCAAGAATACATAAACTTCTAATATAGAAATAAAATTTGATCTTTTTTTAACTGTTGTCATCTTTGACATCATTATTATACTTAAATATGTTGCACAATGTCAACATATTTAAGAGTTTTATAACTTGTAATAAGTCCGCATAACTCAGCATATTTTGGTATAACTTGATATAAAATTTTTTATTGATAGTTTTGACTATAACAAATTTATTGTCTGTAATTTTTCAAATTGTAAACATAAGATTAAAATCTATTTTGATGATAAATTTTTGCCTTATGTTATATCTTTAGATAATATATAGTTTTAATTACTTCATGTTTAAGGGTTGCTCCCCTAGCCTTTTTATATATTTTAATTAGTGTTGTCTACTTTACGAATTGAAGTTATAATAATATCGAGGTGATCACATGAAAATCATTATAGCTCCTAGTAAAACCATGAAATATAAAGATTATAATTTTAATAAAACATCTTTGATTTTCCCTAATGAAAATCAATATCTTTATTCAATACTCCAAAAATACAACGATGAAGGTCTTTGTGAAACTATGAAAATATCATATAAACAAGCATTACAAGTCTATGACTATTATCATCAGAAACAAGATACATATCCTGCTTTGTCTTTATACCAAGGAACTGTTTTTCAACAATTAGATATAAAAGAATATCAAAAACATATCAATTACTTAGATCAACATCTATGCATCATGTCTGCCTATTACGGCGTCTTAAAATACAACACTGAAATATCTCCTTATCGTTTAGATATGACAATGAAATTGTCTCAAGTCTCTCTCTATGAATATTGGTATACTCCTCTTTATCAATACTTTGAAAAAGAAGACTTTATTGTTTCTTTAGCTTCTAAAGAATTTACATCCATGATTCATCATCCCCATCTTTATTTCATTGACTTTATTGAAACAACCAATGATAAAATAAAAAGAAGTGCTATGATAATAAAAAAAGCCAGAGGTCAAATGTTAAATCAGATGATTCTTAAAGAAATAAAAACTCTTGCTGAATTAAAAGCATTGAATATTGATGGATTTTGTTATGATGATACATTAAGCCAAGAATATAATCTTGTATTTAATAGAATAAAGTAATAGAAAACAGAACTTAGCGTTCTGTTTTTTTACCAGCTTATCATTTCTCCACGTTTACTTACATCTTCTAAAGCACTTTTAAACTCATTAAGATTGACAAACTTTTCTTTTGATTTTGCTTTATTAGAAAGACAAACACTGTTTTCATTACTTAATAAAACAAGTGGTATTCTATCATAAGTAATACGCGCATTCACGACTTCATATGTTTTTTCTTGTGTCTTTTTATTTGTTTTCTCTTGGATATCTCCAACTAATAACATTGAATAAGCATTATGTGTAATAATTTGATTAGACTTCTTTGTAAGGATATCTGTCCCATTAGGTCCAATGAGTTGAATATATTTTATAAAAGTTTGATCTTTAGATAGAGTAAAATCTCCTATCTTTGTATCTTTTTTAATTTCAACTTTACATTCAGTATAACTCTCCGATGATTTTTCAGTAGAAATCGGATCAATATAAGTCGAAAGAAGACTTTGATTTTCACTGACTAAAGCAATTGAATAATCATCCTTAGTATCCTTTGGTTTATTATTTTCTTCACTAGGATATATCATTTGAACTGCAACAATACCCCCAACAATAAAGATAAGTAGAAAGAACGAAAAGATGAAAAACTTTGCGTTTCTTGTTAATTTTGACATAATATACCCCCTTATTGTCTTATTTTAACATGTTTTGTCATCAAGAACAATGTCTACCCTTTTTTCTTAAAATATGTTATGATTAAAAGGATTAAGAGGTGATAAAATGATTGATAAAACGCATATAGTTAAAAACAATAAAATTATGCTTTATATAACCTATGCTATTGTCTTAGCATTCCTAGTATTTAATTACGAAACTGTCTTTTCAACAGTGGGATATACTCTTTCAATAGCAACCCCTTTATATATTGCTATTATTATTGCATTTATATTAAATATCCCAATGAAAAAGATTGAACACTTTTATGGTAAGAAGATAAAAAAGAAAGGACTCTTAAGAGGTCTTTCTATGGTTTCTACTTTATTACTTGCATTAATTATTATTGCTTTATTTTCTTCATTCATCATTCCAAGACTTGGTGAAAGTATTAGTTTGATTATTACAAATATCTTTAATTATGCCAATCGTATCGTTACTTTACTTAATGATACTTTAGCCAGTTTTAATGTTAATTATGCGATTAACTATGAATCTATTCAACAAGCTTTAATGAATCTTGATTTAAATAGTTTCTTATCTAAGAGTAGTGATTTTATTGGTAATGCTGGTATTAACCTTCTTTTCCAATCTTTTGGTTTATTTGGTTTCTTTATCAATGTCATTACTTCATTTATCATGTCACTTTATTTACTAGCGAATAAAGAAACTCATTTAAGGCAATTAAAGAAAGTGGTAACTTTCTTTGTTGGATATAAAAGATCTCTTTCTATATTTGATATTGGAGCAGAAGCTAACCATTACTTTAATGGATTTGTTTCAGGTCAATTATTAGAATGTTGTATTCTTACTGGTTTGATGTATGTTGGCTTTAGAATCGCTGGTTTACCATTTCCTGAATTAATTGCATTTATAATAGGATTTGCATCTTTAGTTCCAATGTTTGGAGGCTTTGTTGGATTTGCGATAGGCTTTATCTTAGTATTAGCAGTTGAGCCTACTCAAGCAATTATCTTCACAATTTGTTTTGTGATTATTCAACAATTTGAAGCGAACCTCATATATCCTCGTGTTGTTGGTGGAGCCGTTGGAATTTCCGGTTTATATGTATTAATATCATTAGTAATATTTGGTAACTTATTTGGTTTCTTTGGTTTATTAATTGCGGTTCCAAGTATGGCATTGATATATGCTGTTGGAAGTCGTATGGTTAACATTTCCTTATATCGAAAACATATAGAAGTAACCGATGTTTCAATAAAAAAAGACATAGAAAAGTAAAAAGTCGCAAATGCGACTTTTATTTTATCCAATGTTTTAAGATTGCTCGTGAAGAACGATTCATTTCATCTCTAAATTCTGCAAAGAACTTTCTTTTTGCGAAGGCTTCAATGTATTGACCTAATTGTTCTTCATTTTTATTTGATTGTCTTTTAAACATATCTTTTGTTTCTTCAATGCTCTTTTGATGATATTGATCAACATGAACAATATCAGTCAAATCAAAACGTTTTGGTTTTTGACGATCCTTTTGTTGCTTTGTTGGTCTACCAAATACCACCATAACAAATGGAACAGCATACTTCGGTAAATTCAGTAACTTTTGATTTTCCTCAAAGTTTTCTAGAATGTCACCAATATAGCATGATCCAATTCCCATAGACTCAGCTGCAACAACAGTATTTTGAGCTGCAATAATACAATCTTGAGCTGCTAAAAACAAGTCCGACTCTTCTAATTTAGGAACACCTGGTGTATAAATATTAAACATATCAAACCATTTTTGATAATCCGCTAAAAAGATAAGAACCAATGGGGCCTTGGCAATAAAAGGTTGATTATCACATCTTTTTGCGAGTTCCTCTTTTAACATAGGATCTTGTACATCTATTATTGAATATAGTGCCATATTCCCCGCTGTTGGAGCCTGCAGGGCAGACTGCAAAATCAATTGCTTTTCTTCATCAGTAATGATCTCATCACTATACATACGCACTGATTTTCTGTTAAATATCTCTTCTATTGTTTTATTCATGATATCCCTCCTCATTTCTTTTCTATTATATCATAGATTATTCTATATAATCCATGTATAATAATAAAAAGAAAGAGAGGATTCTTATGAATATACAAGACAGATTTTTAAAATATGTAAGTTTTGACACACAATCTGATCCTAAATCAGATACTGCTCCTTCTTCTATGAAACAATTAGAATTAGGAAAATACCTTGTTGAAGAAATGAAATCAATTGGCATAGAAAATGCCAAGTTAGATAACCATGGTATTGTTTATGGAACAATACCATCTAACAATAATAACCAAGGACATGTCATTGGTTTTATTGCTCATATGGATACATCACCAGATGCTTCTGGTAAGGATATCAAACCACAGATCATTCAAAATTATCAAGGTGATATCATCACTTTGAATAAAGAGAAAAATTTGAGATTAGATCCTATTGAGTTTCCAGATTTATTAAAACTATTGTCTCATGATTTAATTACAACTGATGGAACAACTTTATTAGGAGCTGATGATAAAGCTGGTGTTGCGATTATCATGCAAATGGCAGAATATGTTTTAACTCATCCTGAGTTTAAACACAACGATATTCAAATTGCTTTTACACCTGATGAAGAAGTAGGGAGAGGTACTGAAAACTTTGATGTTAAATACTTTAACGCTGATTATGGATATACAATTGATGGTGGCGATATAAGCGAAGTAGAATACGAAAATTTCAATGCCTTTAGTGCAATTGTAGAAGTGACTGGAAAAAGCATTCATCCAGGTAGTGCTAAAAACGCTATGGTTAACTCTATTCGCGTTGCTTATGAGTTTGACTCACTATTACCTATTCATGCTAGACCAGAGTCTACAGAAGGATACGAAGGCTTTAATCACCTATTAAACATTCACGGTGCTTGTGAAAGAACCGAAATGGAATATATCATCCGTAATCATGATCTTGATAAAGCAAAAAAACAATGCGATGATTTTCAACGCATTGCTAAGTTCCTAAATGAAAAATATGGCTATGAAATTATTCATGTAAAAATTGATCAAACATATCTTAACATGAAAGAACACATTTTAAAAAACATGTACATTGTTGATAATGCGATGGAAGCATTAAAACAATGTAACATAGAGCCTGTTGCTGTTCCTATTAGAGGTGGAACTGATGGAGCAAATCTCACATATATGGGACTTCCTTGTCCTAATTTAGGTGCAGGTGGATTTAATTACCATGGACCTTTCGAATTTGTTTCTGTAACAATGATGAACAAACAAGTCGAAGTCTTATTAAAACTTTTATCAAATAATATTGCTTAGAAAAAAGGTTGTGATTTTTAAAATCACGACCTTTTTTATTGCCAAATAGCCTTTAAAGTATGTTCACCATTCATTGAGACTTTCATATTATTGTCAATAAATGTGCCATTATATTGCCATCCTTTAAATACATATCCTGTTTTTAAAGGCGTTGGTAACTCACCATATGATTCATTAAAGGGAATTACTATTGGATCTAATGTCTTTTGTTGATTAATGGTTCCACCATCTAAATCAAACATTATTTTTATATCGTTCGCTACCCACGAAGCATATAAAGTCATACTTTTTTCTACAATGTCTTTTTCTTCGTCCCATGATTTTGTTAAATCAGAGTCTGCGAACCAACCATTGAAAGTATATCCTGTTTTAGAAGGAGTTTCAAACTGAACATAATCACCATATTTACACTTATAAGATGATATACTTTCACCGCCGTTCATTTCAAAATCTACAACATAGTGGCTAGTTGATGCCAGAAAAATAATCACGCCAACCAAAACAACCATTAATATCCCAATCACGTAATTTAATGTTTTCACTGAAACCTTTACACTGCGATACATTCCACCACCAGTGCCCCAGTTCTTAACTTTCTTATTTTGATTTTCTTGATTATTATTTTCTTCCATTTTTTTATTTCCTTACTAAATATTTACGCATATCTAATGCACACGCTACTAAGATAATTAAACCTTTAATAATATATTGCATACTTGAATCAATACTCAAGAACGTTAATCCAATAAAGATAATACGTAGTAACACAACCCCAACAATAACACCACGAATTTTACCAATACCACCAACGAATGATACACCACCAATAACGCAGGCAGCAATAGCATCTAATTCATAGTTCAATCCTGTAGCAGCAGTGTTAGAACCAATTCTAGCAGATTCTATAAATCCAGTCAATCCATACATAATACCTGCTAAAACGAATACTAAAATAATTGTTCTTGTTACGTTAACTCCAGATACATTTGCGGCTTCTGGATTTGAACCAACTGCGAACATATTCTTACCAAACTTCGTCTTGTTCCAAATGAACCACATTAAGATTGTAATAAGAATCGCAAACCAAACAAAGTTCGGTATACCCCTATCACCAATCGTCAATATGGATCCCGTAACAAAACTGGTGAAGCCAATATCCAGTCCGGAAATTGCTTGACCATTGTTGTCACCTTGCATTAAGAATATTAACAAAGTTCCATAAACAATTAATTGAGTTCCTAAAGTCACAATGAATGGATGTAAACTGAATTTTGCGACACAAAATCCATTAACAAATCCAACAATTGCACCAATTGCAATAACCGCTAATATAACAACAATGATGGGCATTGTATCAAACCCAAACATTTTATTCGCATATCCAGTTGCTTGTAATAAAGCAGCTGAAATACATGCTGTTAAACCAACGATTCTACCAGCAGATAAGTCAGTACCAGTTAATACGATACATCCTGCAATACCCAATGCGATAGGTAAATTGGCTGCTGATAATGAAACGATATTGATAATAGAAGCACTAGACAAGAATGTTGGGTTAACAACTTGAATACCAATAATTGCGATAACCATGAATATATACAAAGAATTGTTAATTAGTAATTCTTTAATATAGACCATTTTATCTTGTTGATTGAGTGCTTTAAAATCATTTATTTTGCTAGTTATACCACCAAATAATTTTTCCATATTTTTTACTCCCCTTTATACATATTTTGTAGCAAGATGCATGATTTCTTCTTGTGTCGTCTTCGCTGCATCGACTTCACCAGACAAGCGTCCACCAGACATAACGAGAATACGGTCACAGATACCTAGCAACTCAGGCATTTCTGAGGAAACCACAATAACTGATTTTCCTTTACTTGCTAAATCAATGATTAATTGATAAATTTCATACTTTGCACCTACATCAATACCACGAGTAGGCTCATCTAACAATAATACTTCTGGACTCGTTAACAACCAACGACCTAAGATAACTTTTTGCTGATTTCCACCAGATAAAGAACGAATCTGTGTATCTTGTGAAGGTGTCTTGATGCTTAATGCACCAATCGCCCATTGCGTATCATATTTCATTTGTTTGTTATCTAAATAAAGTCCATGTTTCATATAACTCTTAAGATTAGAAATAACAGTATTTTCTTTAATTGTTAAAATTGAGAAAATACCTGTTGCACGTCTTTCTTCAGTCAATAAAGCAAAACCATTTTTAATTGAATCAAGAGAATTCTTATTTTCAATCTTTTGACCATTCATTGTAATCGTACCAGTTTTTCTAGTTCTAATCCCAAAGATACTCTCCAAAACTTCTGTTCTACCCGATCCATCAAGACCAGATAACCCAATAATTTCACCCTTTTTCACATCAAAAGAAACATCTTTGATTTGATTGTATGCACCAGTTAAATTATCAACCTTCAATACAATATCACCAATTTTGTTTGTTTTTGGTGGAAAACGATTTGTTAATTCACGACCAACCATTAACTTAATGATTTTATCCATCGTTAAATCTTTAGCATTTTCAGTCGCAATCCATTTACCATCACGCATAATTGTGACTTCATCAGAAATCTTTAAGATTTCTTCCATCTTATGAGAAATATAAACAATCCCACAGCCACGATCACGTAACATATTAATAATTTTAAATAAATGTTCTACTTCTTGTTCATTTAAAGAAGATGTCGGTTCATCAAATACAATAACTTGAGAATGATACGAAACAGCTTTTGCAATTTCAACCATCTGCCTACTTGATACAGGCATTGTACTCATAATACGTTTAGGATTGACATCAATATTTAAATCCTTAAAGATTTCCATGGTATTTTTATACATGACTGACTCAGATGTCATAATCTTAAACTTTGTTGGATATCTCCCTAGCCATATATTATCCATGACATTACGCTTCAAGGCTTGATTTAATTCTTGATGCACCATCGCAACACCATGTTCTAAAGCATCTTTAGAGTTCTTAAAATTTATTTCCTGACCTTCGAGAATAATCGTTCCCGAATCTTTGGCGTACATACCAAACAAACATTTCATCAGTGTTGATTTTCCAGCTCCATTTTCACCCATAAGGGCGTGAACTGTTCCTCTTTTTACTGTTAAAGAAACATCGTCAAGAGCTTTAACTCCAGGGAATTCTTTAGAAATATTTTTCATTTCTAATAATACTTCGCTCATAACTTTCCTCCTTTACAAAGAGAAATGGGGCATTGGACTTGCCAAAATGCCCCACCTACTTTTAATTAGTCTTATTCTCCTAAATATTTTGCATATGGAATACGGATTTTAGCAACATCTTTATCGATATTGTAGTCTTTAGTACCATCCATTAATTCTTTACCACCATTAGCATTACCAGCTAATAATGTGATTGCTTTAGCCATACCATCAGCATCTTGCTTAATAGTTCCAGCCATAGAACCAGCTTTAATTAATTCAATAGCAGAAGCAGTTGCATCTACACCAAATACTGGAATTGTTTTACCACTACCTGTATTGTATCCAGCAGTTTTTAATGAAGTAATAGCACCTTCAGCCATACCATCGTTATTACAAATAACTAACTCAATCATGTTTTTGTTTCCTTCACTATATGAAGCAAGAGCAGTATCCATATATTCTTGAGCAGCTTTTGAAGACCAAGCACCATCTTTATCAACTAAGTATTTGTTAGTGTTTTTAGCATCATAGAATTCTAATTCAGCTTTACCTTTTTCTTTTAATACTTTATTAGCATCTTCAACACCAAATTGAGTACGATAGATTGCTTCGTTATTTCCTTCTTCACCTTTAAACATAACATAAGAAATTTTACCATCTTTGTTTAAATCAAATTTATCATAATCTTTTAATAAAAATTCTCCAACCATTTGTCCTTGTAAATGTCCAGCTTCAGCAGCATCTGTACCGATGAATGCACATTTATCATAACTTTTTACTACACTACTATCTACTTCACGGTTGAAGAAGATAACAGGGATGTCTTTAGCTTTTGCTTTATCAACAATCGCTTGAGCAGCATCTACTGATTTTGTGTTAACAAGATTAACAACCAATACTTTTGCACCCTTAGTAATTGCAGTGTCAATTTGTTCAGATTGAGTTGTTTGGTTATTGTTACCATCATAGTTTTGATACTTAATTCCAGCACCCTCCAATTGTTTATTTAATACAGCTCTTACACTTGAGATATAAGTATCAGCATTGTTGTAATAGAAAACATGAACAGTTGCTTCTCCACCTTCAGATCCTTTTTCATCAGAACCACATCCAGTAAGTGCAATACCCATACATAACAGCATCGCACACGATAATAATAATGATAGAACTTTTTTCATTTCGTAATTTCCTCCCTTTTTTTATTCTTACATACATTGTAAATGTTTATGCAAAAAGAAAAAATACAAAATCTTATGATATAGGGTGAAAATTCTATGATATTAAAAAGAACTGATTTTATGGGTATTTTTTGAGTTGTATCTAAATAAATAAT
>CAZWXH010000018.1:0-23270 GCA_964637725.1 uncultured Coprobacillus sp. | reverse complement strand
ATTATAAGTATGAGATATATCATGTTAATCACCTAGTTTATATCCTAATCCTCTTATTGTTTTAATAATAATAGGATTAGTAATATCATCTTCTATTTTTGTTCTTATTCTTTTAATATAGACTGAAAGTGTATTATCAGAAACATCTTCACCAGTAATATTCCAAATTTCTTCAATTAAAAAATCTCTTGATAATAATTTTTGAGGATGTGAAAAGAATATGAGTAAAAGTTTATATTCTAAAGCTGATAAGAATACTTCTTGATTATTCTTAAATATCTTTCCTGTTGTTGTATTTAATTCAATATTATTATATTTATAAATATTATCTTTTTTCTGATATCTTTTTAATACATTTTGTATTCTAGATAATAAGATTCTTGGTTTAAATGGTTTTTCAATATAATCATCAGCTCCTAAATTTAGTCCTGTAACAACACTAAATTCATCATGACTTGCAGTTAAGAAAATAATAGGAATATCTTTATATGCTTTTATTTCATTATATAAAGTAAAACCATGTCCTTCTTTTAAAGAAATATCTAAGAGAATAAGATCATATTTATTATTTTCTATTAAAGATATTGCTTTTTTTTGTCCATCTGTTTGATGAATACAATACCCTTCATTTTCTAAGAAAGAAGATAAATGATTAATAATATCTAAATCATCTTCAACTAATAATATTTTATTCATTCTTATCACCACCTCTCTTATTATAACAAAAAATAAGAATCATAACGATCCTTATTTCTCTAATCCATCATAAAATACTTGATAATTATTCTTACCACTATTTTTTACTTGATATAAAGCTTTATCAGCTTTAACAAATAATTCTTGATAACTTTTTTCATGAGTAACAAAACAAACGCCAATTGAAGCAGATACAGTATATTTTTTATTCATATTTTTAATCATATCAATTGTTTTATTACACTTATCTTCAATATCTGCATAAGATTTTTGATTATATATAAAGACAACAAACTCATCGCCACCAAAACGACCAACATAACCATTATCATCAAATACTTCTTCTAAAACATCAGCGACATCTTTTAATACTTTATCACCAATACTATGTCCTAACTTATCATTAACTTCTTTAAAATTATCTAAGTCTAAAATCATATAAGCACTATAACTTATTTTATTTAATAAATTACTTATGTTTTTATCAACCAATTCATTAAATGTTTTTCTATTATAGATTTCAGTTAAGACATCTCTTTGAGCTAAAAATTCAATTTCTAATTGTTTCTTCTTTTCTTCATCAATATCTAAAGCATAAACAATCATTAATAATTCATTATAATTACTTTCTCTTTCAAATTGAACTCTTGTATTTACCCATCTATAATCCTTTAAATCTTCATTTTTAAATCTAAAATCAATTTTCTTACTCTTCTTATCATCATTATATAAACTATATATATTTTGATAATCAAAGAATCTAATAACTTTCTCTCTATCTTTTTTATGAACATATTGAAGTAATTCATTTCCTAAATAATCTTCATAATCCATATCAATAATATTATGATATTCACCATTTTCTTGATAAATAACAATTTTACGAGAATTGACATTAACAGCAAACATAAATAATGAATGAGAATAAATTGAATTCTTAAACATATTATCTTGTAGTAAATCTAAATATTCTCGCATTTCCTTTGTACTATTTTTTAATGTTCCAATAGCATGACCACTTTCTTCATCATAGATCATTGATATATGATACCAAGTATCAAAATCTTTACTAATGTAAGGTAACTTTGCATCAAACTCTACTTTTCTATTATGAATACCAATAGAATAAAACTTTTCTTTTAATAATTTTTCATCTTCTTTACATACAAAATTATAATTATGAAGATTAGATAAGAAATTATTTAAAAGAATTTTAGGAAAATCATTCCAAGCATCTAAGACAATAGAATCATTTTCTATATCATATTCAAAAATACGATCACTAATCTGTTTTAAAACTATATCAATCTTTTTATTACTCGTTTCTAATTTTTTATTCATTTCAATATTTGTCTTATTTGTTTTAATAAAATATTTAATAATAAAATATAATATAATTGCTAAAACAAAGACTAATTTTAAAATTAAAGTAATTGTTATAGTATTAAAAGCATTTGTTTGTTCATTAATAAAATCAGTAGTAATAACCGTAAAAATATACCAATCATTAATACCTAATGGTGTATAATAAGACATTCTATCATCACCATTTTTTTGATATGTTATAAAACTAGACTTATTACTATTTAAATCTTTAATAACTTGTTCAAAACTTCCTTTAGAATAACTGACTTCATCATTTAAAAATGTAAAGTAGTTATCACCACTAAATAAAGAATTTTTATTTCTTATCTTATGAATAATATTACCATCTTTATCAATAGTAAAAACATAAGCTTGTTCATCAAAAACATCATTATATAGAAAATCTTTATGAACTTTATTTATTTCAAATACACCAACAACTCCCCCAATAACTATATTATTACTATATACAGGAGCATAAATAGACACTATTTTTTTATTATTATATGAAGAAGTAAAAACATCAGTAATACCTGACTTCCCTTTAAACATTTCATCAACAAACTTATTACTTGTTTCAAATACAATATTTTCTTCATAGTTATTTAAATTTTTATTTTCATCTACATACCATAATCTTTGAAAAATATTTTGTTCTAATTTAACATTTTCTAAGATATTTCCAATATCTTCTTTAGACTTAAAACTATTACCTATAAGATTACTAGCACTTTGTATTATATTTTTAGAATTATTATATTGTTGATTAAAATTATTAGCTTCTTGTTTTCCTACATCACATAAGTGATCCAATACTTTTTTAGTATTTAAGTCACTAGATTTATAAACAAAATCATAAAATGAAAAAAAAGTAATAATTACCAAAACAAAAATAACAATCGGTTTAAAGATAGTTCTTAATTTCTTCATTATTTTATCCCTTTCATTTATAGAAAAGCAAAGAAAAACAGGTTTAATATATAACCTGTTTTGTAATAGTTTGCAACTGGCTACCAATAAGAAGGCCCTAAAGTTTTGCGTCACTGTTTTTCAACAAGCTTTGCCAATATATATATTCATCATTATACCACACTATTATATTAAAGAAAAGAAAACGATAGTAAAAAAGTTCGACATAATCGGACTTTTTTACTAATATGTTCTGACTGGTAAGACAAGTTGGATAATATCTTCTTTTTCTAAATCTTTAATAATAAATGGTTTCATTTCACCAGTAAATAATATTCTTACTTTTTCAGTGTTTATACTTTTAATAGCATCATTTAAATACTTAGCACTAAAAGAAATATTTAAAGGTTCACCTTTATAAAAAGCTTTAGATAAGTTTTCTTCAACTGATCCTATTTCTTGAGAATAAGATGATAAAATAACACTATCATTATTCATTGATAATTTGATAATATTTGTTTGTTCATTTGATAATAAAGAAGCTCTATCAATTGAATTTAATAAATTTATACTATCAACAGACATAGAATATTCAAAACCTTCAGGAATTAAACGACTTGTATCTGGATAAGTTCCATCTATTAATCTTGTTTGAATTAAAACAGAATCAAAAATAAATAAAACCTTACGATCTGATACATACATATCAATGATTTCATCTTTTTCAATAATTCTATTAATTTCAATTAAACTCTTTTTAGGAATAATAATATTAAATGAAACATCAGATTCAATAGTTAAAGTACGTTTTGCTAATCTATAACTATCAGTTGCAATACATTCTAAAACATGATCTTTAGCTTTAAAGTTAACACCAGTTAAAACTGGTCTTGTTTCTTTCTCACTTGTTGCAAAAGATGTTTGATCAATAGCCATTTTAATATCTGATGATTTCATTTGAAGATTAACACCAGATTTATTTAAATCAATTCTTGGATAATCAATATAAGAAGTACCATTTAAATCAAATTTAGAATTAGCTCCTTCAATTCTTGTTAATGTTCCATCTACTATATAAATATGAACTTGTTCAGAATCAATTTTTTTAATTATTTCTAATATGTATCTTGAAGATAATACAACAGATCCTTTTTCAATAATTTCAATATTTTCAGTAATCGTTGTTTGAATTGTAATATCACTATCACTACCAGTTAATACTAATTCATTTTCTCTTAAATCAAATTTAACTCCTGTTAATACAGGTAATGGACTTTTTAATGAAACTGCTCTAGATACTTTGGCTAAAGCATTTAATAATTCTAATCTTTTAATTTTAAAATTCATCATTTTTCTCCTTTATATTTATATTATTTATATAATATATTAATAATAATGTTGTGCATAATATGAATAACTTATAAATGTATTGATTTTATCAAGGTTTTTTAAATTATTTGTTGTGAAATAATTGTGAGTAACTGTGCATAACTTTTAAACAAGTTTACTTTTTATATCTTGAATTGCTTTTTTATAATTGATATCTTTTTCGATATTCTTTTGAACTTTATCACAAGCTTTCATTACTGTAGAATGATCTCTTCCACCAAACTCATTACCTATTTGAATAAATGATATATCTTTTATTAATTCTCTTACAAGAAACATAGCTATATGTCTTGCGATAATTATATTAGATGTCCGTGATTTAGAATTGATTTGAGTAATTGTTAAATTATAATATTCAGCAACAGCCTTTTTTATATTTGAAACAGTTATATCTTTCTTCTTTGATGATTGTGTATAAGTATCAGCAAAGGCTTCTAAAGCAAAATTTAAATCAATTTCATCAAAACTTTTACCACATATTAATTTATAAAATAATAATCTTTTTAAACTTCCTTCTAATTCTCTAATATCTTTATTAAAGTGACTAGCAATAAAGTCTAAAACCTCTTCTTTTATAGGATAATCAACATTTTCTATTTCTATTTTCTTTCTTAAAATTGCTTTTGAAGTTTCAAATTCAGGTGTATCAATACTGACTGTTAATCCTGAAGTAAAACGACTAACTAAACGACTTTCCATCCCTTTTAATTCTCTAGGATGTTTATCTGAAGTAATGACAATTTGTTTTCGATTACTAATAAGACTATTAAAAATGTTGAAGAATATTTCATTTAATGATTCTTTGGCTGCCATAAATTGAATATCATCAATTAATAAAATATCAATATGCCTATATTTATAATTAAATTCATCAATTTTATTATTCTTTAATGATTGAACGTATTCATTGAGGAAATTCTCACTAGATGAAAAAAGAATTTTTATAGATGGATCATGGGCCTTAGCATAATTACCAATAGCATTAATTAGATGGGTTTTACCTAGTCCTGAATTACTATATATAAATAAAGGACTATATGAAGTACCAGGTTTCATAGCAACAGCTAATGATGCATTTTGAGCAATTCTGTTACTATTACCAACAACAAAATTTTCAAAGGTTAATTCTTTGTTGAGATTATCCTCAAATTTCATTAATTCTTCTTTTTGTTCAATATTTTTATTATAATCATCTTCTACAATCAGATGTAAAATATAATTATCATTAGTTACAGCATTAAATATTTCCTCTAATTTTTCTAAATAAGGAGTGATTCCGGTTAAACTAAAATGTGTATCAACAGTAAGTATAATATCTTTATCTTTTTTATCTTTTATTTGTAGAGATGAGAAATATGAATCAAAAATGACTTTATCATCACATTGATTTTTAAATAATTCTAATGTTTTATGCCAAAAAATATCAAGATTGTTCACATTTTCACCTTCTTTCTCCACTATTATAGATGAAATTGTGAATAAAGAGAAGAGTAAAAAACTTATTCACAACTTATTCACATTGTTATACACAGTAAAAAGTGTTGATTAATGCGATACTTATTGGGTTATACACAAATTTTAAAAAAAGGAAATGTGAATAACTTTTTATGCACAGTGAAAAAGTGTGAATTGTATATATAAACAGTCTTTATTCACACTTTATGCAACAGTTATGCACAATATAAACTCAGTCTTTATGTGTTTTACAATAAGTTATCCACAATTGTGGATAACTTAATTCACATTGTGGATAACTTGTGAGTAAAATAATATCTTATATTTAAATATATGTTAAATTTTGAAAAATATGCATAAAATTTATAGGAATTGTAATGAATAAATCATATATTTTTAGATATTTTCATTGACTTATAAAAACAAAAACCATATAATAATGGAGCATATGTTACTGTGTATAAAAAAAAATAAGTATTTCGGAGGTGTAATGAATGAAAAGAACATATCAACCAAACAAGAGAAAAAGATCAAAAACTCATGGTTTTAGAGCTAGAATGGCAACAGTAGGCGGAAAAAAAGTACTTGCTCGTCGCCGTAAAAGAGGAAGAAAAGTTTTATCTGCCTAACGAAAATTCCACATCAATGTGGTTTTTTTTCTAAAAAAATATGAAAAAAGAATATCGAATTAAAAGAAGTGAAGACTTTCAAACGATTATTAAAAAAAGACAATCAGTATCTAGTTCGAGGTTTGTTGTTTATTATATGAGAAATGATGATTATTTAAGAGTTGGAATTTCAGTAAGTAAAAAGTTAGGTAATGCTGTTGTTCGAAATAAGTCAAAAAGACAAATAAGGATGATGGCCCAAGAGGTTTTTGATAAAAAAGAGAAAATGGATTATATTATTATCACAAGAAAAAATTTCTTAGTGAGTTCATATGTAGAAAACATTAAGGAATTAAAATATCTTCGTGGTAAAATCTATAAAAGGATGGAAAAATAAAAATGTATTTAGATCAACGTACAAAGAAATTTTTAAAAGTATTTGCGTTAATTGCATTTGTTTTTGTTTTAGCAGGGTGTACTCAAAACCTTGATCCAGAAACAGGAGAATTAATTGCTGATCGTGCAATCAATGCACAAACACCTTGGAATTTAGATGCAGGAATCTTTGATTTCTTGTTAACTATTCCAATGGCAAAAGGTATCTTATTTATAACTGATATGACAGGAAATGTTGCATGGGGAGTTGTTGGTTTAACAATCTTAATCAACCTTATTACATTACCTATCATGATTAAATCAACAGTATCTACACAAAAGATGCAATTGATTCAACCAGAAATGGAAAGAATTCAAAGAAAATATGCTGGTAGAAAAGATCAAGCTTCACAAATGAGACAATCTGCAGAAATGCAAGCATTGTATAAAAAACATGATGTGAGTATGATGAGTTCATTTGCGACTTTCTTAACACTCCCTATTATGTTAGCAGTATGGCAAGCCGTACAAAGAATTGAAATATTATATGGTGCGACTTTATTTGGATTAAAGTTAGGTAGTACACCAATGGCAGCTATTACTGAAGGGAATTGGGAATATATTATTATTGTTGCGATTGTTGCAATCACACAATATTTTGCAGTAGAAATCAACAATATTATGTTGAAGAGAAATCCTCGTTTTAAAATTTCTAAACAACAAAAATCAATGAAAACTATGAACTTAGTTATGACTGTTATGATTACTTGGTTTGCATTATCAATGCCAACTGCAATGTCATTATATTGGATAACAACTTCAATTGTTACAATTGCAAGAACTATTTATATCCAAATATATCATGTTGAAAAGAAAAACAAAGATTAGGAAGTGAAACATGATGAAAACATATGAAGGAAAAACAGAACAAGATGCAATTGAATTAGCATGTCAAGATTTAGGAATTACTCCTGATCTATTAAACCATGTTATTATAGAAGAAAAAAAAGGTTTATTTTCTAAAAAAGTTATCATTGAATGTTATACACAAGAAATGGTTCAACAATATATTGAAGAAACTGTAAGAAGAATCTTAACAGATATGGAATTTACTGTTGAAACTATTTCATATATCCAAGATGGAAGAATCTATTGTAATTTAAATACTGATAACAACTCTATTCTTATTGGAAAAGCAGGAGTTATCTTGAGAGCATTAAACTTCATTATTAAAAACGCTGTTCAAACTCAGTTTAAAAAGAGAATTGAATTAAGTATTGATATTAATGGATATAAAGAAGATCGTTATAAGAAAGTAACTTCTATGGCTCATAGAATTGGAAAACAAGTTTTAAGAAGCAAAGTTGCTGCTAAACTTGATCCTTTACCAGCTGATGAAAGAAAAGTTATTCATCAAGTGATTTCTGATATGGACAAACATTTAAAAACAGAAAGTCAAGGCGAAGGTAAAAATAGATTTCTAACAATTTCATATATGGACTAAACCCTAGAAATAGGGTTTTTTATTTATTATAAAATGCACATAATTTGATTAATAATAAGAAAAAGAATAAAACTATAGTAAGGAGATGATGAAAATGTTAAATAATAATGATAAAGTATATTTCATTATGAATGGATATATACTCAATGGAAGAGTAATAGATAAGAAAGAAAAAGATAATAAATTTGAGTTTAGTATAGAAGGATATGCAGGGTGTGGAGGACAACATATTATATCCTCAAGTCAAATACATAGAACTATCTTTCTAAGTGAAGAAGAGGCACGCCAATATATTGATAATCCACAAATGTATATACAATCATCATGTTAGAAACCCTCTTATTTAAAGAGGGTTTCTTGACTATAATAATATGTACTAGCAGAACTACTTTGGATATATCCACCTTTAGGAACTGTATGATAAATTTCATATAGAGTATAAGCAATAACTTTAATTGGTAAAATAATGATAAAACAAAAACCAAAAACCAAACTAAATGAAGATAATGACATAGATCCAATTATATAAATAAAAGATACAAATAATATTAAAAAGAAACAAAATAATCTCATAAAAAAAGAAAAAGATAAAATTAATAAAAAATCTTTTCTTTTTATAATATCAGTTGAAAAAAATAGTAAATAAAGATAATAGTTAAGACCAATTCTTATATTTGTATACAAACTAATAGGTAATAAACAAATAATAGAACTTATCATATAACCCATAAATAGACCAATTAAATAAAAAGGAATAGAAAAAAAATTTAATACTAACAATGGAACAAATGATATAAATAGATCTACAAAACTAATTTCAGCATAATAATTAGTATGAAGACAAGTTAGAGTAGGTGTTCCTTTAGGTATTTTTGTTTTAGGAAATTCTTTATAATTATTGATTTTGCCAAGGTATTGAATTCTTCTTTTTTTTCTCATAAATAATCCTCGTTGTATATTTATATCTAGTATATATTGATATATAATAATATTCAAGATAGATATTTTGTTAAGATATTGTTATACTATATAAAGTAGTGGGGGTGAGTGTATGAATGATGATATTATTGTGGCAATTGCGACTAGTCGTTTAGAGGCGGCGATTTCAATAATTAGATTAAGTGGAAAAGATGTTATAGCGTTTGTTCAAGAGATATTTAGTGGAAAAATAATAAATAAAGAGAGTCATACAATTACTTATGGTTATATTAAAGATAATCATCAAAAGATTGATGAAGTATTAGTGAATATATATAGAGGAAAAAAAACTTTTACTGGTGAAGAGATGGTAGAGATTAACTGTCATGGGGGAATTTATATCACTCAAAAAGTACTGAACCTATGTTTAAAAAAGGGTGCACGTTTAGCAGAAAGAGGAGAATTTTCTAAACGCGCTTTCTTAAATGGTCGAATTGATTTATCACAAGCAGAAGCTATTAGTGATTTAATTACGGCTAAAAATGATTATGCAACAGAATTAGCATTAAAAGGAATACAAGGAAATATTAGTCATTTTATTGAAGATTTAAGAGAAGACTTAATACAAATCATTACACAAATTGAAGTCAATATAGATTATCCAGAGTATGATGATGTAGAAGAGTTAACAGCAGACTTATTACAACCTAGAAGTATTTTATTAAAAGAAAAAATGAACCGTATTATTGATTCATCAAAAAATGTTCATTTATTAAAAGATGGAATATCGACAGTGATTATAGGAAAACCTAATGTTGGTAAGTCAAGTTTATTGAATGCATTATTGAATGAAGATAAAGCTATTGTAACTGATATAGCAGGAACAACAAGAGATGTTGTAGAAGGAACAATAAGATTAGATCAAATTGTATTAAACATGATTGATACAGCAGGAATAAGAGAAACAGAAGATATAGTAGAAAACATAGGTGTTAAAAAATCAAAAGAATTAATACATAAAGCTGATTTAGTATTACTTGTATTAGATGGTTCATCAAAATTATCAAAAGAGGATAAAGAACTCTTAGAATTATCAAAAGATACTTCTAGAATCATTGTTATTAATAAGAAAGATAAAGGAATGATTCAAGATATTGAAGGTATTTCTATTAGTGCTAAAGACAATGATATAGAACCCCTAATTCAAAAGATAAAAGATATGTTTGAATTAGGACAAATTACTTCTCATGAAGAAGAAATATTAGTCAATGCAAGACAGATTCAATTATTAGAAAAAGCTAAGCAATCATTAACAGTTGCGATTGATGCAATGGAAAGACATATACCAACAGATTTGATAGTCACTGATCTTTATGAATGTTGGGAAAACTTAAAAGAAATATTAGGAGAAAGAGCAAAAGAAGATCTATTAGATGAGTTATTTAAACGCTTTTGTATAGGAAAATAAAATGAAAAATAATCAAATCTTAGCACAAAGATATTATAAGTTTTTTAGATATTCAAGATTTATTGCGCTTATCAGCTTAGTCTTATTTCTAGTTGTAACAGCCTTTAATACAGGTAATTCAACATTACAAATAATAAGTTATTTCTTAATGTTATTATTATTTGCGACAGCATTTGAATCGATAGTCTTATATGTTTTATATATAGTATTTAAAAACAAAAATTAAAAGAAGAGTTTCTGTGCTAAACAGAGGCTCTTTTTAAATATATAAGCATATCTTCATATATAAATGAAATCTTTGTATATAATAGAAGTATGAAAGGATGTGTAAGAAATGAATAAACAAATTAAAATTTATTCTCCTATTGATAATCGTGAACTTGGAGAAGTTAAAGCGATGTCAAAGGAAGATGTGGATATGATTATAAAGGAAGTTAAAGAAGGACAAGAAAAATGGCAAGATATTCCTATTTATCAAAAGGCAGAATTATTATATAAAGCGAGTGAATTATTAGAGGAAAAGATCGAAGAATTTTCATCGCTTTTAATGTATGAAATCGCAAAGGATAAGAAATCTTCAATATCAGAGATTAAAAGAACAGCAGATTTTATAAGATATACTGCTGATGTTGCTAAGAATATGGAAGGCAATGCAATAAGTGGCGAAAACTTTCCAGGAGGAACAAAAGATAAAATATCTTATGTGAAAAGAGTACCTCTAGGGGTTATTTTGGCTATTTCACCATTTAACTATCCAGTAAATCTTTCTGCATCAAAAATAGCGCCAGCTTTAATGGGTGGCAATACTGTTATATTAAAACCAGCATCTCAAGGAGCGTTGAGTGCGTTGTATTTGGTTGAAATATTACATGCGGCAGGAATTCCTCGAAATGTATTAAAGGTTGTGACAGGAAAGGGAAGTGAGATTGGAGATTATGTTGTTACTCATAAAGATATTGACTTTGTAAACTTTACAGGCAGTACAGAGGTTGGTAAACATATAGCTAAGAGTGTTGAAATGACGCCATTAATGTTGGAACTTGGAGGAAAAGATGCAGCGATTGTTTTACCAGATGCTGATCTTGATTTTGCGGCTAAAAATATTGTTGAAGGTGCTTTCTCATATTCAGGACAAAGATGTACAGCAGTCAAAAGAATTCTTATTGATGATCAAACAGCAGAAAAATTAATTCCTTTAGTTATAAAAAATATTGAATCACTAAAAGTTGGTTTACCACAAGACAATGCAGTTATAGTTCCACTGATCAATACTCAATCAATGCATCTAGCTAATGAGTTAATTGATGATGCATTAATAAAAGGAGCAAGCTTAATAACAGGAAATAAAGTAGAAGGTAATATTTTATATCCAACATTATTAGACCATGTTACAGAAGAAATGAGAGTCGCTTGGGAAGAACCATTTGCGCCTATTCTTCCAATCATGAGAGTAAAAGATATTAATGATGCCATAAGAATAGCCAATGCATCGGAATATGGGTTACAATCAGCAGTCTTTACTAATGATATTAATTTAGCATTTCATATCGCTAATCAATTGGATGTTGGAACAGTTCAAATTAATAATAAGACAGAAAGAGGTCCAGATCATTTTCCTTTCTTAGGAGTTAAAGCCTCAGGAATGGGAACACAAGGTGTTAAATACTCTATTGAAGCCATGACAAGACCAAAGGCTATCACAATTCATTTATTTCAAAAGAGTCCATTGTAGAACAATAGACTCTTAAGGGTTTGTTTTAAGTGATAAAGTTGATACTGTTTAGGTGTCATTTCTTTATATTTTTTAAAGATTTGAATAAAATTGCTTTGAGAATTATAATGTAATAGATTACTAATAAAAAAAAGAAAGACCAGCATTTATAACGCTGGTCTTTGATCATATTCTTTAAATAAGATATTGTTTTCTAGATGAACATGAGTATGAACATCTTCTTCTAGTTCTTCTAATAGTTTATAGAGTTGTACATAGGATTCACATGCATCTGAAGGGACAGTATAACCATTTGTAAGTTCTCTTAATTTCAATAAGAGTTGACCTGCATCCTCATGTTCATGAATGATTGTATCAGTTAAATCTTGAATAGTGTTGTCTTTGTTTTCTAAAGCTTTGAAAACAACAGTTTCTTCCTTAATTATATGTTGCCCTAAATCAGTACTTAGGATTCCAAATACTTTTCCAATTTCAAATAATTCCGGATGATTTGCGCCATGAGCACGCATAACTGCTTCCATAAATCTTGAAATAGTAGGAAGATTGTTTTTAAGATAACCATGATGTCTTTCAATTATATACTCAATGAGTTCATGTTGACTCATTGATGTAAAATCTTTGTTTTTTAAGACATCTTCTTTTTGTTTATCTAAATTCTCTAAATGAGAGAAAACATCTTCTTGATTAAGTCCCATCTCTTTAATGACATCTTTTAGGATTCGGTTTCCACCACAACAAAAATCAATTCCTAACATTCTAAAATAATTCATTGATTTTGGGATCTTAATGACAATATCACCAATTGTTAAATCTTTAAACATAAATAAACCTCCTTTATTCAATAATCTTTCCATCAGTAGATATAACAGTTACACTCCAAGGAATGAACTTTCCACTATTTTGTAACGCTGTTTTAACAGCATGTTCAATACCACCACAACAAGGGACTTCCATTCTTACAATAGAAACACTTAAAATATCATTTTGTTTAATAATCTCCGTTAATTTATCACTATAATCAATAGGATCAAGTTTAGGACAACTAATTAAAGTGATCTTATTCTTCATATAATCTTGATGGAAATTACCATAAGCATAAGCTGTACAGTCAGCAGCAATTAATAAATGAGCATGATTGAAGTAAGGAGCATTTATTGGAGCGAGTTGAATTTGTACAGGCCATTGACGAAGAGAAGAAGATATTTTTTCATGAGTACAATCACATGTTTCATGGTGAAGTTCTCTTGATTCAGAACCTGGACAACCACATGGTAGGACGTCTTCTTTTAATCTCTTTTGATTTTCTTTAACAGCAACGTCATCATAAGCTAAAGCTTCTCTTTCTTCAAATGTGATAGCACCAGTTGGACAAACAGGTAGACAATCACCAAGTCCATCACAATAATCATCTCTTAATAGTTTGGCTTTACCATTATCCATTATAATCGCATTTTCATGACATGCTTTAGCACATAGACCACATCCATTGCATAAGGCTTCATCAATATGAATAATCTTTCTTATCATAATCATTCCTTCATTCGTTTGATTTTATACATTTATAATAGTACAATATGAATTATAAGTATGTTGTAATTACAGCAAAAGGAGGAAAAGTATGAATAATTATTTCATGAGTCAAACTGAACTATTTAAGGGTATAAAAGAAAATGACATTGAAAAAGCTATTCAATGCTTGAATGGTTATCATAAATCTTTTAAAAAAGGAGAGGTTATCTTTAGAATTGGTGATAACCCAGAAATAATGGGACTTATTTTAAAAGGAAGTCTACATATAGAAATTAATGATGTTTTGGGAAATACAAATATAATAGGATACTTTGAGAGTGGTGATACTTTTAGTGAAACATATGCATGTTTACCAGAAGAAAAAATGATGGTAGAAGTGATTGCTAATGAAGATAGTGAAATATTGTTTTTAAGTGTTAATCAAATTATAGGAACATGTTCATTTCATTGTTTTCATCATCAACAAATTATTAGAAATCTTATTTCTGTAATCGCAAAAAAGAATCTACATTTGACAAAAAAAATACAACATATTTCATCAAAGACAATTAGAGAAAGACTATTATCATATTTATCTTTTGAATCTATTCAAAACAATGCCTATGAGTTTGATATTCCGTTTAATCGCCAACAATTAGCTGATTATTTATGTGTTAATAGGAGTGCAATGTCTAATGAACTCAGTAAAATGCAAAGAGATGGTATTATTAATTTTCATAAGAATCATTTTATTATAAAAATAAAAGAATCACCAAAGTGATTCTTAGTTTTTAATTGCTGTTCCAAAATGTAAAGCAATATAAGCTAGTTCATGTTCATTAAATGATTTTTGATAATGTTTCTTAACAACTTCATTGAATATTTTAGCACATTCAAATTCAGTTTGATGTTGAGATTGAATTTGATCTTTTAAAGGATTATCAGTTAATTGTTGATTATTTTGTAATCTATCCAAAGCAGGATAAAAATGAAGCGTCATCCCAGTAAAAAACTCTTTGTTTTTTCTAAGATCTACATCAAGACGTTCTTTAATCACAATGATTGATTCATTAATAATATCTTCCATATCATCATCACATAAATCAAACTCACAATTAAAATCAATATCTAATAAATTAATATTAGCTAAATACATTGTTGTGTAATTAATTTGATTTTTATCAATTGAAATATCAAACTCTTTTTCTAAAGCCTCAGTTATTTCCTTAGCAATAACATAATCACTATGGTCTTTTAATTGATGTATTTGTGATTCACTAGTGTGAATGTAAGAACCATTAAGTTCTCTTGATACACATAAAGATAAATGAATAACTAAGTTATTAATTGATGTTTGATTGACTTCAATATGATGTTGATTAATAACATCATTCACTACTTTTTCAATTGTGTTTTTTCTTTGTTCAAATTGACTATCTAATTCTATAACCATTTTATACGTACCTCACTTTTCACATGATATATTATTTGACACAAAATGTCTATACTCAATTTTGTTTTTTATCAAATGTTACTTTTGTATAAATAATTTCACAATTCGTCAAAAATCTAAAGGGAAATCCCCAAGATCCATAACCACTACTCACAATCAAAGAGAAATCATTTTTAGTCATTAATCCATAAGCATTATCATATAAAGGTGTTGTAGCAAGTGTCATTGGGAAAAATTGCCCACCATGAGTATGACCAGAGAATTGTAAATCAGCATATTCCATAGCTTCTAGATATCTTTTTGGATTATGATCTAAAATAAATGTAGGTAAAGATGTATTCATGTTTACACAAATTTCTTGCATTGATTTATTAGTAGAAGAGATATCATCTCTTCCTACTATATTAAATAAATTATCAATACATACATACTTTTCATCTAAATATTCAATATTATTTTTTTGATAAAGAGATAAGTCAATGGTTTTTCCATAATGTTCATGATTTCCATGAACAGCATATATTCCATATTTTGTTTGAATTGTTGATATAAGTTTTAATGATTCTTCAATCATAGATGAAGGTGAAGACTCATCAAAGATATCGCCACATAGAAATACTAAATCATTATCTTTTTGATTTAATTCATTAACAATATTTTTAATATCTCGGATATATGTTCCTGTACCCAAATGGATATCAGTCAATGTTACAATATTTAATTCTTCTAAAGATGATACTTTAGGAATATGAATAGTATAATTGGTTTCTTGTTTATAGAAATGAGTAAAGAAACCAAAACATGTAAAACATAGTGAGAATATAAGTAAGAGAATACAAATATTCTTTTGTGTTTTTTTATTTATAAAGAATAAAATGATTTGATATATAGTTGAAATGATTGTAAAAACAATTATAGAAATAATATATATTTGGGATAGTAATATAAGAATAAGAAAGAGAGGATGGGTAGGTTGAAAGGAAGCCTTTATATACATAAATAAAAAGGAAAGAAAAGAAATTATTAAATAAGTTATTTTATATTTTTTTTGTATATAACGAAAATTATAAAGTAAATATAAAAAAGGTGATATAATAAGTAAGAGAAATATATACATAAACATAAACAACACCTCAATTCTAGAGAATAGTATATCATAATCATATGAAATGTGTATATAAATATATGTTGCTTTCAGATAGTTGTTATGATAGTATATTAGCAAGAATAGAGGCGCATGAATTAAGAATTCTTTAATATGGGGTGCAACCTAAAAGAAGGAGGAATGATTGCCGAAGGAATAGATTGTTTGCATACGACTAATTCCTGGGGGTATAGAGAATATCTATGCCACTGTCACTTTATGATCGTAAAGTGGGGTGCTATTGCGTTAGAATTCTAGTTGCAATGGTGTCATTGCAATTTTTTTATAGAAAGAAGGGCTATTGATGAATCATATAATTACCAAAATTGAATGTAATGATCAAATTATCCAAGTCAAACTATTAAATGTTGAAAAGAATTCATTATTTGTTGGAGAAATCTTCAAACAAATATCTTTGTCAGGTATTAATGTAGATATGATATCTCAAGTCATGTTAGAAGATGAAATGAGAATAGACTTTACGTGTTCTAGAGATGATCAAAAGAAACTCAATGATGCTATAGAAATAATAAAAGAAAACCATCCAAGAATTATGGTTTATCAAAACAGAAATGTTGCTAAGATTAAGGTTGAAGGTGAAAAGATGAAAGATGAAGTCGGTGTTGCTGCTTCAATCTTTGAAATATTAGGAAAGAATCAAATTCCATTAAGTCAAGTGACAACATCAGAAACATCAATATCTTATGTTGTACCATATGATTTAAAAGATAAAGCATTAAGTGAAATTAAGAAAGAATATAAAGAGGAGGAATAAAAATGGAACCAATTTTTGAAGGAAGTGCAGTTGCATTAGTATTACCAATGTTTGATAATGGTGATATTGATTATGAAGGATTTAAAAGACAAATTCAAAGAATGATTGATGGTGGAGTTCAAGCATTACTTGTTAATGGAACGACTGGTGAAACAGCAACTATTACAATTGAAGAAGAATTTGAATTAACGAAAATTACAATGGAAATGGCAAAAGGGACAGACGTTAAAGTTATTGCTGGAGCAGGGTCTAATGATACAATGACAGCTTTAAAGAAAGCTCAATTTGCTTATGAAGTTGGAGCAGATGCTATTTTAGTTGTGACACCATATTATAATAAAACAAGTCAAAAAGGTTTAATTGAACATTATACTTATATTGCTGATAGAGTTAATATTCCAATGATCTTATATAATGTTCCAGGCCGTACTGGTATGAATATTGCCGTAGATACAGTTGTAGAACTTGCAAAGCATAAAAACATTAAAGCACTAAAAGATGCGACAGATAATATTGCTTATGCAATGGATGTCTTAACACAAACAAGAGATTTAGATTTTGATATGTATAGTGGTTGTGATGATAATATACTTCCTTTTATTGCTGCAGGAGGTAAAGGTGTTATTTCAGTATTATCTAATGTATACCCAAGAGAAACTGAAGCATTGACTCAAGCTATATTAAAAGGTGATATGACACTAGCAAGACAAATGGCATATGATATGAATGATTTAAGTAAATTCTTATTTATTGATGTGAATCCAATTATGCCCAAAGCTGCACTACACAAAATGGGTGTTTGTTCAGAAATGGTCAGAAGACCTTTAATTCCAACAACTGAACAAAATAAAAAGAAATTATTTGATGCTATGGAAGCATTTGAAAAGAAGGGTAATTAATATGAATATAGTTGTATATGGATTTGGATTGATGGGAAAGAAAGTTGCGCAAGCGATAAGAAATCATCAAACAATGAATTTAGTGGGTGTTGTTTCTCCAGTATTTGATGAAGAAATAAAAGAAAAGATGTTTGCTTCACTAAATGAATGTGATGATAAAATTGATGCAATTATTGATTTCTCTCATCCTAATAATTTAGATGAGTTATTAAAGTATGGCATAAAGAATCATTGTGCCTTAGTTATTGCAACAACAGGATTTAATGATCAACAGTTATTACGTATTGAAGAGGCTTCTTCACAAATTCCAATCTTTCAATCATATAATACATCTTTTGGTATTTCGCAACTCATTAAATTAGTTAGAGATGCTGTTGAAGATTTTTATAATCAAGGATATGATATTGAAATTATAGAAAAGCATCATAATCAAAAAGTAGATGCCCCTAGTGGAACTGCTAAGTTATTATATGATGTTGTTAAAGAAGAGATTGATGAAGTCAAACCTGTTTATGATAGAAGTGAAGTTCATCATAAGCGTGAAAAGAGTGAAGTCGGAATACAATCAGTGAGAGCGGGTACAATCTTTGGTGAACATACTGTACTCCTTGCTGGTCATGATGAAATCATTGAATTAAAACATACGGCTTTATCTAAAGATGTTTTTGTTCAAGGAGCATTATCAGCTTGCGAAGCTATTGTGGATAAAGAGAATGGTTTATTTACATTAAAGAATTTATATTAAAAGGGGATATATTATGGTATTTCAAACAGAATTTGCACAGATTAAGAATAATTCATTATACATAGATGATGTCAATGCATTAGATTTAGTGAAACAATATGGAACTCCACTTTATGTTATGAGTGAAGGACATATTCGTCATCAAATGAACGAATTAAAAGAAAAGTTTTTAGAAAAGTATGACAATGTTTTACCTTTATTTGCATCAAAATCATTTAGTTGTTTAGAAATTTATAAAATAGCAAGCGAATATGGAATTGGTATTGATTGTGTAAGTGCTGGTGAAATATCAATTGCATTAAAAGCAGGCTTTGATCCACATAAAATTTATTTCCACGGAAATAATAAACTTCCTTCAGAAATAGAATATGCTATAACGCATGATGTTGATCATTTTGTAATTGATAACTTTTATGAAATAGAATTGGTACAAGAAGTTGCCTCTAGATTAAATAAAACAATATATGCAACAATTCGTGTTGTTCCTGAAATTAAAGCAGGAGGGCATGGATATATTCAAACAGGACACAAAGATACAAAGTTTGGATTTAGTGCAAGACATGGTATCTATTTGGATGCTATTTCTAAAATTATTAACTCTTCGCATATTGAATTTGAAGGAATTCATTGTCATATTGGATCACAAGTTTTTGATTTATATGCTTATATTAGTGCGATGCAAAGATTTGTAAAATTCGCATATGAAATATATGACAAATTAGGTGTAATGGTTAAAAAGATAAATGCCGGTGGTGGATACGGAATTGCTTATACAAAGAAAGATGAACCACTTGATTTTGAAACAATAACAACTGAAATAATGACTGTGATTCAAGACGGATATGCAAAACGTGGTTGGGAAATGCCAATGGTATTAATAGAACCAGGACGTTATGTTGTTGGTAATGCAGGTATTACTTTATATACTGTTGGAACAATTAAAACAATTCCTGAAGTACGTACTTATATGAGTATTGATGGTGGTATGACTGATAATATTAGAACTGCATTATATGATGCCGATTATGATGGTATTATTGTCAATAAGGCAGAGCAAACGAAAGATACATTAGTAACTGTTGCAGGAAAGGTTTGTGAATCTGCTGATATAGTTATTAAAGAGTTAAAAGTAGCCAACCCAGAATCAGGAGATATATTTGCACAGTTTTCTACGGGAGCATATCATTATTCAATGGCTTCAAATTATAATCAAATATGTAAACCCGCTGTTATATTTACTTATAAAGGGAAATCAAGAGTTGTGATTAGAAGGCAAACATTTGATGATTTAATTAGTCTTGATGTTAATGAGGATTACAAATAGAAAAGTAATCCTTTTTTTGTATATTTTTTCCAAATATGTTCATACTGTTTATACGAGGTGGATATAATGAAGAAAATAATATGTATTCTTTTAATAGGAATGTTATGTATAAGTGTTCAAGCTAAGAGTGGTGAACCCCAATATAAAATAGTTGCTAATTCAAATAATGAAAATGATATTAAGGAAATGTATAAAGTCAAAGATTTACTATTAGAAGATTTTAAAGCATGGTCTAAAGGTGTTGATGATAAGGATCAAGTATTGGCTGATCATCAAAGTGATTATAATGCAATATTTAATCAAGGTATTTATAAGATTGTTTTAGGTCGTGGCCAAGGTAAAACACTAAATGGTGAGATAAAAACAAACTATTGTGAATCAACTAAAGATGTTAAAACTAAATCATTATTATTTGATTGGTTATTTGGATAATGTAAAAGAGATACGTTGTGAAATGTATCTCTTTTTAGTATCTCATATTCCTTTAAAGGTATCTTACTTTCATATAAACAAATAATAGCATGCTAATCATTATCTTTTTCTGCTAGATATCTTAATTCATTTAATGATAAATCATCATAGAAATGATCTTCTATGATAGTAAGTTGTTCTAATGAATAATCTTTTAAAAATAATAAAGATTCATTAGGGAATTTTCTCTTTAGATGTTTTGTCAGACTCCTAAGAATCCCTTCCTCTAATCCTTGCTCTATACCTTTTTCTAACCCTTGTTCTAATCCTTGTTCTAACCCTTGTTCTAATCCTTGTTCTATACCTTTCTCTAACCCTTGTTCTAATCCTTGCTTCATACCTTCTGCTAAACCTTCTTCAGTACCTTTTCTTTTTGCATCTTCTTTTTCCATATGGGCTGTCCATTTCCCCATATATCTTTGCATTGCTAAATGCATTAATGCTTGGTCCTTTGTAAATGCATCATACTTTCTTTCCATGATATTCACCACCTTTTTATCTATCTTCATTATATCATCATCTATGCTGTTTGCAAATATATATATTAATAATTCTAAATCACTAAACTGCTCTAAGGGTTTTGTTTTTCTAATCTCATTGATATAGGGTAGAAAGATATACATACGATGAATAAGATTTTTAGTTTCTTCATAACCTTTATCATTTCTACTTGTATATACTTCTTTTAAACATGGACGAGAGATATTTATATCATCGACAAAGATAACTTGATAAACATCTCTTAATTGATAATATTGATCACCTTCATTTGCTTGATTCACTAATAATCTAGCACCATAGAATTGAAATCTTTGATAAAGATGATCATTTAACTCAGACTTTTGCATTTCAATATTAATCTTTTGACCATGATTATCTTCAATTAAGACATCTAAGATAATTTCTTTTTCATTTAAGATAGTAGGATCAATATCAGGATTGAGGATACGAATGGAGGAATACTGAATGCCAAGAAGTTCTTTAAGAATTAAATCAAGAAGGAATAAAGAATCAGGATCTTTATCATTAGATAAAGCAAACTTAAATAAGACATCACTTTTAAAATCAACTTTCATTTGTTTCATAAACAAATCTCCCTTATGTATATTTATAGAGAAAAAGATCCCTATACTTATATATACAAATAAAATCTCTGTTTTTCTTTTTTTTATTTACTAAAAAAATAAAAAAGATATCCATAATAGATATCTTTAATCATTATCATTAATATATTGATTCACAAATTCAACAATTGTTTTCTCACATAATTCAGGATTTACAAGATAACTTTCAGCATGTCTAGCACCTTCAACAATCAATAAATCCTTAGGAGCATGACTTGCATTATATAAATCATAGACCATATATGTAGGTACAAAATCATCTTGATCCCCATGAATAAATAAAGTAGGAGTTTTAGATTTCTCAACTTGTTGAATAGTAGAAGCTTCTTTAAAACTATAACCAACCCTCTTCTTACTTAATAGAGAAGCAGTAGGTAAAACAAGACGAGGGGGAACATGCATTTGTTTAAGATTATGAGACATTTCTTCTAATACACTTGTAAAACCACAATCAGAAATAATACACTTTACATCCTTTGGTAACTCTTCTCCACTTGCCATTAAAACAGTAGCACTACCCATAGAAATACCATGTAATGCAATTCTCAAGTCCTTATTTAAATACTCCTTTATTGTATAAATCCACTTTATACAATCCAGTCTATCTAACCAACCAAAACCAATATATTTCCCTTCACTATCTCCATGAGCTCTATTATTAGGTAATAAAACATGAAAACCTAAATCATGATAGAACTTTATATAATAAGCATACTCTCTTAAATTACTTGAGCGATATCCATGAATCGCAATTAATACTTTATCTGTATCTTTATCAGCTCTTAAAAACTTTGCTTTTAAACGAAGATTATCATCAGAAGTCATTTCCAAATCTTCAAAGTGTTGATCCTTTAACCAATCAATTTGTTTTTGAATACGAAGATTCGGAACTTTCTTTTCATGATGTTTTACTTTTTCTCTTTTACGACAAGCAAATTCAACAGCTAATAATCCAGTTAATGCAGCAGTAAATCCAGTTAATAAAGCCATAGTTGCAATAGTACTTTTTTTCATATAAATACCTCCTTACATATGTTAATCATATCATAAAACAATATAAAGAGAAAAGAATAAAAAGTAACAAGTTTTTTATTCATTGTTACTTTGATTAATAGGAATGATAACTTTTGCAGAAAAAAAGTACTGATCTTCTTCAAATGTTATTTTACCATGATATTGATTAAGAAGCTTTCTAACATTCTTAATTCCAAATCCATGCTCTAAAATATTTTCTTTGGTCGTTTTAAGATTAGGATTAGTTTTTAGAATTGAATTTGTAATAGAATTTTGTATTTTAATAAAGTAATGAGTTTGTTGAATACCTGTGGATATAATAATCTGATTTTGATTATTCGATAAACAACTTTCAATTGCATTATCTAATAAATTTCCGACTATAATAAAGAA
>CAZWXH010000017.1:17262-23416 GCA_964637725.1 uncultured Coprobacillus sp. | reverse complement strand
ACCAGGGAGATGACAGAGTCAAAGTCTGTTGCCTTACCGCTTGGCTATATCCCAATAATCGTGCTTATATAATATAACAATTTTACATCTATTAGTCAATACGTTTAAAACATTTTGTTGAAAAAATAACAAAAATAAAACAGATGAAGTCCTTTCATCTGTTATTTTACCCCAAAATCTTATCAATACTCACAATTTTAACACAAATTACAAATAATTGAGCTGCTTGTTTTAACTCTTTAATTGAAGGATATGATGGAGCAATTCTAATATTTGAATCATTTGGATCTAATCCATAAGGATAAGTTGCCCCAGCACTTGTTAAAGTAGTTCCAGCATTTTTACATAATTCAACAATCTTTTTAGCACAATGATCAAGTGCATCGAAGGAAATAAAGTATCCACCAATAGGTTTAGACCAAGTTCCAATTCCTAAACCTGATAATTCCTTTTCAAATATATCAAGAACAACTTCAAACTTAGGTCTTAGGATATTAGCCTGTTTTTTCATATGTTCTTTTAAACCATTAACATCTTTAAAATATTGAGTATGTCTTAATTGATTGATTTTATCATATCCAATTGTTTGAACATTCATATGTTGAAGTATTTCATTTTTATTATTAGGTGATGTTGCTAAAGCAGCTACACCAGAACCTGGGAATGTAACTTTTGAAGTAGAACAAAATTCAAATACCAGATCAGGATTTCCTGCTTTTTCACAAGCATCAAGAATGTTTTCAACATGTTCTTGTTTATCATCATAAAGGTGATGCGCAATATAAGCATTATCCCAAAAAATCTTAAAATCTTTTGCGGCAGGCTTTAAATTTGCTAATCTATTAACGGTTTCCTTTGAATAAGTTGTTCCTGTAGGATTAGAATATTGAGGGACACACCATATTCCTTTTATACTATCATCACTTTGAACATACTCTTCAACTAAATTCATATCAGGTCCATTATCATTAAGGGGAATAAGGATCATTTCAAAACCAAAATGCTCACTAATCGCAAAATGACGATCATATCCAGGAACAGGACATAAGAACTTTTTCTTTTTAAGTTGATACCAAGGAGTACAACCATTATATCCATGAGTAAATCCACGACTCATTTGATCAAACATAATATTTAAACTAGAATTACCATAAACAATAATATGATCAATAGTTGTTTCTAATAATTCCGCAAAAAAAGATTTAGCTTCAGTAATTCCATCTAAAATTCCATAATTCAAATAATCTTTATGATTATGAAAATCAGTTTGGCTATTAATAACATCTAACATATCTATTGACAATTCAGTTTGAAAAACATCTGGTTTTCCTCTTGCCATATTTAAACATAAATTTTGTTTTTTTATGTCTTCATATTGCATTTCTAAATCTTTCTTTAATGATAATAACTCAGTTTGATTTAAGTCTTTATAATTACTCATTCTCTGTCCCTCTTTTATTTATATTAACTGTATGTTATTTTACCTTTTCAGCATACAAAAATCAACTCAATTTCATAATTATATTATAAATAGTAATAATTCCTATTTATAATTAAGAGAAATGTGGTATACTATGAAAAGGAGGTATATTATGGATACAAAAGCATTTTTTAAATTAAGTTATGGTTTATATGTAGTAACATCAAAAAGTAATGAAAAGGAAAGTGGTTGTGTAATTAATACAATGACACAAGTAACTGCTGATCCAAGTCAGGTTTGTATAAATTTAAATAAAGATAATTTTACTACTGAATTAATTAAAGAAAGTGGAGTTTTTAATGTTAGTGTTTTATTAGAAGAAGTTTCAATGGATGTAATTAGAAACTTTGGTTTTCAATCAGGTAAAGATATCAATAAGTTTGAAAACATATCTTGTAAAGAAGATAAAAACAAAGTGAAGTATTTAACTCAGGATTCAGCAGCAACTTTTACATGTCGTGTTAAAGATGTTATGGATGCGGGAACTCATTTGATGTTTTTAGCTGAAGTAGAGGATGCTATGAGTTTAAGCGATAAGGAAGTCTTAACATATTCCACATACCATACTAAGAAAAATGGAACAACTCCAAAAAGTGCTCCTTCATATATTGAAGAAACAGAGAAAAAGGGATGGCGTTGTGATGTTTGTGGATTTATTTATGAAGGTGATAGTGTACCTGAAGATTATATTTGTCCAATTTGTAAAGTGGACGCAACACATTTTGAAAAGATTTAAAAAGGAAAAGATTATTCTTCTTTTCCTTTTAATTTATTCAAGACAACAACAAATGTTGTCTTTTCTTTATGACTAGTCGCAAAGATTTGACCATTATGGATATTGACGATATTCATTGCAATCGCAAGTCCTAGACCAGTTCCTCCTGTTTGAGAAGAACGTGAAGAATCACTACGATAGAATTTATCAAAAATATGCGGTAAATCTTCTTGGGAAATAGATTCACCATAATTCATAATCTTAATTGTGACTGTTTTTTCATCACTGATAACTTGGATCTTAATTTCATTGTTATCAGTTCCATATTTTACAGCGTTAGATAATAAATTATCAAAGACTCTAGCAAGTAATTGACCATCACCTTTAATTAATAAACTTGGTTGTTTGATATCAATAATAGGAGTTAAATGATGTTCTTGAAATGTTGGATAAAATTCATCAACAATTTGCATAATCAATTCAGATATATTAATTGTCGTCATATGGACTTTAACACTAGCTTGATCTAGACTTGTAAATTCAAATAAGTCATCCATCATTGCTTGTAACTTCTTTGATTTTTCATAAGCAACAGTTGAATACTTTTGGATATCTTCTTTAGATAATTGATTATTATTTTTTATTAATTCAAGATAACCAACAATAGTCGTTAAAGGTGTTCTTAAATCATGAGCAACATTTGTGATTAAATCATTTTTTTGTTTTTCAGCATTTCTCTCAGCATCAAAAGCAAGTCTTTCATTTTCTTTTAAGATAATTTCAGTTTCTTTGTTTTCTTTTAAAGTTTTTGCTAAGGCATTAATGTTAGCAGCTAATAAACCTAATTCATCATCATATTCTATAGGTGCTTGAACATCATAATCACCAGCAGTGACTTCTTGAATAGTATCACTTAACTGAGTAAGATATCTAAGTGTTATATTCATCAGATCAAAAAAGATAATTAAAAAGATAATTAATGAAATCATAAAGGATATTAAATAAGCCATTTCAATAGATATATCAATAAAGTCTATATTTTCAAATACAATAATCATTGCACTATAAACAAGAAAAGTAATTATATAAGATACAATGAGATTAATTAAAAGTCTCCATCTAAAGCTACTAATAAATAATCTCCTCATCTTATTCATCATAAGTCAAATTTATATCCAATTCCCCAAGCTGTTTTAATATGTCTTGGGTTTCTTGGTTGCCTTTCTATTTTTTCTCTAAGTTTTCTTATATGGACCATGATTGTATTGTTAGAATTATTAATATTTACAGGTTTTTCTTGCCATATTTTTTCAAAAATATCTTCTATTGAAAAGACAGTTCCAGGGTGACTTGCTAATAAAACAAGAATTTCATATTCGATTCTAGTAAGAGCTAATGGGACATTGTCCAATGTTACTAGCTTCTTTCTTTTATCAATGATTAAATCAGTTGCTTCAATAATATGAGAAGAGTCTAAAATAGGTTTGTTAAAGACTTGGAAACGACGGAGTTGTGATTTAACTCTAGCCACTAATTCCATTGCGTTAAAAGGTTTGCTGATATAATCATCAGCCCCCATTAATAAACCATCTATTTTATCAGTATCAGCTGTTTTAGCAGATACAATAATAACTGGAATGTTATATTTTTCTCTAATCATTTTTAATGCTTGGATTCCATCAATTTCAGGCATCATAACATCTAAAATAACAAGATCTATTTGGTTTTTATCGATATCTTCTAGTAATGTTAATGCATTATATCTTTTTTCAACAACATAGCCTTCTTGTGTTAAATATATTTCCATTAAATCAGTTATTTCTTTTTCGTCATCGACAACAAGGACGTGAGGTGTTTTCATATTTTAATCCTCCTTTCCCTTATTATATATATTTTTTAAAAATATCAAAGAGTTATTTCACTATTTCTTAAATAGTGATATTGTTATATTAAGGAAAAGTATTGTATGTTATAATATTTTCAGGTTATTGATAATCTTAAAGGAGATGTTTTTATGAAGATAACACGCGTTATAAAAATTGTTTTTAGCCCGACTGGTGGAACACAAAAAGTTGTAGATATTATATCTCAAGTATGGAAAGTTCCCCAAACGACTATTGACATATCTGATCCTGAGATTGAATTAAACGAGTGTGTATTTACAGGACATGATTTATGTATAGTTGCTGTTCCTTCATTTGGTGGAAGAGTGCCCGAGATAGCAGTAGAGAGATTAAAACAAATTCAAGCATTGAAATCACCAACCATTTTAGTTGTGACTTATGGTAATCGAGCATATGATGATACGCTATTGGAATTAAAAGATGTATTAAAGTCTCAAGGTTTTTCTTGTGTGAGCGCAATAGCGGCAGTGTGTCAACATTCAATTATGCATAGCTTTGCAATAGGAAGACCAGATAAGTTAGATGAATTACAATTAACTGACTTTTCACAAAATATTTATGATATTTTAACAAGAGTGGCAGATATGATTGAGGTGGAAGTCCCAGGTCACTATCCTTATGTTAAACATAGTGCTATACCAATGCACCCCAAAGCATCTCACAAATGTACAAATTGTGGTATCTGTGCTAAGAAATGCCCAGTACAAGCCATTCCGTTGGAAGACGGGAGTAAAACTGATAATAATAAATGTATAACATGTATGCGTTGTACTGTCATCTGTCCTCATCAAGCAAGAAGTTGTAATCATTTTAAGATAGGGATTGCCACAAAGAAACTTGCAAAAGCATGTTCTGGTAGTAAACCTAATGAATTATATATGGGTGAATAAAGAATATTTTCAATTTATGATAATTCGGATATGTACAGACATATATCTGTTATGATATAAAAAACAGGAGGAAGAATATGAGTATAAAAGTAATTATTATGGATGTGGATGGCACATTATCAAATAGTGATAAGGTTGTTACACCAAAAACAAAAGAAGCTTTAATCAAAGCAGAAAAAGCAGGAGCAGTTCTTGTGTTAGCATCAGGTCGTCCAACATCAGGTTTAAGAGACCTCGCAAAAGAGTTAGAAATGGATAAACATCATGGACTATTAGTGTCTTATAATGGTTCTAAAGTTATTGATTGTGAAACAGATGAAGTTTTATTCAATCAAGCATTAACTGTTGAAGAAGGTAAAGCTGTTTTAGAACATATGAAGAAATTTGATAGAGTTCGTCCAATGATTGATAAAGATGACTATATGTATGTTAATAATGTATATGATAATATGATTCAATTTAATGGTGCGCCATTTGATGTTATTCAATATGAGTCTCGTGGTGGAAAGTTTAAGCTATGTGAACAAGCTGATTTAGCAGAATTTGTTGATTTTAGATTAAATAAAATCTTAACAACAAGTGATCCTGAATATTTAGAAGAACACTATAAAGAAATGATGGAACCGTTCAAAGATTCATTGAATTGTACGTTTACAGGCCCATTCTATTTCGAGTTTACTGCACAAGGCATAGACAAAGCAAAAGCATTAGATACTGTTTTAATTCCAAGAGGATTTAAGAAAGAAGAAATGATTGCTTTTGGAGATGGTCATAATGATGCATCAATGGTGAAGTATGCAGGTATTGGTGTAGCAATGGAAAATGCAGTACAAGATTTAAAAGACATTGCTGATGAAGTTACTTTATCGAATGATGAAGATGGTATTGCAGTTTCTTTATATAAACATATGCCTGAAATCTGTTAAAAGCATAAATGTTCATAAGATATCTTGTGGACATTTTTTGTAAAAAATCAACGCTTACGAAATAAAACACGGCGTTTACGAAATAATTGATGCAATTTCTAAGATATTGAGAGATAATAAATAGTTACGTTATATGAAGGAATGCTAATTACTGAAAATCAGCGTTCACGTAAGAAAACACGACGTTCGCGAAATAGAAATAACGCTTACGAAATAAAACCTAGCGTTCACGAAATAAA
>CAZWXH010000017.1:0-17162 GCA_964637725.1 uncultured Coprobacillus sp. | reverse complement strand
GTTCGCGAAATAGAAATAACGCTTACGAAATAAAACCTAGCGTTCACGAAATAAATAGTGCAATTTCTCATAGGCAGGGAGATAATAAAAGATTAGTTATTAATACAAAAAATACGTAGTTAAATATCAAAAACAACGCTTACGAAATAAAACATAGCGTTTACGAAATAAAGCGTGCATTTTATTAGAGTAAGAGAGATAATAAATAGTTACCTTATATGAAGGAATGTTAATTATTGAAAATCAACGTTCACGTAAGAAAACACGACGTTCGCGAAATAGAAATAACGCTTACGAAATAAAACCTAGCGTTCACGAAATAAAGCGTGCATTTTATTAAGGTTAGGGAGATAATAAAAGATTACCATGAGGAGGAAAAGAAATATGAAATTAGGAATTGTAGGAACAGGGATGATTGTTATGGATTTATTATCTTTTATACATGATATAAAAGATATAGAGCTTGTTCATATTTCAGGAACAAAAAATAGTAAAGATAAAGTAGAAGAGTTAAAAGAAAAACATTGTTTTAAAAGATCTTCTACAGCGTATGAAGACTTACTGAATGATAATGAGGTGGATACAATCTATGTAGCCCTTCCTAATCATCTTCATTATTCATATTCTAAACTTGCTTTAGAATCAGATAAGAACGTTATTTTAGAAAAACCTTTTACTTCAACAATTGAAGAAGCAATAGTCTTAAGAGATTTAGCTAAAGAAAGAAATCTATTCTTATGGGAAGCTATCACAAATCAATACCTTCCCAACTTTATTGATATAAAATCAAGGCTTAAAGACTTGGGAAATATTAAAATTGTTGAATGTAATTACTCTCAATATTCTTCTCGTTATAATGCTTTTAAAGAGGGGGATATTTTACCTGCTTTTGATTATACAAAATCAGGAGGAGCATTAATGGATTTAAATATCTATAATATACACTTTGTTGTTGGTTTATTTGGTAAACCAACAGATGTTCACTATTATCCAAATATAGAAAAAGGGATTGATACATCAGGAATGTTAATCTTAGATTATGATACATTTAAATGTGTATGTATTGGGGCTAAGGATTGTAAAGCACCATTATCAAATAATATCCAAGGAGATAATGGATGTATTCATGTTCCTACATCAGTTAGTGTTATAGATTCATTTGATGTATTAATGAACGATGGGACAAAAGATACTATAAATGTAAATAGTGATACTCATAGAATGTATGATGAATTTGTAGCTTTTGAAAGAATGTATAAGACAAAGGATTATCAAACATGTTATGTAATGTTAGAACACAGTATGATTGTTGCTGAAATACAAACAACAGCAAGAAGGAAAGCTGGTGTATTATTTCCTGCTGATGAATAGAGGTGACTTTATGAAATATAAATGTTTAGTGTTGGATCATGATGATACAGTTGTTAATAGCACTGCTATTATCCACTATCCAGCTTTCGCACATGCCCTTAAACATCTAAGACCAAATTTTGAATTATCACTGGAAGATTATTTACAATATAATTTCCATCCTGGTTTTACATCTTTTTGTGAAGATATATTAGGGTTTTCAAAACAAGAACAAGATTATCAAACAGAGAATTGGTTAGCATATGTTGATAGTCATATTCCTACTGTTTATAAGGGAATATCTGATATACTATGGAAATTCAAAGAGATGGGAGGATATATTTGTGTTGTCTCACATTCAATGAAGGATAATATATTAAGAGATTATAAGGAAAATAACTTGCCTACACCAGATATGGTCTTTGGGTGGGATCTTTTACCAACCCAAAGAAAGCCATCGACATATTCATTAGAAATGATAAAAAAAGAATTGAATATTGATTATTCAGATATGTTGATAATAGATGATCTAAAGCCAGGGAAGATTATGGCTGAAAATATGGGAGTCAGTTTTATAGCTGCTGGATGGTCACATTCAATAGATGAAATAGAAAAAGAAATGAAAAGTAATAATGGGGTATATTGTCAAACTGTTGAAGAATTAAATGAATATATATTTTAATAAAGGACTTGACCATAGAACGACTCTATAGTGTTTAATGAAGATAGAAAGAGGGAGAGACTATGAAAACAAATGAGTTAGAAAAAGAACTTGGACTATCCAAACATACTATTCGATACTATGAAAAAGAAGGATTTATTCAACCTTCTAGAGATGAAAATGGATATCGAAATTATAATGATATAGATGTACAAACTCTAAAACTTGTCAAGTTTTTAAGAAATCTTGAGATATCAATTGATGATGTTAAGTTAATTATTGACGGTGAACTTGATTTTCAAGAATGTTTGAGAATCAATCAAGTTCATCTTGATAAGCATATTGAAGGTATGAAAGAGATAAAACAAACAATAGACGATTATGCTAATAAAGAATTACCTCTAATACCAGCATTATCAGAGATTGATAAAAAAGTAAAAAGTAAAAGTTATTTTGGAATTCAGAAAACAACGGACACTATATCTCTTGGAAGAAGATTAACAAGAGAATGGGCAATAAGGCAGGTTCTTTACGGATTAGCAAGTTCACTATTTTTGACTTTTGCAATGGGAAGGTTTGTGTTTATGGTTATTCCAATGCCTTCATGGATGAGGGTGACTTTATTTATTCTTGTGACTATCATTATAGAAATTATCTTTATTGCAATGGCATACCGACAAACCTCAGGTGCCCTAATCGATAACTCAATGGATCAATCGATAGAGTTCTTAGAAGTAGGTATTAGATACTATGAATTTAAAGGACCGATTAGTAATTTTAAATACTTTCTAGCTATCTTACTCAATAAAGAGAATACTTTTATGCATAACTATCGTTATGAAGATATTCAAGAAGTAGAAGTTATCACAAAAAGAAGATATATGAATTTAGGGAGTCCAATAGCTTATGAAGTTTATGTATCAGATTTTAATTTCAAATTTGATGATGGAAATAGTTTTTATTTTTGTTGGCCAACAATTTTAGAAGATGATAGTCGCTATATTGCAATTATTATTGAAGAAAAAATAAAACATATAAAAGACAGTTATAATCTTTTATATGCTATGAAAAACGGTATAAATCTTAATGATTATTTAATGGGCGAATATATTATATAAAAGGAACATTATTCAATAATTTGAATAGTTGTTCCTTTTTTTTCTTACATACTCGTATATAATTTTTTGATTTAATTATCCACTATCCCGTCATTGTAATTGATTGCTTTTTATAATGAGAACCTTATAGAATATGTTCTACAATAAAGTTAGCGATACCATCATGATTATTATCGTCAGTAATATAATCAGCAACACTTTTTGTTTTTTCACTACCATTTTCCATAACAACACCAACACCTGAATTTAATGTCATATCATAATCATTGTCAGCGTCACCAAATGTACAAATTTCGTCTATTGTTATGTTATGTGCACTCATTGCATCAACTAAACCATTTGTTTTTGTGACTCTTGGATCCATATATTCATATAAAATACTTGCAGTAATTAAAGAAGAAGATTTATATTGATCGTTATGGAAAGTTTTACTTCGTTCAATAACCTTATCCATTTCACCTTCATGACAAACTAGCATAATTTTAGAGCGAGGTTCTTTTAAAAACTCATCAAAATTCACAACCTTGTAATCGACCTTATCTTCCTTTGCAAGATTTTGTATATGATAATCATCTTTAGGTGCATAAAGAACTCCTTGATAAGGAATCGCAAAGTTTAAATCCATATCTTCATAGTGTTTAATTATCTCTTTAATTAATTCTCCATCAAGAGGATAACTAGACTTTTCAGTATCTAAGATATAATCATAAATAGCACCACCACCAGTACCTACAATAATATCAATAAGTCCTTCAACTCCCCATTCTTTAAGTAGCATTCTCACACTATCAACATCTCTACCAGTAGATAAACCAAATAAGATGCCTTTCTCTCTTACCTTTTTAATAATCTCTTTAGTATAAGGAGATACAACTTGTTCACTTGTTAATAACGTTCCATCTACATCACACATAATTGCTTTTATATTTTTCATAAGCTCCTCCGCATTATTACATATTATTATATTATAAAAATAACAAATAAATAATTAATTTCAGAGATAGAAAATAAATAAAATAGTTATATAAAAAGACAGTATCATTTTATTGATAAGTGAAAACTATGTAGAATGATGATAGGAGGGAATGTTATGGATAATCAATATATATTTATCAAACAGAAGTGCTTGGAAAGTGATTTAAAAAACCCAATCAAATTAATAAGAAGTATCATGAAAGAAGATGATATCCATATTGAAGATGTGAAAGAGATTAAACAAACAATGGATAATTATGTTGATAAAGTGTTGCCTTTAATGCCTGCACTAGGAGATGTTAAAACTGTTGCTTCAAAAAGTAAAATAGGAATTAACAAAACAACAAAAAGTGCTTCTTTAGGAAGAAAACTCACTAAAGCATGGGCTAAAAGACAAGTTTTATATGGATTAGTGAGTGCCTTATTTCTAAGTTATGGGATGGGAAGATTTATATTTATGGTAGGTGCTATACCTGAGGGATTCCAATTTATATTTTACATTCTATTAACTATAGTTTTGGAAGTTATCTTTATTTCTTTTGCGTTTAGACAAATTGCTGGATCAATCTGTACAATTTTTAAATGAGGGGATTCGTTATTATAAATTTGAAAACCCAATAAGTAATCTTAAATACTTTATAGCAGTTTTGCTAGGAAAAGATGACCAATTAATGCATAATTATCGCTATGAGGATATTAAAGAAGTTGAAATTATTACAAAATTAAGATACATGAGTTTAGGGAGTCCACTTGCTTATGAAGTATATGTGACTGACTTTCATTTTGAATTTAATGATGGTACTAGTTTCTATTTCTTATGGCCTATGATTTTAGAAGATGATGCACGTTTTATAACAAGGATTCTAGAAGAAAAAGTTTCTCATATTAAAGATGAGAAACAGGCATTATATGCAATGAAAAATGGAATTAATTTGAATGATTATTATTTGAATAAATGATTTGTAAAGAACGCTCTACCTCTTTTATAAGAATGGGGTGTTTTTTTGTTTGTTTTAATTGTTGTAAAAGAGGATAACTTTGTGGGAATGCACTCAAACATGTTATTAACTTCCAAGTTATTAATAAGTCATCCTGATATTGAATTAAGCAATCTTGAATAAATGTATAAACATTAATGTGTTTGACTTGAGAATTATAGAAACATAAAAAGCCTAAAGCATCAATACCTTCTAGTAATTGTGGATAAGGTAATACTTTTAAACTAGAGAAGAAAATATCAAACTTGTTTATATCAATATATGATAGACTTCTTGCGATAATATCTCTAGCTAATGGATAACTCTTTTTGAGTGAACATTTGATAGGAATTTCCTTATATTGGTTATTTCCAATGCATCCAAGATATTGACACATCTGTATAATATCACCATGAGCTGTTAAAGAATTTTGTATTTCTATTTTTGTATAGAGAGCTTTTTCTTTTGTGAGTTGTTCTAAAAGAATAGATGTATAATCTTTATCTAAATAATATTTTAATGTTAACACATGAATAGATGCACTTCTATATTGAGGGGCATCTTTTAATTTGAGAAGTAAATCTTCTTTGCTTAAGTTTAAATATTCATTAACTATATTTGTATCAAGTAGACCTCTATGCAGTAATTGTGTTTGATTGCTTTTCATTTTCTATCACCTACATTCATTATAGTGAGGGTAATAATGAGTGTCAAAACATATTTTCCCATATAAACAAGATAATAAAATTATACTTATGATTTACAATAGGATTAAAGGTGATGTTATGGAATTAAAGAATATATTTGCACAATATCGACAATTAAAGAATTTAATGCAGCCCTATAGAAGTGCAATGAGTTTAGTTAGATCTAAACTAGAAGGTATTGATGATGAATTAAAATGTGCAGAAAATCATAGCCCAATTCATTCTATTCAAATGAGAATAAAGTCTCCTGAGAGTATATTAGAAAAATTAACACGAAAGAAGTTATCATTAAATACTGAAGGAATGAAAGAATTGAATGATATTGCTGGTGTGAGAGTGGTTTGTCATTATCTAAATGATATTCAGTATATTGCACAGTTACTGATTATGCATGAAGACATTCATTTAGTTAGAAAAGCTAATTATATTGAATATCCAAAAGAGAGTGGTTATCGTTCTTTGCATTTGGTTGTAAAAGTACCTATATACTTAAAAGATAGAGTTGAGAATATTCCTGTTGAAATTCAAATGCGAACAATTGCAATGGATTGTTGGGCTACTTTAGAACATGAATTGTTATATAAGAATAATCATCAAGTAAGTAATGAAGTTCATATTCGTTTAAAAGAATGCGCTGATCGGATTGCAATTACAGATGAAGAGTTACAGAAAATTTATCAAGAGTTAAACAATTAAGTAGGTTGGTTAGAGGTATGCAATGACTTAGGTATTTAATTATGTTATTATTTTCATAATGATCAAATCAAATTGAACCTTGGAGGATGTATACAATGAAAAACTTAGATATGCAAAATCTTAATAAAAAGACAATGACATTCATTTCAAAGAATATATCTGTTGGAATGTCTTTGATTGAGGTTAGAAATTTATGTGAATCTTTTATGCTTGACAATGGTGCTGATTCTTTTTGGTATTATAATGTAGGAGCTTTTGTGTTTAGTGGTGATGAAACAACAATTTCTATTTCTGGAAAACATTATCAAACACCTGAAAAGATTATTCAAGCAAATGATATTATAACGATTGATTTAAGTCCACAGTGTTATAATATATGGGGTGATTATGCCAGAACAATCATTATTGAAGATGGTGTTGTAATAAATAATGAAGAGGAAATAGAGAATAATGAATGGAAGCAAGGATTATTAATGGAAAAGTTCCTTCATGATCAATTGATTGAAATCGCAAAGCCAGATATGATATTTGAGGAACTTTATTTTGTTATGAATGAGTTAATAAAAAATAAAGGATTTATTAATTTGGATTTTTTAGGTAATTTAGGGCATTCAATTGTTGGAGACAAAGACAAAAGAATCTTTATTGAAAAAGGAAATAAAAGGAAATTATCTGATGTTAGTATGTTTACATTCGAACCGCATATAAGTATAAAGGATTCAAAGTATGGATATAAACGAGAAGATATATATTATTTTGAAAATAATGAGTTATTGAAATTGTAGACATATATAGTTTGGAGGAGTTTAATATGATAAACTTAAGTCATCAAGATTTTAAACAATCAATGGATACATTGCCTTATCAAGAATATCAAATAAATAATAAGAAAATAATTTGGTTTTATGATGTTGATAATCATAATGCTGGTGAATTGTATTTGAATAATCTTTTTATTTGTGATGAGCATTATCATGTCTTGTGGAATATGGTAGAAGTTGTTGGATATGATGATGTTTGTGTGGGTTTTCGTTTTGTTGATGAACGAAGTTTTTATTTCAATATATTTATGGGATCAGGCTTTACAATTAGTATCAATACTTTTGAAATGATAAGTAAGATTATGACCAAATAAACTCTTTAAGACTTTATAAAAGTTGTTTTGTATAATGGTAAAAAGTATGCTAAAATAGGGCAGGAAGGTGATAAACATGATGAGAATTGGACAGTCTATTGATATTCATCAATTGGTTGAGGGTAGAAGATTAATTCTTGGTGGTGTGGAAATTCCTTATGAGTTAGGATTAAAAGGCCATAGTGATGCAGACGTTTTATTACATGCAATTATAGAAAGTATTATAGGAGCTATGGGACTTGGTGATATTGGGAAACATTTTCCTGATACTGATCCAAAATATAAAGGGATTTCATCACTGATTTTATTAGAGCATACTTATAAATTAATGAAACAAGAAGGGTATACTATAGGTAATATTGATAGTATTATTATGTGTGAAGAACCTAAGATGGCACCACATATTATGGATATGAAAGAGAACGTTTCAAGGGTATTACATTGTGATATCACACAAGTGAATATTAAGGCAACACGTGGTGAGAAACTAGGTTTTGTTGGGAGAAAAGAAGGTATTGTCTCTCAAAGTGTTGTGTTATTAAATAAGGAAGGATAAATTATGGAAAAAGTAAGAGTAAGATATGCACCAAGTCCAACTGGACATTTACATATTGGTGGAGCAAGAACAGCATTATTTAATTATTTGTTTGCAAAACATCATAACGGAGATTTTATCTTTAGATTAGAAGATACTGATATTGAAAGAAATATTGAGGGTGGCGAAAAAAGCCAATTAGAGAACCTAGAATGGTTAGGGATTATTCCTGATGAATCACCATTAAAACCAGTAGAGAAATATGCACCTTATAGACAAATGGAAAGATTAGATATTTATAAAAAATATACTGATTTATTAATTGAAAAAGGTTTAGCATATAAATGCTTTTGTACTTCAGAAGAATTAGATGTAGAACATGAGAAACAAGTAGAAGCAGGAATTGCTCCTATGTATAATGGGAAATGTAGAAATCTCACTGCTGAAGAAGTAAAAGCAAATGAAGATGCAGGTATTCCTTATACAATTAGAGTACGAGTACCAGAAAATAAAACTTATGAATTTGAAGATATGATTAGAGGACATGTTTCTTTTGAATCAGAGGATATTGGTGATTGGGTATTAGTGAAAGCTAACGGTATTCCTACATACAACTATGCAGTTGTGATTGATGATCATACAATGGATATTTCTCATGTATTTAGAGGTGAAGAACATTTAAGTAATACACCTAAACAATTAATGATTTATGATATGTTAGGGTGGGATGCTCCAACTTATGGTCATATGACATTAATCGTTAATGAAGATAGAAAGAAATTATCTAAACGTGATGAATCAATTATGCAATTTGTTTCTCAATATAGAGAAGAAGGATATTTACCTGATGCGATGTTTAACTTTATGGCATTACTTGGTTGGTCTCCTGAGGGTGAACAAGAAATCTTTGATCATCAAGGGTTAGTTGAAGCTTTTGACGAAAGACGTTTATCTAAGTCGCCATCTATGTTTGATAAAGAAAAATTAAAATGGGTGAATAACAGATATATAAAAGAAAGATCATTAGAAGAAGTTATTGATCTATGTTTACCATTTTTAAATGAAGCTTATGATTTATCTAATCATGATGATAATTGGGTTAAAGAATTAATTGCGGTCTATCATGATCAATTATCTTATGGTAAAGAAATCGTTGAACTTGTTTCTTTATTCTTTGAAGATGAATTACATTTAGATGAAGAATCAACTGAATTCATGAAAGAGGAATCTATTCCTAATACTTTAAAAGTATTTAAGGAACAATTAGCGGCTTTAGATGATTTTAGTAAAGATAACATTCAAGCTTGTATAAAAGCAACTCAAAAAGAAGCAGGCGCAAAAGGTAAAATGTTATATATGCCTATTCGTATTGCAACAACTGGATTAATGCATGGACCAGACTTAGCAAGTTCTATTATGTTATTAGGAAAAGAAAAAGTATTAAATAGATTATAGAAAAAGAACACTTTACATATTGTAGAGTGTTTTTTTTGCTTAGATAAGTTGAATAGACTAGAATAAAGAAAAGGAGAGATTTATATGGGATTGTTTAATAAGCTTAAAAAGAAAGAGGAAAATATTGGTCCAATTGTTTATAATACAGATGATTTACAAGAACTATAGAAATAGCATATGAAGATATAGAGTTTATAGAGTTTATAAATATCAATTATAACCAATTTGAGTCAGGATACTGGGGTAAGAATTATAATGTATTCTTAAACGCTCATTTATATAATAAGGAAATAATTACTTTCCATGGAGACATAGAATGTGATAAATATCATTTTATATTAGCTGTTGGTATGTTGAAAAAGGCAGGAATTAAGATAGTTGATCCCTATGATATTTACAATAAAGCTCTGGACTCAGATGAATATATTACGCATATGTATGATATTTTAATGGATTTATGAAAGGAAGAACTGATGTTTTTCTTTTTAATTATAGACAGAATCATTTGAATGACAAGTGAAAACTATGTAGAATGATGATAGGAGGGAATGTTATGGATAATCAATATATATTTATTAAACAAAAGTGTTTAGAAAGTCAATCAAAGAATCCTATTCAGTTAATTAGAAAACTTATGAAAGATGAAAATATACAAATACATGGACCTGTTCATCATATATTGGATGGATCTTGTTTTATGACGGCTTTACATAATGCAGGAATGGAATTTGATTTAGATAAGGCGTTAGATGAAATGTCAGTAAGAGGAATGAAAATGCCAGGGGCTACATGTGGTCAATGGGGGATGTGTGGATCTTCATCATCAATAGGAGCAGCTCTTTCAATAATTAATGAGACAGGACCATTAAGTCATAATCAATACTATAAAGATAATCTAAAACTTGTTTCACAAGCATTAAGTAAAATTAGTGATGTGGGTGGACCTAGATGTTGTAAACGAAATGCGTTTCTTTCTTTACAAACAGGTATTTCTTTTATGAAAGAAAACTATAATATTGAATTAGAGAGCGAAGATATAAAATGCGAATTTTCTGGATTAAATAAGCAATGTATAAAAATAAAGTGTCCGTTTTATCATGAAGGATAATTGTAGAATAAAAAGGATGAAATAAATGGAAATTTAATTATGATAGGGATATAATAAGTAACATATTGTCAATATGTTACTTTTTGTGTGAATGTATCACAAAGACACAAGAATTTCATATTGGTATTGTATTATTATGCTTGGAGGTGAATGTCGTGCAGAATAAGATTATTATCAGTATTATAACTTTATTTATTTTTATTGATGTTGCATTAGTCTATTTTATATTGACAATTTCACCAGTAAAGTTAAAAAGGAATAGTTTTACATATGAATATGGAGAAGAAGTTTCTACTGAAATTGAGACATATGTCAATGCTAATGAATCAGTATTAAAAGCTATTAAATTAGATTTATCTCATGTATTAACTGAAGTTGGTATATATCAAGCTTCATTTGAATATGGTGATACTTTGTATCCTTTTCAAATAGAAATAGTAGATACTATTAAACCAAAGGTTGCTTTAAAACAAATTGAATTTTCAATTCCTCTTGGAACAACAATTGTTGCTAAAGATTTAATTGAAAAAGTAGAAGATCAATCAAAGACAACTGTTTATTTTGTTAATGAAAAAACAGGAGAAAAGAGTAAAGAAAAATCATATATAAAAGAAGGTTCTAATATTGAACGTATTGTTGTAGAAGATGCTCATGGAAATCAATCAGCTTCTTTAAGAGTTAAGATTGCTGTTGTAGCAAATAAAGTTCCTCCAGTGATTGAAGGAGCAAATGATATCACAATCAAGTTGGGTGAGATTATTGATCTATTAAAGGACATTAAAGCTATTGATGATATAGAAGGAGATGTGACATCTCGATTAAAAGTTGAAGGAGTTGTTAATAATACTCTTGTAGGTGAATATCAAATTATATATACTGTAAGTGATAATGTTGGTAATATTGCCAAGGTTGTTAGAAAGGTAACGGTTGTAGAATAATATGATAACAAATATATATTTATTAATATGTGCAGGGATATTCATTTATATTAACTTTATTAATAAAGATGATAAAACTTTATGTGCTTTAAAGTTAGGAGCATTTTATCCTCCTAATGTAAGAGAGAAGAAAGAATATTATAGATTCTTTATATGTAATTTTATTCACATAGATTTCTTGCATTTCTTATTAAATGGTTATGCATTATATCAATTAGGAAAATTTTTTGAAACTATTTTAACACCTATTCCCTATCTTTTATTAATAATTGTGTCTATGTTTTTAAGTGCAATGGCATGTTATACAGCTGCTGAATTGTCAACAAGATATGATAATACAATTACCTTAGGAGCAAGTGGTGTTGTTTATGGTTTCTTTGGAGCTATAGTTGCATTAGGATTATTAGTTGGTGGATATTATGCAGATCTATTAAGTAGTTTTGCATATGTGATTTTGATCAATATTATGTATACTGTATTTAACCCTCAAATTTCAAAAACAGGACATCTTGGTGGGTTTGTTGGTGGAATTCTAGGAATTGTGATTTTAATGACATTGGGAGTCGTGCCTTTACTATGAGGCTACTTATAGATGGAGATGCATGTCCAGATCGAGAAAGTATCAAAGATATTGCCAAGACATATAATATTGAAATGATCGTCTTTGTGGATTATGCCCACATTCTAAGTGATGATGATTATGAAGTTGTTCATTGTGAAACAGGTAATGATAGTGTCGATATGGCGCTTGTTTCAAGAGTGAAAAAAGGTGACTTGGTTATAACTCAGGATTATGGATTAGCAGGTTTGATTTTATCTAAAGGAGCACTTGTGTTGCATGTGTCTGGTCAAATGATTACTCATGATAATATTGATGGTTTATTAATGTCACGTTATTTAAGTGCGAAAGAACGTAAAAAGAATAATCGTATTAAAGGACCTGCAAAAAGAACGCAGGAAATAAAAGAGTTATTCTTAAAACAAATAGAAGATATTTTAAAGGGATGTGTTCAGTAATGAACCATCCCTTTAAGTTTGTATTTGTTTGTGTTTCTTTTGAAGAATAAATGCGATGAGTAAGATAATAACTTCAGATATTGGATATGATAGCCAGACACCATCTAAACCAAGAGGTTGAGATAATATAAGTAAGATAGGAATAATAATGAAGCCACTTCTTAATATAGATATAGCAAATGATGATTTGATTCTTTCAGTAGAGGCAAAATATGAAACATAGACCATATTCAAACCTACAAAGAAGAAACCAATGAAGTAAATAAACATACCATTAATTGCTATAGTACTCATTGTTAAATCATTTTCACTATTAAATAAAGATACAATAGTTTCAGGTGCTAATCTGACAATAAGATAAATACTTGAAGAAATTATTAAACAAAGAATAAGAGAATATTTGACATAGGATTGGATATTTTGATGTTCATGTCTTCCATAACTACGACTTACAAGTGGTTGAATAGCTTGAGATATCCCTGTAAATAATGAGACAATAACAATTGTAAGATTACTAATAATACCATAGCTAGCGACACCGATATTACCACTCATTGATAAGATCACCATATTAAATGCAAATATAACTACACCAGCTGATAGTTCAGTAATAAAGGCAGGGATTCCGACTTTAATTAATTTCACAGCTTTTCTTAATTCAAAAGCATGTTTCTTATATTTTAGTGAACTGTCTTTAGAAAATAAATGAATACAACAAACACCGATACTCACAATAGGAGAAATAGCTGTTGCTAAAGCGGCCCCAAACATACCTAAACCACAAGGGAAGATTAAAATATAGTCAAATACAATATTAAACAATGTTCCCATTAACATAGCAATACTTGCAAGTCTTGGATTATGATCATTTCTTACAAAAACTGTAATCATTTGGCTAAGAATAAAGAATGGCGTAAAAAGAACAATCGTTTTAAAGTATACAGAAGCTATTTCAACAACCTCATGATTTCCACCTAAAAGTTGAACAGTTTCTTTTGAAAAGAATAAACCAGCTATAATAAAAGGAATTGAAATGACAAGACCAATCAAAATAGATATACTAAAATATTGAGAAGCATCTTTGTCTTTTTCTTGACTTTTTAAAATAGAAAATCTTGTTGCTCCGCCAATTCCAATAAGTAAACCTAATCCAAATATGACATTATATATAGGTAAAACAAGATTAAGTGCAGTTAATCCTATACTTCCCACTCCATTAGCAATAAACAATGTATCAGCCAATATATAGCATGACATTCCAAGTGCACTTAGCATACTAAAACCAGCGTATTTCAAAAACTCTTTTAAAATTTTTTTTTTCATAAAATCACCCCATATGTTATAATAAACTATAGGCTAACCCTATAGTCAAGGAGGAAATTTTATGTCTCAACATTTTCGTACATTATACTCTACTGGAGAGTTTGCTAGAATGTGTCATACAACGAAAGAAACATTGTTTCATTATGATGCATTAGGTATTTTAAAACCAGTAGTTATTAAGGATAACGGATATCGTTTTTATTCATCATCACAGTATTTTGAATTTGATTTAATTAAAGTCTTGCAAGCAGCATCTACATCTTTAAAAGAAATTCAAGATTTTATGAAACATCGAAATGAAGAAGATTTTATATATCTTTTAAAAGAAAAGAAACAACAACTAGAAAAAGAAAAAGAAAAAATTGATATGATGCAAGCAAGAATAAATAATGCGATTGAGATGACTCAGTATGGAGTCAACACTTTGCACTTAAAACCCTTTATTCAAGATTTTCCTAATGAACATCTTATAATCTATAAACTAGATCAATATCCTAATGATGATCATGCAATTATGCAATACGTAAGTCAATTCTTAGAATATTGTAGAGTTAATAATATTGGCGAAGATTTACCGTTAGGAAGTATTATTAAAAATGAGAATATATATAAACATTGTTATCAAGAAGGATATTACTTTACAAAAACAAATAAAAAACAAAAGGACTCTCATTATCTAAAGAAACCAAAAGGAACTTATGCAGTCATATTGCATGAGGGTTATTATAATACAATAGGGAAAAGTATAGATTCATTGTTAGAATTTATAGATAACAATGAATATAAAATCATAGGGGATTGTTATATGTATGAAATATTAAGCTATTTTACTAAAGAAGATCAAGATAATTATTTGATACAGATATCTATTCAAGTAGACAAATAAGTAAAAATCAATTAAGATAATTCAAAGCGAGGATAAATGATATGAAATATAAATTAATAGCATTAGATTTAGATGGAACATTAAAGAATTCAAACAATGAAATAACTGAATTAACAAGAAAAGTATTGATTAAAGCTCAAGAGATGGGAATAAAGGTTGTATTAGCTTCAGGAAGACCAACACCAGGACTTCGTCATGAAGCTCATGAATTATTGTTAGAGAAATATGAAGGATACTTATTATCTTTTAATGGGGCAAGAGTCATGGATTGTAAGACATTGACTTCTATTTATGAACAAACACTTACAAAAGAAGAAGCAAGGAAAGCCTATCAACGTGCTAAAGAATATAATCTAGCCTGTATGACATATAAAGATGATGTGATATTAACTGAAGATATTGATGATGAGTATGTGAATGTAGAAGCAAAGATTAATGATATATCAAAACAAAAAGTTGAAGTTTTTGAAGATGCACTTCCTGATACTATCTTTAAAGTTCTATTAACAGGAAAACCTGATTATATTGCATCAATTGTTGATGAATTTAAAGAACCGTTTGGGGATTCTTTAAGTATATATAGAAGTGCACCATTCTTTATTGAAGTTATGGCCCAAAATATAGACAAAGCACAATCATTAGATTATCTTGTGAAATCATTAGGAATCAAACAAGAAGAAGTGATGGCATTTGGGGATGGGTATAACGATTTAAGTATGATTGAATATGCAGGACTTGGAGTCGCAATGAATAATGCGGTTGATGGAGTAAAAGAGAAAGCTGATCGTATTACTTTATCTAATGATCAAGATGGGATAGCGTATACGTTATTAGAAGAGATCGAGGGGTTAGAATTATAATGATACCTAATGATCCTATTATGTTATTAAGTTATATCAACACAAAACTAAGAGATAATTATGAATCATTGGATGAATTGTGTGATGATTTAGATATATCTAAGCAAGAAATTACGGAAAAACTAAAAACAATAGACTATATTTATGATAATGAAAAAATCAGTTCAAATAGAATATAAATCGTGCTATAATAGTGAAAATATACGAGGAGTGATTATAATGTTAGAACTTAAAGCATTTCAAGAAGCGAAAAAGAGAGTAGATGAAGTTATTGTTCCTACCCCTTTAATATATAGTGAAGTTTTTTCTAAAGAGTGTAAAAATGAGGTTTATATTAAACCAGAAAACTTACAAAGAACAGGTGCCTTTAAATTAAGGGGTGCTTATAATAAAATTGTTAAGATGGATGAAGAAGCGAAACAAAAAGGACTAATAGCATCTTCAGCAGGAAACCATGCACAAGGAGTAGCTTATGCTGCACATAAGCTAGGTGTTGAAGCAACGATTGTAATGCCTAAACATACCCCTTTAATTAAAATAGAAGCAACTGAGGCTAATGGGGCAAGTGTTGTACTAGCTGGTGAAGTTTATGATGAGGCTTACCAAGCTGCTGTGAAATTACAAAAAGAAAACAATTATACATTCGTACATCCATTTAATGATGAGGATGTTATTGAAGGGCAAGGAACTATTGCCTTGGAAATACTAGAAGAGTTACCTGATACTGATGTTATATTAGTACCAGTTGGTGGCGGTGGACTGATTTCAGGAATTGCATGTGCTGCCAAGAAAATCAACCCATCAATAAAGATTATTGGTGTTGAACCAGAAGGTGCAGCAAGTGCCCTTGCTGCAATTAATGAAGACCAAGTCATTGCTTTAGAAGAGGCAGTTACAATTGCTGATGGAACAGCAGTGAAACAAATAGGTGAAGTTACTTTTGAATATATTAAAGAATATGTAGATGGGATTGTCACTGTCTCAGATTATGAACTAATGGAAGCATTTTTGTTATTGGTTGAAAAACATAAACTTGTTGCTGAAAACTCAGGTATTTTAGCATTAGCTGGATTAAAGAAGATTAGCGAGAAGAATAAGAAAGTTGTTTCTTTAATTAGTGGTGGAAATATTGATGTGATGACTATCTCATCAATGATTAACAAAGGATTAATCGCAAGAGGCCGTGTATTTACATTCTCTGTGCAATTACCAGATAAGCCAGGACAACTTGAATTTGTCGCAAAGACTTTAGCAAAATGTAATGCTAATGTTATTGCTGTAGATCATAATCAGTTTAAGAACTTTGCACGATTCTCAGAAGTAGAACTCCGTGTTACTTGTGAAACGAATGGGGCATCTCATATCCAAAAGATTATTGACACATTTAATGAAGAAGGATATGTTATTGAGAAGATTAATTA
>CAZWXH010000016.1:0-23676 GCA_964637725.1 uncultured Coprobacillus sp. | reverse complement strand
ATTAACAGAAAAACAAACTTTGTCAAACTAATTATAAGGATGTTCTTTCATAACTACATCCAATTCCTTTTGTCCTAGTTCCCCATTCATTGAACTATAATCAAAATAACAATATCCCTTATAGCCGTTTAATGATAAAACTTGTATTTGATCAGACATATTTGTTTGAGAATTTTTCCAACCTTTATCAACTGATGACTCTTCTCCAATCCGATACAAGGCAAGTCCGGCGTATAACATAATACTCTTCTCTCTTTTTAATCCCGCAAATTGCTGAACTCTCGATGAAAATAAAGTTTGTAGTCCATCATGACCATATTGATCAGTCCAATAAAACTGAGGCATCAAATAATCAATATACCCTTCTTCTTTTAACCATGTATCAACATCCGCCCCTCCATTAATACAATTCTCATAATTCCCTTGCGGACTAACTCCAAAAACAACCTCTTGATTAATTCTCTTAATACTTGAATAAACATCAGAGATTAACATATTAACAGCATCCAATCTTTGATTCTTTGTTGTTTCTCCATGTGTTCCTTCAACATAAAAATAATCATCAAAATGAATCCCATCAACATCATAATTATTAACAATCTCTTCAACCCCTTGAACAATATAATCTCTGACTTCTTTACTTTCAGGGTTTAAGATATATTTATGTGTTCCATAGCCAATAACCTTCAAAGAATCATCTATCCAAGATTTCTTTGGAGAATTTTCAACAAACTGTTGAAAAGAATTTTGACTTAACGATAAACGATATGGATTCAACCATGCTTCAATAGACATTTGTTTTTTATGTGTAAGTTCAACCATAACTTCTAAAGGATCAAAAGATAAAGACTTCTTCTTAGTAATAACTTCTGAATTAGGAAAGAGTTTAGATTTATATAATGCATCTGCAAATGGTCTTACTTGAACTATAACAGTATTATTTTTATATTTTTCAACCACCTCTAAAGCTTTAGAAAAATCATTCTCAAAATCTTTTTTTGATTCATATGAAAAACGATTTAAATCAATATATGAAAACCAAACAGCTCTTTTATCAAAAGAAGAAAGAGTTGCGGGTGGTGAAGGAAAAACAAAATAAACAAATAGACTTATACTCACTAACACCAAGATTACAAATAATCCATATTTTTTATTCCTCACAACATCACCTCTTCTCATACATATTCAAAACAACTTATCTTAAGTCCTCAGAAGTTGTTATTTTTTTATTTTCATAATCACCAATAACAACATAAACTTCTTCATCACTAAAGTTTTCTACAAGTTGAGCATCATCCGTCGCAACAAAATGATTATCTTTGCCTTTTTTATAACATTCAATAATCAACTCTCGATGAAAAGCTTGGGGTGTTTGTGCTTGCATCAAACTTGCTCTTTCTAAAGTTTCTACCACTTTACCATCTATAACTTTCTTTATAGTATCTTTTGATGGCACCATTAAAAGACAGGCCTTATGTACTGATAATGTTTTTAATAATTCTTTGATATATTTTTCTTTAACATATGGTCTTGCTCCATCATGAATCAAGACATAGTCATATTTTACTTTTAGAAGTCCATTAAATACACTATCTTGTCTTTCTTTTCCACCATTCACAAATTCAATTCTTTTATCTTGACAGAACCTAGAAAAATCATTCTTTTCTTCATTTTGAGTAACAACAATAATTTGTCCACATTGACAATCCTTTAAAAAAACATCCAAAGTCATCTCATAGACTGTCTGATTATCAAATTGATAAAACATTTTATTATAATTTAATCCTGTTCTTTTTCCTTGTCCTGCACATAAAATAATGACACTATACATTAGCAATCAACCACCTTTTTTCTTATTATACCATACCCACTCTACAAAAAAACACATATTTCTATGCGTTTCTAAAGAACCTTTAATTCCCCTGTTGTCGAATCCATAATCATTCCATAGATACGAACATCCTTTGGTATTAATGGATGATTTTCTAATATATTCACACTATTATGAACAGAATCTTCAACATTTTCAAAGCCTGCTAACCAACTATCAAAATTAACACCACAATATTTCATAGTGTCCATTATATCCTCAGACACACCTCTCCCTTTCATCTTTTCCATAATCACTTGACTATCAAGATGAGATACCCCACAGTCAGTATGACCTATTATCATAATATCCTCAACCCCAAGCTCATATATCGCCACTAATAAACTACGAAGAGCACTACCAAAAGGATGAACAATTGCACCACCCGCACTCTTTATAATCTTAGCATCACCATTCTTAATGCCTAATGCTGCTGGTAAAAGTTCTATTAGTCTCGTGTCCATACAAGTAACTATAGCTAACTTTTTATCCGGATACTTACTTGTTAAATAAGGAACATATGCCTTCTTTTCTACAAACTCCTTATTATATTTTAAAATGTCTTTTATCATAATAATCACCTCTTGTTAAGTGATTATAGCACAATTTATTTGAAAGTATAGCATTTCATTGTATCGACTTCTTTGATACATTATAATATTTATTGAGGTGATTATATGAAACCACATATCTTAATTATTGGATCTTGTGTTTGCGATGTTGTTATAGAAATTTTAAAGTTACCAGCAACAGGAGAAGATGTTAATGTTACTAAACAAACATTAAGCCTTGGAGGGTGTGCCTATAACGTCGCAAATATACTACAACATTTCAAAATCCCGTTCATATTGTTTGCGCCTATAGGAAAAGGAATATATGCTGACTTTGTAAGAAAAGAATTACATAACCATAATGTTCATTCACTATTAGATAATATAGATGAGGAAAATGGCTGTTGTTATTGTATGGTAGAAGAAAATGGGGAAAGAACATTTATTTCCCATCATGGTGCTGAGTATAAATTTAAGAAAGAATGGTTTGCATTACTTAAACAATACCCTATAGATACTGTCTATATCTGTGGGTTAGAGATAGAAGAAGATACCGGTATTCATATTATCAATTATCTGAAACAACATCAAAATCTTACTATTTACTTTGCCCCTGGTCCGCGTATCTGCCACATAGATTCTTCAAAAATGAACGCATTATTTTCATTATCATGTATTTTACACATCAATGAACAAGAATCTTTACAATACAGCCATAAAGACACAATTCAAGATGCTGCCCTTTATTTATACTCTCTGACACACGCTCCTGTTATTATCACCTTAGGTGATAAAGGTAGTTACTGTTTTGATGGATCGAATGAATATTACGAGAAAGCTTTAATAACCAATGTCGTTGATACAATCGGAGCAGGTGACGGTCATATTGGTGCGATTATATCAAGTAGAGAGAATCAAAAGAATTGGCAAGATTCTCTTCGAATTGCCAATCAAATATCTGCTAAAATTGTTGCTAAAAAAGGCGCATCATTAAAATAAATAGTCTTATATCTTAAGAAGTATTTATAGAAATACATTTCTCATTGAGAATGTCTCTAAATAAAAAAACCACTTTTAAACAATAATTGTGGTTTCCTTTATAAATAAAATTCAAGATCAATTATCTACTTTTTGAAACAAGATACTTTCTCATCTTATTTAATAACAGACGAGCACCCTTACTTGTATCATAATCCTTAAAAATATCATTAATCATAGAATTTGATAGCTTTGTAGGAGAGTTTTTGATTAGAATATCTTTTAAATCTTTTTTTGTAAGAACCTTATAAGGAATAATTTCATCAATTCGATTCAAAAATTCTTCAGAGAATGATTCCTTTAATGCTTCTTTAGAAAAGTCTCTTTTCTTAAAACCTACATTAGGTTTATTTTGGGAAGTTGCATTAGAAGTCATCATAATAATAGTATCTTTAAATGTAATCATACGATGATGATTATCTTTTATTGTTCCTTCATCAAAGACTTGTAAGAATAAGTGCATCACTTGGGGATGGGCTTTTTCTATTTCATCTAATAATAATACGCTACTAGGATGAAGAATAATTTCATGTAATAATGATAAATGATCATCATAACCTACATAACCTGGTGGTGAACCTATAATCTTAGTGACACTGCTTGATTCACTATATTCTGACATATCTAATTTAATAAAATTTCTATTTAATTCTTTAGCTAGGCATTTCGCTGTTAAAGTCTTTCCAACACCACTACTTCCAGCTAATAGGTATACACCGTTTGGTTTATTATCTTGGGGAAAAACAGATAATGAATTCAATGATTCTACTATCGTATGAACTGCCTTCTTTTGACCAAATATTTGACTATTTAATTTCTCTTCTAAATAATCATATGATTGGTTTTTTTGTAGATTCATTCCTGTTATTTCTTCAATGACTTTTTCTATATGCTTTAATTCTAATGTTTTTGATTTTACAAACAATGCTTTTACACATGCCAAATCTAGAACATCTAAAGCTTTATCTGGAAAGACCTTTTGTATTAAGTATTGATCACTTAAATCAATAATACTGTCAATACATTCTTCATCTATCTTTATATTGTGATAACTTTCATATTGACCTTTTAAGCCTAAGAGGATTTTTTTTGTTTCAGCTTTAGAATTTTCATTTAATTTAATAACCGCAAACCTTCTGTTAATTGCTTGATCTTTTTCAAAATACTTATAATATTCTTCGATTGTTGTTGCACCAATAATTGTTAAATCTTTTCTTGCTAAAAATGGTTTTAATATATTAGATGCATCAATTGCTCCTTCAGCTCCACCTGCCCCAATTAGATTATGAATCTCATCAATAAATATAATCGCATCTTTTGCTTGTATTACTTTATCAATAATCTTTTTAAACTTCTCTTCAAACTCACCACGATACTTTGTTCCTGCCACAATACTTGATAGACTCAACTCATATATAACTTTCTTTTTTAATGCTTTTGGTACTGCTTTTTCATTGATCTTCAATGCTAATTTTTCTACTAATGCAGTCTTACCAACACCGGCTTTTCCTATTAACAAAGCATTGTTTTTTTCTTTCTTACATAGAGTTAAGAATAGTTTTTCTAATTCTTCTTCTCTTCCAATCATTAATCTGTCTTGTTTTTTAACTAAGTTATTAAAATTTGTTAGTTCATGAATTAAATCTAATTCATGTAACATTGATTTTTCTTCACTTAGTTCTTTTTTTACTTCATTGAATGGAACATGATATTTATTTAATAATTCTACAGCAACACTTTCTTTTTGTAATAGTAAAGAAATAGATAAAGTATTTAACGATACTTTACTTTCTTTTTTTGCTTCACTCATACTCATAGCATCTTCTAGAATCTTTTTAACGACTTCACTATATTCCATATAAAAAGGTTGAATATCTTTTTCTCCAAACAACCTTACAATATCATCATATATCATATCATCATCAACATGATAAACCTTTAGTATTTTTGATAAAGGACTATCTTTCATTTTCAATAGAGAAAGAAGCAAATGTTCACTTCCAACACTGCTATGGCCTAAATCAAAAGCTATACTTTCCGCAATCACAATTGCTTTCTGTGCTTTTTCATGAAATTGTGTGAGCATAGTACACCTCTTTTCCTTTCTATCATATGAACTCTATTTGAAATTATTAACACTTCATCAAGATTTAATCACAAAAATAAAATACAAAAAAAGACTAGTTATTCACCAGCCTTCACATTCTCCTTTAATCTTGAAAATACTACATAACGATCATCCGTTCCATTGTAACAAGTACTCAACATAATAAGCGGAGATGTTTCTTCACTTACTTCTGTTTTTTGTTTTGATATTTTCAAAACATCTTGAATATATTTTTGATAATTAATTCCTTTTTTATAGAGATCACTATAGGCATCTATAATAGATGCTCCAAAGTTCTCATAGATATTTATAGTTCCATCTGGTAAATAGATATATACCAAAGGATGTTCTTTAAAATATTCACTTTCAGTGAAATATCGTACATCATGAAAACGTGAACCATTCTTCATATTATGTCCATAGATAATTGTATTATCATCCTTGAACCCAGTACTATTAATCTCATCAATAAAGATTGAACCCGCTTTATTATTTTTTTTATAAATATCAGTATAAAGATAACTATCATTGTTTTTCCCTTTTAAAATAGGTTCATCTATTTTTGTATCAGGAATATAAATCCATCCAATAACTTCTTTGTTTGTTTTTAACAACTCTTCAAAATTAATAATACGATGTAATGGATTTTTATCTTCTTGTTCTTCTTTCACATATTCAGTTACAATTTCATTCGTTTCTTTTTCAATCATATAATAGTCATAAAAGATAATCCCTAATTGAACCGCAGACCAAACAAAAACAATAACACATACAGCTAAAATTACTTTTCTAAATATATCTTTCATTAGACATTAAACTTAAAGAACATAATATCGCCATCGGCACCAACATATTGCTTGCCTTCTTGACGAATTTTTCCTGCCTCTTTCAATGCTTGTTCACTTCCATGAAGTATTAAATCATCATAACTGTATGTTTCTGCTTTGATAAAGCCTTTTTGGAAATCAGTGTGAATAACACCTGCCATTTCAGGAGCAAGCATTCCCTTTTTAAATGTCCAAGCACGAACTTCATCTACTCCAACAGTAAAGAAAGTATTTAATCCAAGTAATGCGTAAGCTTCTTTGATTAATTTATCTAATCCACTTTCATCAATACCCAAATCTTGCATAAATAAATCTTTCTCTTCTTTTTCTAATCCAACAAGTTCACTTTCTATCTTTGCACAAATAGGAACAACATCACAACCTTCATTTGATGCATATTCTTTTAATTGTACATAGTATGGATTTTGGTCTGGATCTTCTAAATCTTCTTCTCCAAGATTGGCAACATAAATTAAAGGTTTCATTGTTAATAAAGCAAATTGTTTAACAATAATTAACTCTTCCTTTGAATATGTTTGACTTCTTGCTGGTTTTCCAGCTTCTAAGACATCTTTTAAAGGTACTAAAACATCGAGTTCTGCTTTGGCTTCCTTATCCCCTGATTTCGCCTTCTTTTCAACTTTACTCATTCTTTTTTCTACAGTTTCAAGATCAGCAAAAATCAATTCTAGATTAATCGTTTCAACATCACGAATTGGATCAACATCACCATCAACATGTGTAATATCTTTATCTCTAAAACAACGAACAACTTCACAGATAGCATCTGTTTCTCTAATGTTCGCTAAAAACTTATTACCTAGTCCTTCACCTTTAGATGCCCCTTTAACAAGACCTGCAATATCTGTAAATTCAAATGTTGTTGGTACTGTTTTATTAGGCTTACAAATTTTTGTTAATTCCTCTAAACGATGATCTGGAACTTCTACGACTCCTACGTTTGGATCAATTGTCGCAAACGGATAGTTTGCGGCTTCTACTTGTGCATTTGTGATTGCATTAAATAGAGTTGATTTCCCTACGTTAGGCAATCCAACTATACCTGCTGTTAATGCCATATTTTATCACTCCTTAACTTCCTATCCATTTTATCTAATAATAATGCAAAATGCAAATAATTTCTCTTTGTCTTCATCTATACTTTTGGTATAATGATTGAGAAAGGATGATGATATGGAGAAAAACTATCAAGTAATGCTTGAATATATCCGTCAAAGACCAACCTTAGAAAAGACAATTCTGTTCATAACAAAGTATATTCCTTATATGACAGTGTGTTTATATTTATGTCTCTTGACTTATTTATTCATTATAAATGATTCTTTACTTATAGAAACAATATGGAAACCTCTTGGTGCTTTTTTAACAGTCACTATAATTAGAAAAATAGTTAATCGCCCTAGACCATATGAAACACTTAATATCACGCCTTTAAAAAGTCATAAAAAAGGAGAATCATTTCCTAGTCGCCACTGCGTAAGCAGTATGATCATTGCGCTAGTTTGTCTCCCTATACATCTTGTCTTAGGGATAACAGCCTTGATTATGGCAATTGTGATGAGTATATGCCGCGTTTTAGCCGGCGTTCATTATATTAGTGATATCATTGTTTCTATGATCATCGCAATTATTTTTTACCTGATTTAGTAAACGCAAGCAAATTTATTGACATTTCATTAAAATATATTATACTATACTTAAAATATTTTAAGTATTCACGGAGGTACTGTATGCTAAGTAAAGAATTTCAATCTGTTTATAATATATTTAAAATGAACTTTTATAAGTCTATGTGTATGAATTCCAAAGAATTAACTATGCAAGAAGCTTTTAGTTTAGATATTATCTATATGTTAGGAATGCCTACTATTTTAGAGTATGCAAAATATATGGAAATCTCTCAACCAAATGCAACTTATAAAATAAATCAGTTAATAGACAAAGGTTATCTGACTAAAGAAGTATGTCAAGAAGATAAAAGAGCTTATCGTTTAAAGATTACTAAGAAGTTTTTAGATTGTTATCGTGATAACGATAAATATATTAAAAAAGTTCTTGGTGATATTGAAAATGAGTTTGAAAAAGAAGAAGTAGAACTACTTATTAAAATGTTAAGAACTGTCAATAAACAGATGACACAAGGAGAATAGTATGATTAAAATAGTCACTGATTCAACTGCTGATTTCAGCTTAGAACAAGCTAAGGAACTTCATATTGAGATTGTTCCATTAAAAGTTATTATAAGTGGAAAAGAATATAAAGATAGAGTTGACTTACAACCAGAAGATTTCTATAAATTATTAATTGAAAGTCAAACCCTCCCTACAACTTCACAACCAACACCTCAAGATTTCTTAAACATCTATGAAGATGCTAAGAAAAATGGTGACAGTGTTGTTGTGATGACTTTATCTAGTGAAATTAGTGGAACTTATCAAAGTGCGAATATCGCAAAGGATTTAGCAGAATATGATGATATTTATATCATTGATAGCTTAAATGCTACACAAGGTTTAAGACTTATCGTTGAAAAAGCTTTAAAGCTTAGAGATGCTAATAAAACTGCTAAAGAAATGTTTGAGATTTTAGAAGCCTACAAACAAAGAGTTTGTATATATGCTTTAGTTGATACTTTAGAATACCTTGCTAAAGGTGGAAGATTATCTAAAACAAGCGCTGTTGCAGGTACCATGTTAAAACTTAAACCTATAATTGGTTTAAAAGATGGGAAGTTAGAAGCTTATGCAAAAGCAAGAGGAACTCAAAAAGCAACTTTAAAGATTGTTGATATTATTAAAGAAGATGGTGATATCGACTTTAATGAACCTGTGAGTATTGGTTTTACAGGAGATAAAGAAAATATTGATAAATTTGTTGGGACTTTAAAAGAACAATTAAGATTTGAAAATGAATTATATGGTTTTGTTGGCCCAGTTATTGGAACACATGTCGGTCCTGGTGGACGTATTATCGCATATGTTAAGAAATAAGATGAGAGGAATCTCATCTTTTTTGTATTTGACATACTGAAAAATACCACTTAGTCCGTGTCATATTGTTTTTTTGAATTAATCAATATATACTAAAATTACCAAAGGCCTTTGGTAATAAAGGAGTTGATTAAAGTGAAGATTAAAGTAGAACACGATAATGTAGAAGAAAATGAAATTATATTGCGTTGTCAAACTATTGATGAAGAAATGCTTCAAGTTCTGACTTATCTCAAATCACAATCACAAAAGCTATGTGCCTATGATGAGAAAAATGAAATGGTTTTACTTTCATCAGAACAAGTCTATTATTGTGAGTCCGTAGATGACAAAGTATTTCTTTATTGTGATAACGAAGTCTATCGGACAACATTAAATTTATTACAATTAGAAAATCTCTATGCAATGTTAGGATTCTTTAGAATCAGTAAATCAATTGTTGTGAATCTTCATAAGATTCATAAATTAAAAAGTCATACCTCTGGTAGAATTGAACTTTTAATGAAAAACCAAGAAAGAATTATTGTATCAAGACGATACGCAGCCTTACTAAGGGCTCAATTAGAATAAGGAGAATATAAATATGAATGATCTTTTAAAATTTAGCTCTGATGTGAAACCACGAGCATCTTTATATTGTGTCGCTATTTTATTTTTAGTCTGCATGTTAAATCTAGTTTTTGGATTAGACAGTGTTTCGGTTTATTTCATACTTCAAGTCATGATTGTTTCAGTTATTATTGCCTTAATTGAATATGCCTTATTTCATCATTATGATGAACTTTCACAGTCAAAAAAAACAACCTCTACAATTATATGGGCATTATCAATCAATGTCCTTATTATTCTATCAGCTGTTATATTTAATTGGGTGGGACACTTCCCTATATATGTTAGATTACTGCTTATTATGATTATGGAAATAGGTTTAGTCTTTGTCCGTTACACCTTTTATTTACAAAATTTATACGATACAAAAGCCTTAAATGAGAAACTTAAAAAATATCAAAAAGAACATTAAAACAAGAGCAATGCTCTTGTTTTATTCATCCTTATATAAATACCTTTTGATGACACTTATCATTTGTTGAATTGCATAAAATTCATCGTACCCAGTACATTCTATTGTTATTTCTCCTATTAAAGGTTGTTGAAAAAAATGAAAACTATTCTTCATACTTTTAACATTTAAGAATTGATTATTATAGAGTATTTCTGTTGATGAATAAAAGCGACAGGCTTCATTAACAATCGCATGTATACATGTGACATCCAATCCTTGATGGTGATTAACGACGATCTTTTGTTCCATTTTCTCCCCTTCCTTTCATAGTAAAGATATCGTGCTATACATCAAATATAGCATTACAAAATTTATTAAACAATCAATATGAATGAATACTCCACGTTATATTATTAACATGATATTTTCTTTCCCAAACAAAAAATATAGCTTTCGCTATACTTTATAAATCTTTGATGTACCATTTATCGCATGCATAATGAGGTCCTTTGATAAGGGGTTCACTTAATAATCTAAAATTGTTTTTTTGATAAAAACGATTAGCCCTTACCATATGTGCAAAGGTATCTAAATAACATTGCTTATAATACTTTCTTGCAAAGTCTAATGATTGCTCAAGTAACTCTTGAGCTATTTTTGTTCCTCTATATTCTTTATAGAGATACATCTTTTGAAGTTCACAGATATTCTCTATTCCTTCAATTTGTCCTATTCCACAGCCCCCAACGACTTTCCCTTGATCTTCAACTACCAAATATATACTTCTATCTTCTTTATATTGTTCATAAAAATGACTGAGATCATCAACCCATGCACACCCGGGCTTATTAGCCCCAAACTCAATAAGACAAGTTCGGATCAATGTTTCAACCTCGGGATTATCACTTTGTTTAATCTTCCTGATTAACATGTTCAATAACTTTCTTCAATCTTTTCTCAAAATCTCTACGTGTAAACATAATGATTGCTCCACACCCTTGACATTTTATTTTAATATCTGCACCCATACGAATGATTTTCCATTGCGTCGATTTTTTACATGGGTGCTGTTTTTTCATTTCAACAATATCATTTAATCCATATTCCATATGTTTATCCTCTTTCTTTATAAACCTGCATTGTATTTTCAAGTAACATGGCGATTGTCATTGGTCCTACTCCTCCAGGAACAGGTGTTATATAAGATACTATATCTTTAACATCTTCAAAATCAACATCTCCACATAACTTATTGTTCTCATCTCTATTCATACCTACATCTAAAACAATTGCTCCCTCTTTTATATATTCTCTTGTAAAGAATTTAGACTGTCCTATAGCCGCAATTAAAATATCTGCTTTTTGACAAACCTCTTTTAAATTCTTTGTTTTAGAATGTGCAATTGTAACAGTTGCATTCTTTTGTAAACATAATAAAGCAACAGGTTTCCCCACTATATTACTTCTTCCTACAACTACAACTTCTTTTCCGGTTAAATCGCAATCAATTTCATCTAATAACACCATCATTCCTTTAGGTGTACAAGGGACTAAACCATTTTGTCCTAACATAAGCTTTGCAACATTAACAGGATGAAAACCATCTACATCTTTAGAAGGAACAATCAGGTTTATTATCTTTTCATCATGAATATGAGAAGGTAATGGTAATTGTACTAATATACCATCAACACTGTCATCATTATTTAATAGTTGAATTTGTCGAATCAAATCTTCTTCACTAATACAACCTTCTAATCTTATAATCTCAGACTGCATTCCTATATACTCACAAGCCTTTTCTTTATTTCTAACATATGTTTGACTTGCTTGATTATTTCCAACTAATACAACAGTTAACTTAGGAATTCTTTTTCCTGCCTGTACTAATTGAGCTATTTCTTCTTTTAATATATCTTTTCTTTTTAGTGAAATCAATTTACCATCTATAATCATATATCCACTCCCCTTATAATTGTTTTCATTATAATAAAAAAAAGCTCTCTTGTAAACAAACAAAGAGAGCGTACGAACTCATTAACTTGACTACCTATTCTTGATAGTCCTCTTATTCTAGCATTATTGACTTTATAGAGACCTTTCTAATTTTTTTAGAGTAGCAATACATGACAACCTCATAAAGAACTATAAAAGCAAATAAAGAGATAATAAGCGCCTTGAAATCAAAAGAAAGTGTTGGTAGGTTTTTTACGTCAACAAAAACTAATGACAATATTATCTTCAATAAGGCATATTGATAAACCGTCCCTATACAAAAACCAATATAGGAAAATAATCTATATCCTCCTAAAACTGCCTGACTACATTCTTTATATTCATATCCTAATACCTTCATCATTGCAATTGTCTTTGCATTAGCTTTAATGATACTCGTAAGTGAAAGAATCATTGTAACAAAAGAGAGAATCAAACCTATTGTGATAACCATAAAAGCAAAAGACTCACTTGCTATTTGAAGCATAGACATTGACATTTGCGTCATTGCTGAAAAACAAAATGCTGAAAATGCAACAAGGAAAACAAGTGTTTTCCTACTTCTTAAAATTGTTCTTTTTAAATCACTTATAAATGATACCTCTCCCTTGTCATTTTTACTAATTTTATACTTATTTTCTTGTATTTCCCTTAATAAATATAATGAAGGTTGATGAAGTTTTTTAAATGCATAAACAATTGATATTAATGCAAAAAACAATGTCGGTATAACAACAAGCCATAGAAGAAGAATTGGATGAAAAGACACATTAATAGTTGGAAGTAATTCTTCAGCATTTTGTATCTTATAAAAAGTAGGCATGTATAAAAACGCAATTGCATAACCGCTTATACACCCTCCCAAGACACTCATTCCAAATACCCAAAAGTTCTTCGCAACTTTAAAATTCGAATATCCAAGAGCCTTTAGAATTCCCAATTCTTTGCCATGAGTATCAATGTAATTCTTTATATAGAATACGATCATAACGACAGATGTAATAAGGAGACATCCCCCTGTTACACCACTTGTCACTTTCCCCATCATTAATTGTGCTTGATACATTGTCAATTCAAATTCCGTTGAAATCATACTTTCAATTTCTTTTAAATCTATATTGAAGTTTAAAAACAGTGAACAGACAAAAACAGCACATAATGCTACAATAGAAATCCCAAACAATTTCATAACATCTTTTATTCCTATTACCATATGATCACCATCCAATTTCGTAAGCGGTTTTTTGTGAATCATTCTTATAAATCTCTTCTATTTTACCGCTATTCATCTTGACAATTCTATTTGCCATTTGTGCAATGTTTTGATTATGTGTGACCATGACAATTGTGAATTTATATTCTTTGTGGAGTTTACAAATATAATCCAATACTTGTCTTCCTGTACTTTCATCTAGTGCACCTGTTGGTTCATCTAAAAATAAGACTTTTGGTTCTTTGGCAAGAGCACGTGCAATAGAAACCCTTTGCTGTTCACCACCAGATAATTCATTAGGATAGTTCTTTAGTTTATCTTTTAGACCAATCGAAGCAATTATTTGATGATAATTCTTATTATCTACCAAATCCGCACCCATACGGACGTTCCTTTCCACTGTCATATTGGAAAGAAGATAGTACTGTTGAAAAATAAATCCTATATTCTCTTTTCGAAACTTTGTTAATTGATTATCTGATAACTTTGTAATATCAGTTTCATTATATTGTACAGTTCCACTATCAGGGTTTTCAAGTCCTGATATGATATTTAAGAAAGTTGATTTTCCAGATCCTGATGCACCTAAGATAACCACAAAATCCCCATCATTAATTTCAAGACTTATCCCCTTTAATACCTGAGATGCATTTTTATAATTACCATATGTTTTCTTTATATTATCGATACTAATCATCACGATACCCCCTTAATCTCTTTTAATATTGAAGCACAAACTTCTGTTAACATATTGCCCATTTCCTTTGGAGTAAACACACACATATTCGTTGCAGACAAAACCGCTATTCCATGTGTATATATCCATAAATGACGATAAACTTTTTCAGCATTTTTTTGGTCTAAATCATGATTTTTTTGAACTGATAACAATATCTCACTATACTGATCGTCAATCATAGGAAGCACATTGAATCCACTTGGCTTTTTTAACTGCTCAGACATAAAAAGAATTTGGAAAAGTTTCGGTTCTTCAATCGCAAATAATATGTATTGCATTCCTACTGCTTTAAACGTTGGCATATCTGTTTGATTGAATCCTTTACTCACATACTTACTGTATAAACATTTAGCACTCTTTATTACTTCTTGTTGAACCTCTTTCATATTCTTAAAAAAATTAAATATTGGTTTTGGAGATGACCCCATTCGTTCGCCTAACGCTCTTGCCGTTATAGCATCAATCCCATTAATACGCGCTATCTCCAAAGCTACTTGAATAATTTCCTCTTTAGTAAACTTACTTTTTGGTGGCATAGTATTTCCTCCTTATAAGAAACGTATGTTGCGCAACATATGTTTCTTATTATAACCGATGTTTTCTCTTTTGTCAATTAGCGCAAAAAAAAGAAGACCTCACTAATGGTCTCCCTTTTTTCTTACTTGACTTCAAAGCTTAATATATCTCCTGTTGATTTTTCTATTTCAAAATCATAGACCTTATTATTATATTGAAATTTAAGTTCATATACTTTAATACCATCATCTATATCCTCTTTTTCTACTAGATAATTAATGTTCGTATCTGTAATTTGAGCATCTTTTAAAGCATTTGTTTTTGCTTGTTCAAGAGTTATTGAGGAAGTTGATGTTGTCGGGTTTTTCTTTTTCACATCATACCCTATAATATCACCGGTCTGTTTATCAATGTCATATTCATAAAATTTATTTATATCATAAAAATCAATTTCATAGATATCTCTACCATCATCTTTTTCTTCTAATGCTTTTGTAAGCGTCACATCTGCTTCCTTGACCAATGCATGTTCAAAGACTTTGTCTTTAGCTTGTTGCATTGAGATACCTTGAGGGGCAGTTGTCTTTTTCTCGTGATTATACTTTAATACTTCTCCCGTATCGGCATGAACATAATATTCATATTCTTGACCTGCTTTATCATAAAACTCCATATCGTATACATAAGTATCTTTTTCTTTATCAATATCTATATCTTTAAAAGTGACTTCTTTTGCATCTATATTAGCATGCTTTAATGCTATAGACTTTGCCTCTTCTTCAGATATCTTAAAGTTCACTTTATTATTGCTACATGCGACCATTGTTAATGCTAATACTACTAGGGATATTCCTTTTAAGATTTTCATAATCTCACTCCTCTTTCTTATTATAACCAAGTCACGACTAACTATCCATCATTATGATTTAAAATAATAAAAGACATTGATATATCAATGCCTAATTATCTCTTATAATTTAAAATTGCCATCCATTATATGTGAATGCTGTATCACAAACATCGTTAGGATCATATTCTTCTAATATCTTTTCATATCTTTCCTTATAATCATTATCTACTTCCATTTGTGGAATAACCTTACTCGCTTCATGTAAGAAGTGGAATGAGTCTCTCCCCATTTGTTGTCCTCTCACTGTGTGTTTATCTAATGCGACATCAGGTACTTCTGGAAATCTTCCCATCGCAAATGATTTAATAACTATATTTTTTAATAGATCGCTAGATCTATCTTTTTGACATGCACATAAGTATCTAATTGCATGGATAAAGTACATTGGTTGATCTCCATCTGAATAATCAAAGTTCTTTGACATTTGATATAGATTGTTGGTAAGTATAGCTGCTTGGGGATCACCCATTCCAATATCCTCTACTGAAATTGTTAGTAATCTGCGCCACATTTTATCAAGTAATTGTGGGGAAGAGATATAGAGTTCATACGCAAACATACATGCATCTTCTGGTTTAGCTCTTCTAATTGATTTTTGTAGTGAAGATATAACTTCATCACCTGCGTATCCATTTCTTGTTGTTATTTTTGACCATGGGTCATACATTGCTTTCTTCATTTTCCTGCTCCTTTTTCTATGTTATAATATTGTTGAGGTGATAATATGAATGTTGAACACTTAGTTGAAAAATATGAATTAAATGATTTAGAAACTCAAATTATTCAATATTTAAAAGATAATTTTTATCGTATTAGAGATGTGAGTATTCGTGAACTAATGAAAGAGACTTATACTTCTAATGGTAATGTTTATAAACTTTGTAGAAAACTTGGTTTTAGTGGTTATTCAGAAATGATTTATTCATTTGCGAATATATCTGAAGTACAGGTTTCTGCCTTAAAGAATATCGAACAATATCTAAGTCCTTTTGGTCAACTCTTAACTAAGTACAAAGATAAAAAGATAATTATCTTTGGTTTAGGTTATTCTTCAAGTATTGCCGATTATATGCAACAAAGATTAACGATTCATGGTTATAGTTGTATGTCAGTTGTTCACACTGAAATGTTAGATAAAATGCATCAAGATGACTGTTTGTTTATAGTGATAAGTCATTCTGCTAAAACTCCAAGACTCGTTGAACTTGTTGAAAATGCTCATAAAAATCGTATTGATATTATGTCTTTTTCATCCAATCAAAATTCAACTCTATATGACTATTCAACTGTCTTTATTCAATTAGGACAATATAATGCATTTCTAAATTCACAACAATTACCTAACACCTTCTTTGGTGAAGTATTATTAGCTTTTGAATCACTCCTTTATTCATACTTATCCTCTACCACTGAGTATATAACAGATTAAATAAACAATAAATACCTTTTAGGTAGTTAAAAACATGTTACAGAAATTTGTAACATGTTTTCTTTATTTACATTTATTAATTATATGTCTTGCTATTAGGATGCCATTTGCTCCAGCTTGCGCAAGTCCTCTTGTTAAGCCGGCTCCATCGCCTCCTACATACAAGTTATCAACTTCACTTTCAAAACCTTCTTTGACCTTAGGTCTAGCAGAATAGAATTTGGCTTCTACTCCATATAATAATGTATGCTCATTTGCAATACCAGGAGTTACATAATCTAAAGCTTCAATCATTTCTACAATAGATTTCATTGTATTATATGGCAGTACAAGTCCTAAGTCACCAGGTATAGCCTCGGTTAAGGTTGGCACTGTATAGCCTTCTTTTAAACGTTTTTCAGTTGTACGTCGTCCCCGCTTAATGTCACCATACTTTTGAACAATTATACTTCCATGAGAAAGCATATTCGCTAGTCCTGATACAGCATGTGCAAACTCATTTGGTTCATTAAATGGTTCACTAAATGTATGAGAAACCAATAATGCAAAATTAGTATTAGGGCTTCCTAACTTAGGATCGTGGTAAGCATGACCATTTGCAAGCATAGTTCCTGAATGATTTTCAACAACCACATGCCCACTAGGATTTGAACAAAATGTTCTCACCTTTGTTCCTACTGTTGCATTATATACAAATTTTCCTTCATATAAGTTCTGATTAATTTCATCCATAACAATATTGCTTGTTTCAACACGCACTCCAATATCAACTTGATTATTATATAATTCTAACCCTTGTTCTTTTAAAACCTTTGTTAGCCATTTTGAACCATCTCTTCCTGGTGCTAGTACAACATATGGAGCTCTTATTTCTTCACCATTCTCTAAAACAATTCCTTGCACGGTATTATTTTCAACAATTATATTTTGAACCGATGTCTTAAATGCCATATCTATATGATTTTTCAATTCATTCGACATCTCTGTCATAATTCTTAAGTTTTCTTCTGTTCCTAAATGGCGAACTTTAGCACGTAATAATTTTAATCCAACAGCATATCCTCTTTTTTCAATTTCTCTTATTTTATCAGTTGTAGGATCAGTAATCTCAAGAGTCGCTCCATGTTTTAAATAGAGTTCATCTACATAATGAATAACTTCTTCTACTTCCTGATTATCCATATAATCAGTTAACCAACCACCAAATTCACTCGTGATATTAAACTTACCATCTGAATAAGCTCCAGCTCCACCAAATCCAGCTGTAATTGAACATGCTGGTAGACAACCTGGCTCATTATCTTTAATAATAGGACAACTTTTAATCTTTTTGTCTTTGATTGGACAATGTCTATCCATAACATCTTGGCCCTTATCAACTAACAAAACTTTTAAATTTGGTGCCTTCATGCTTAATTCATAACTTGCCATAATTCCAGCAGGTCCAGCACCTACAATAATCACATCGTATTTCTTTTGCATAAAAAAACGCCTCATTTCTGGGCAAAAACTATCCTTCTTAATTATATCGAGTTTTGATAGCTAATGTCAATATCAAAGCGTTTTCAAATTATAAATTGTAGTGTTATAATTTATGATTTTCATTAATAACCTCTTCTATTGAAAAGTATTCTTTCTTACTAAATAATTTCAATAATTCTTTCTCTAATCTAAAAGCCATTGATATTTTAATCAAAGAAATAAACGAGATTTCTCCTTTATTCTCAAATCTTTTCAAAGAGCCTAAACTCACACCCGATTTCCTTTGGAGTCTTCATTTCATTCAATATGTCTATCATAGATAATATGATATCTATATATATTATAATTCTTTTAACTTTTTTTCCTCAATAAAATATATATTCTCTTTTTTAAAGCCATACAAAGAATCCAACTTAGCAATATGTGGTTCAAAAGTAAACATATCCACATCTGACAATCTTGTTTTATTTCCTTTTTCAATATATATACGATCTTCTTGCTTGCTAACAATTGAATGACCAAGATTCCTAGCAAAATCTAAGTTTATATAACCATTACTTATTATCATTTTATTCATATAAAGATAAAGATCTTCAAAAGTCGTTTCCATTGTCACGAATTCTATTAGTTCTTGATGAAGCATTTCTTCCATCAACAAACCTTCTTTCCACTCCTTATTATAAATATGTTCTATTGATTGAACAACTTGACTATCCTCAATAATAATTGTTCTTGCATAATCTCCCCATATATTCTTGTATTGCGGGCTTAAATCAATAGTAATAATATCATTTTCCCTTATAACTCTATTTGATGTTTGATATCTCTTTCCAGAAACTGAGGTTGTTGTTTCTTCACCAGCAAAACAAAATGCTCCTATATCATAATACCAAAAAGAGTCAGCTCCCAATTCTATCATTTTCTCTTCACAGAGATATCTAATCTCTTTTAGATTCATCCCCGGGACTATTTGTTTTTTTATGTACTCGATCGTTTCTTTTGCGATATCTTGAATTCTTTTATTATCCATTTTAATTGTTCTCCTATTTATTATATTATCATAATTTTGTGTTCCAAACTAAAAAATTAGCGAAGAAAAAAAAGAATTCATCAATAATTTGATAAACTCTTATAATTATATATTCTATATTAAAAATAACGCCACTATTACTGGTATTGTAATGATAGATAATAGTGTTGTCATAAAGACGGTCTTGGCGGCTAATGAAACGTCACCATCATATTGCGTTGCAAATAAAACCGCACTATTTGCAACAGGCATTGAAATCATAATAAGGGTGATTCCTAAAATTAAGGGATCTTTAATAATCATATTTAAGATTGGAAATGCAATAATAGGTACAATAACTTGTTTTATTAATGTGTATGGGTATACCCTTACTTCATTAAAAACTTCTTTTAATGGAATGTTAGCTAAGGTAGAGCCAATCAATAACATTGCCATAGGTGTCGTTATATCACCAATCATAGAAACTGTTGATGATATAACAGTTGGTACTTGTAGCTTAATAAAATAAATAAATAAAGCGACGAGTGATGCAATAACCCCTGGTGATAATAATTGCTTAGGATTAATTTTCACTCTTTTTCCTGTTCCATAGCCCATCATCATTGTCCCAACACTAAACACAAGAAGATTAAATATCATATTAAATATCGCTGTATAGAAAACCGCCTCATCTCCAAATATTGCTTTCATCACAGGGAATCCCATAAAACCAATATTAGAAAATACTGTCATAAACAAATATAATCCTTTTTGTTGCATAGGAACTCTCATAATCTTAACAATAATGAGTCCAAGTATTGGTAAGACAATATAGACTCCTATTCCTATAACAAAAACAAAGAGTACATCTTCTAACTTCTGAGTCACAGTTGTGGAAAGAACCGAAGATAATATCATTGCTGGAGTCGTAACTGATAAGATCAAAGTAGTTAACTTCTTATTTAATTCAACATCTAGTATCTTGACTTTAAATAAGAAATAGCCTAATGAAATAACCATAAACAATTGTATCATCTGTGATAAAATAACCTGTATATCCACAACAGTTCCTCCTATATATTATTCAAACAAACATGCTCCGTTTGATTCAATAACTTTCTTATACCAATAAAAAGATTTCTTAGGATATCTTTTATAAGTTCCTTTTCCTAAGTCATCACAATCTACATAAATAAATCCATATCTTTTACTCATTTGTTTAGTTGATTCACTAACAATATCAATACATCCCCATGAAGTATACCCTAAACAATCAACTCCATCAAGTTCAATAGCATTTAACATTTCTTTAAAATGAGCATCAAAGTAATCTATACGATATTGATCATTGATCGTCCCTTCAATTAATTCATCTTTAGCCCCTAGTCCATTTTCTACAATGAACAGTGGTTTTCTATATCTATCATATAAATCAACCATTGAAATCCTTAATCCTATAGGATCAATTTGCCAACCCCAATCAGATGAAGGTATATGTGGATTCTTAATTGCTGTCATAGTATTAGCAGCAGTCTTCTTTAAACCGTTATCATCCTTAGCAACACAACTACTTGAATAATAACTGAACGAAACAAAATCAACTGGATATTTTTTCATAACTTCTAGATCGCTATCTTCCATCTTGATATCTAATCCTTCGTTTTTGAACTTAGCAAGTAGATATGCAGGATATTCTCCAAAAACTTGTGTGTCACTATAACAATAAGTACTTCTCATATCTTGTTGTGCTTGTAAAACATCTTCTGGCTTACATGTATAAGGATAATAAGTTAATTTTGTTAACATACATCCTACCATTGCTCCAGGAATTTTTTCATGACATATTTTTGTGGCTAAAGCACTTGCTACAAATTGATGATGCATAGCCTGAAAAATCACTTCTGTAAAGTTACGATTAGGAAATCTATCTTCCACTAATCCCCCTGTTGTATAAGGATGTCTAACCATTGAATCGACTTCATTAAAGGTAAGCCAATATTTAACTTTGTTTTTATATCTTTCACATATCACTTCTACATATCTCACAAACATATCTATAACTTCTCTTGAAGCCCAACCATCATAGTTTAAAATTAAGTGAATAGGTGGTTCATAGTGAGACATTGTGACTAATGGTTCAATCCCATATTTAATACACTCATCAAATATGTCATCATAAAATTTTAATCCTTCTTCGTTTGGTTCTTTATCATCACCATTAGGAAATATTCTTGTCCATGCAATAGAAAGTCTATAGACTTTAAATCCCATCTCTGCATACATTCTTATATCTTCTAAATAATGATGATATCCATCACTACCATGTCTTTTTGGATATAACGAATCATCTGTTGAATTTAATGCATCTTCAATATCTTTTGAAGTAATTGAATTATGAGCCTTATAATCTTGGACATCAACATCTAAATGATGTCTTGCACAATCGGATACACTGACTCCTTTTCCACCTTCATTCCAACCACCTTCATACTGGTTAGCCGCTGTTGCACCTCCCCATAAAAATCCTTTTGGAAATTCTCTTTTCATCTTATACACCCTCCTATTAAATTCATTATAATCTTTATAAGTAAAAGATGCTTCTATTTTCAAAAGTTGAAATAGAACCTTTATTTTTATAGAAGTTGAGAAATTGATGAGACAAAAAAGAGACAAATTTGAGACGCACAATAATTGCTTTGTGCTATAATTATATTGTTACAGGGATCTCCGAAACTAGGAGGTGAGTATCATGTTTGAAGAATTTTTCTTCGTAATAATCATACCTGTTATAGTATCTGTAGTTGCAGAGATTATTGCATACTACATATGCAAGTGGCTCGACAGAAAATGACTTGTAACAACAGAGCACAGAAAAGCCAAGGGCAACACCCCTTGGCTTTTCGCGATCATGTTTGAAATGATCTTCTTCGTATCACTAGTATCTTATCACAACTCTAGTGATAATTCAAGTGTTTCCCAAAGCAAATTTTATATTCATTTTATTTGCTTATTGGATAACATATTTCTGTCACAAACTCTTCTGGATTATGAGTTTGGGCATACCCAACATGATAGATACAAAAATCAGGTCCGTTAATTTCATAACCATGTTCACTGATCCAATTAGCGATATGGTAAGATACATCTTTAATATGTTCATATCCACCAGTAAATGTAACTGACGCAACTTGAATAGGTTCAATTTGTTTAAACTTAATATTCTCTGTATCTTCATAATGACCTTTTACTTCAATTCTAATTTCTACATCTACATCTTTTTCTTTATATCCAGAATCATAGAAAACGACCATCGAACCACTTTCTTCTTTTTCAATATTGATTTGAAATGACTCTATTTCTTTACATAATTCTTCCCACAACATTCCCTCTTTATCATATGAGGGGATAATTGCTCTTTTACACATCATATATTTTCCTAGAATCTCTTTAACTTCTACTTGATAATTCATCATAACTTCCTCCTGTTTCATTTTTTCAATTGTCTTTGTTAAAGCATCTATTTTCTCTGCTATGACATCACTTTCATTTTTAAGATCTTCTAGCTGCAATTGAAGATATTGACTAATATCCTTACTATCTTCATAGATTAACAAGATACTTCTTATTTTATCAGTACCAAAACCAAGATAACGTAGATATTGAATATGTGAAGCTAAAATCAATTGTTTAGGTTCATAATATCTATATCCATTACCTTTAACAATCTTTGGTTTCAAAATATCTTTTTCATCATAAAATCTTAACATACGAATGCTAATTCTTGATAGCTTTGAAAAATCTGAAATCTTTAACATTTGGAGGACCTCCCTTGAGCTCATTATCAATATAAAGTATACCATGGTGTAAGAGTCAAGTCATTTATCAAAAATATTTAAAAAAAAAAGCGAGTTTTCTCGCTTAAATTAAATGATACTCTTTTAATTGTTTTTCTATATCTTGTTCATTTATAGTACA
>CAZWXH010000015.1:7553-24066 GCA_964637725.1 uncultured Coprobacillus sp. | reverse complement strand
ATGCTGGCGGTCCTTTAAATAGACAAATTAGCCGAAATGGTGTCACTCTTTCTACTACTATTGCCTGTATACATCGACAACATGAATCTATCTCTACATCTATCACATATCCTATTTTACACCCTGTTGTTGCATCAACGACATCTTTGCTTTGTAATGAAATTAAACGCATAGTATCACCCATACATTATATGAATGATTAGTTTAAATATTTCTTTAATCTTGATAAAGCTTGTTTTTCTATTCTAGATACTTGTGCTTGTGAGACAAATAACTCTTTTGCGATTTCACTTTGGGTATGGCCATGAAAATACCTTTCATTAATAATTTGTAACTCTTTTTCATCCAATCTATTCATAGCATCATAAAGATCGATATGATTTTTAACATCATCAACATTGTGGTTTTTATCAGGGATTTGACTTTCTAAATCAATCTGTCCATTTCCGTCACTTTGTACTTCTTGTGATAATGAGGTTACACTATGAGTAGAAGACAATGCTTCTACTAATAATTCTTCATCTACTTCCAATAGTTTTGATAATTCCTTAGTTGATGCTTCTTTGTTGTATCTTTTCATATATTCCTCATTCACTAACATTGCTTTATAAGCTAAGTCGCGAATTGAGCGAGGTATTCTCATTGGTGAATTATCTCTTAAATATCGCTTCATTTCACCAATTATAAGAGGAACTGCATATGTAGAAAAACGTACATCTAAATCTAAATTAAAGTTTTCAATTGCCTTTACCAATCCAATAACCCCAACTTGAAATAAATCATCTAAATTATTAACTCTTTGATGAAATTTTTGAGCAAGTGATAATACAAGTTTAAGATTTGATAAAACAAGTTGTTCTTTATATTTAGATTCTTGTGTACGTTGATACAGTGATAATAACTCCATCGTTTGTTTATGTGTCATCTTTTCATAATCATTAATGTTTAAACCATTAATTTCAACTTTATATTTTGACATTATTCTGGCTCCTTTGATAGAAGTCTCACCAAAACAAACGACATTATTCATCATCATTTAATTTATTTCTTAATTTTTTGATAATCTTTTTTTCTAATCTTGAAATATATGATTGCGATATTCCAAGTAATTCAGCTACATCTTTTTGCGTCAATTCTTCATGACCTATTAAACCATATCTCATCTTTAGTATTTGTTGTTCTCTTTTATTTAAATGATTTAATGCTTTATAGAATTTTTCTTTTTGATCATTATGTTCAATCTCATCTTGAATAATATCTTTATCAGTTCCTATAATATCTGATAACAATAATTCATTTCCATCATAATCAACATTTAATGGTTCATCTAAAGATATTTCTTGTCTTAATTTATTGTTTTTTCTTAAAAACATTAAAATCTCATTTTCAATACAGCGAGATGCATAAGTCGCAAGTTTTATATTTTTATCTAATTTAAACGTATTAACAGCTTTAACTAAACCTATCGTTCCAATACTAATCAGATCTTCAAAACTTCCATTTTGTATAGAGTCATACTTTTTTGCTACATAAACAACCAAACGTAAATTATGTTCAATTAACTGATCACGTGCTAACATATCACCATCTTGTAGTTTTAATAACGCTCTTTCCTCCTCAATTCCTTTTAAAGGAGCCTTTAAAACATCATGCCGCCCAATATAAAAGAGTATTCTCTTTCTAAAAAACAAACCTTTAATCCATTGTAAAATCATAATAAGCCTCCTAATAATTGAGAATTTAATATACAATCATATTCATGAGAAGTCATAACACCTACATAAACATGATGCAATTTTTGATAATTAATTTCTATTTCATTAACAATAGTAATATCTATAGTTTCTTTATTCGTTGCCGTTTCAACATCAATTTTATCAACCAATTCGTATACTCCAACAACCTTTTGACTAAGGAAGATAACTGGCGCTCCCTTATAAAACACTTTATTTCCTGTATCTACAAATCCTAAGTATTGTTTCCCCAAATAAGAAACATTGACTAATTCATCTTTATTTATTCTATAGTTACAAAAAGATATATAAAAATAGAAGATACAAATAACCATCACTGATAAAACAAGCAATGAAATAAAGTTGAATCCTTCAACTAACAAAACACATTGAAATATTGTTGATGAAGACAAAGTGAATTCTAAAAAAGAAAGAATAGAAATATAAATAAATAAGAAAATAGGATAATAAATATAGGTTAACTTTCTAAAATAAAAAAACGTTAACATAAAGAAATATAACAAGAGAAATCCATCAAAGAAATCTATATAGAGAAAGAAAATTGATAAGTTATAGGTAAGCATATATTTGATTAATTCTTTCTTTTTCATTTGAACATTTAATAAGAAACAAAGAATTTCAAATGATAAAAAAATAGTTAATGCATTCATAATATATGTTATCTCCAAGTAGACCTCCATGATTTCACCTCCCATATCTATTATAGAAAAGTTGAACAGAAAATTATGTCAAAGAATATGAAAAGATAAGAGATATTTCTCTTATCGAAATATTAAAAATAAGGAGTAAGTTACTATGGCTGATATTCTAACAATAATGTTATGATGAACAATTTTTACGATTGTATAATAACTGGAGAAATAAAAAAAGGATAGTTTTTAAACTATCCTTCCTAAATAAATTATTCTGTTTTCATTCTATCTAAACGTGTACGACGTTTTTTCGCATCAGTTTCACATTTATCCATTAGATTACTTGCATGTTCTGGATTAATCTTAGTTAATTGCGCAAATCTATTTTCACTTAATAAGAAGTCTTGGAACTTAGTGAAATCAGGTTCCTTAGAATCAACTTGTAATGGATTCTTACCTTGATCTTCTAAACGAGGATCATATCTTAATAAGTTGAAATATCCACATTCAACAGCACGTTTTTGTTGGATTTGATGATTTGCTAAACCACCTTTAATTCCATGTTCTATACATGGAGAATAAGCAATAATTAATGATGGTCCATCATATGCTTCAGCTTCTTTAAATGCTTTAATTGTTTGCATTGGGTTTGCTCCCATAGCAACTTGTGCTACATAAACATGACCATATGCCATTGCAATTTGAGCTAAATCTTTCTTAGCAACAGTTTTACCACCAGCAGTGAACTTAGCGATAGAACCAGCTTGAGATGATTTAGATGATTGTCCTCCAGTATTAGAGTATACTTCAGTATCAAGAACTAAAATATTAACATTTTGATCATTGGCTAAAACATGGTCAACTCCACCGTATCCGATATCATATGCCCAACCATCTCCACCAATAATCCATTGAGATGTTGAAACTAAATCACCTTTTTGTTCTAATAATTCTTTAATACCTTGATTTGTTGATTTTTCAAGCAATGATACTAATTCATCATACATCGCTCTTTCTTCAACTCTTTGACCTTTGACAGCCACATACTTATCTAAAACTTCTTGTAATTGAGGCTCACAATCATTTTTGTTAGCTTCAATAACTTCTAAGATACGTTTTGCTTTATAGTTTTCAGCAAGTTTCATACCAAAACCAAATTCAGCATTATCTTCAAATAATGAGTTAGCCCATGCTGGTCCTTCTCCATTTTTATCAATTACACAAGGTGTTGATGGAGTTGATCCAGAGTAGATTGAACTACATCCAGTAGCATTTGCGATTCTCATATCTTGACCAAATAATTGTGAAGCTAAACGATAGTATGGAGTTTCTCCACATCCACCACATGCTCCTGAAACTTCAAAGTAAGGTTTCATAAATCCTACACCCTTAACAGTAGTTAATGGGTAACGATCAGCTTTATATGATACATGTGCATACATGTGATCAGCTAATTTTGCATGTTGTAATTCTTCTTTAACCGGAACCATTGTTAATGCTTTATTTCCAGCCTTACCAGGACATTCAGTTACACATAAACCACAACCAACGCAGTTATCAGGTGAAACTTGAACACGATATACTAATCCATCAACATTTTTACCGATTGGATTTAACACATCATCTTTAATATCTTCTGGTAAATCATTCATTTCTGTATCATCAATTAAGAAAGCACGAATTGTTGCATGAGGACAAACCATAACACAATTATTACATTGGATACAATTTTCTTTTTCCCAACGTGGAACCTCAGTTGCAATTGCACGTTTTTCTTTAATTGCCATATTAGATTTCATTGATCCATCTAATTTATCCATAAATGCTGATACTGGAAGATCATAACCATCTAATGCGTTAATCACTTCAACAAAACTATCAAAGTGTTCATCACCAGTACGTGCTCTTGTATCATTAACAGTTAAATCAGCCCAAGAAGCATCAACAGCTACTTCAACAATTGCATCTTTCCCAGCATCAATAGCTTTATAGTTTAATTCAACAACTGCATCACCTTTTTTACCATAAGTTTTCTTAGCCATTGATTTCATAAATTCAACAGATTTTTCAATAGGTAAAATTTGTGGATTTAATGCAAAGAATGCGGATTGAAGAATAGTATTTGTTCTTCTACCCATACCAATTTCATTAGCAATTTTATTAGCGTTAATAATATAGAACTTAGCATTCTTAGTCGCTAATTGTTTCTTTAACTTATTTGGTAAATAATCAATAATTTCTTTTTCATCAAACTCAGTATTCAATAAGAAAGAACCACCATTTTTCATATTCTTTAACATATCATATTTTAAACAATAGTTATCTAATGAACAAGAAACAAAGTCAGCATTATTAACATAATAAGTTGCACGAATTGGTGAGTGACCAAATCTTAAGTTAGAACGAGTTGCCCCTCCAGCTTTTTTACTATCATAAGCAAAATATGCTTGTGAATATAGATCAGTATGATCACCAATAATTTTAATTGAAGATTTATTAGCAGATACAGTTCCATCAGATCCTAAACCATAGAATAAACAAGCAGTATAGTCAGCATCAACTGTGAAATTTTCATCTTCTTTTAATGATAAATGAGTAACATCATCATTAATACCAATAGTAAATGAAGTAAAAGGATTACTATCATTTAAATGATCATAAACTGCTTTAATTTGGCGAGGAGTTGTATCTTTACTTCCCATACCATAACGACCACCAACAACTTTGATGTTAGTATCAGTTAAAACACTGACAACATCTAAGAATAATGGTTCACCAGTAGCACCCATTTCTTTAGTACGATCAAGTACTGCTACTTTTTCAACAGTTTTAGGTAATACATTTAATAAATATTTAGGTGAGAAAGGTCTATATAAATGAACTTTAACTAAACCAACTTTTTCACCTTGCTTCATCATTTCATCAATAGTTTCTTTAATAGTTTCTGTTACAGAACCCATTGCAACAATAACACGTGTTGCATTTTCGTCACCATAGTATGTAAATGGAGCATATTCTCTACCTGTGATTTTAGAAATTTCTTTCATATAATCAACAACAACTTCAGTTACAGCTTCATAATGTTTGTTTTGAGCTTCTCTTCCTTGGAAGTAGATATCATCATTTTCTGCTCCACCACGTTCGATTGGATTAGAATGTGGATTTAAAGCATTGTCTTTAAATCTCTTTAAAGCTTCTTTGTCTAGTAATCTATCTAAAACATCATATTCCATAACTTCAACTTTTTGAATTTCATGAGAAGTTCTGAATCCATCAAAGAAATGAATAACCGGAACGCTTGCTTTAATAGCAGTTAAATGAGCAATTCCTCCTAAATCCATAACTTCTTGAACTCTATGAGAACAAATCATTGGAGCACCAATTTGACGACAAGCATAAACGTCTTGATGATCTCCGAAAATACTTAATGCACGTGTTGCTAATGCTCTAGCAGCAACATGGAATACCCCAGGTAACAATTCACCTTGAATCTTATATAAGTTTGGAATCATCAATAATAACCCTTGAGATGCAGTAAATGTAGTAGCTAAAGCTCCACCTTGTAGAGCACCATGTACAGCTCCAGCAGCACCTGCTTCAGATTGCATTTCAATAACATTTACAGATGAACCAAAGATATTCTTCTTCCCTTGAGCAGACCACATTTCAGCGTTTTCTGCCATTGGTGAAGAAGGCGTAATCGGATATATACTTGCAACTTCACTAAATGCATAAGCAACGTGAGCTGCTGCAGTATTTCCATCCATTGATAAAAACTTTTTTGACATATTATTTCTTTCCTCCTATATGTGTTCATTATACTCTTTTTTTAATTTCATTTCCATAGATATTCAACTTTTCATGTGGAAATATTCATCATATCTTGCTATATTAACCCCCAGCATATAAAACATCATGAATTCAACAAGATATCTTACTAACTTTTAAATTAGCCTTTTTTTCATCATTAAAAAATGGTAGAATAATGAAGAATATTGACAAAGGAGATTAGTAATGAAAAGAAGAAACTGTTTTATTGGACAATCTGGCGGTCCAACAACGGCTATCAATGCCTCATTAGCTGGAATAATCACTGAATGTATCAATACACAACAATTTGATCATGTCTATGGAATGATTAATGGAATTAAGGGTCTCCTTGAACATAAATACATGAATTTGTTAGAAATGTTTGATACAAAAGAAAAAATCAATGAATTAATTCATTCACCTGCTATGTATTTAGGTTCTTGCCGTTATAAATTATTTTCATATTTAGAAGATCAAGAAACTTATGATTTATTATTTAAAATATTTAATGAATTAGAAATTACTGATTTTTATTATATTGGTGGTAATGATTCTATGGACACTGTTGCCAAACTCTCACAATATGCAAAATCATTAAAATCTGATATTCGTTTTATCGGAATCCCTAAAACAATTGATAATGATTTAATGGGAACTGATCATACTCCTGGCTTTGGTTCTGCTGCCAAATATGTTGCAACATCAATGTTAGAGATTGCTTATGATAGTTCTATTTATAAACTAAATGCTGTCACAATTGTTGAAATCATGGGAAGAAATGCTGGTTGGTTAACTGCTGCTAGCGCCCTTGCAAGAACAGAACATAACGATGCTCCAGATTTAATCTATTTACCTGAAGTTCCTTTCATCAAAGAAAACTTCCTTAATGATATAAAGGAAGTCTTTAAGAAAAAAAGAAGTGTTATTATTGCAGTGAGTGAAGGAATTAAAAATGAAAATGGTGAATTCTTAGACTCTGATTCTAAATATGCCAAAAGAGATGCTTTTGGTCATATCTTACATTCAGGAACTGGTAAAGTTCTTGAAACAATGGTCTATCAAGAATTTAAATGTAAAGTCAGAAGTATAGAACTTAATGTTTTACAAAGATGTGCAATGCATATTGGGGCAAAGGTTGATCTTGATGAATCATTTAAAATTGGAAGATGTGCTGTACAAACATCTTTGGCAGATGTTAGTGGAGCTATGATGGTCTTTAAACGTACAAATAACAACCCTTATACGATTGAATGTGATCATAAAGATGTCACTTCCATTGCCAATTTAGAACAACGTATCCCACTTGCTTGGATCAATAGTGAACATAACGATATTACTCAAGAATTACATCAATATCTATATCCATTGATTCAAGGTGAAGTTACTCTTACATATCAAAATGGTATCCCTCTATATGCCAATATAGAACACTTAAAACATGACTAAGGAAGGTGATTTTTCACCTTCCTTTTTATTTATATCCATAAATATATTGAAACAATATCTTCTTATACCATGATAAAGATTGATAGATATCTTTTTGTTTTGAAACTATATAATTGCTCATTATATCTATCTCTTCCTTGCTTATCTCATGTTGAGAATACCTCGCTTTATATGCCAAAGATAAAATATCATCGTCAATATCTTGACTATAAAAACGATACATCTTTCTTAATCTTTTATAACAAATCAAAATAATCTGATTGTTATTCTTTTTATAAATCAAGACCTTTAAAATGTTTTTTGTAAGGAAACGATAAATTATGAAAATAATTATTAAGGCTGTGATTACAATAATAGTTTGACTATATTCTAATAATGAATCATACCAAGAAGTGTCTTCTCTTGTTTCTTTATTATCTTCATTTTTAACATCAGGTGTTTCTTCGGCTTCATCTTCAGGGGTTGACTGATTAGGTTGTCTTGTTAACTCATCTAACATTCCTGCCATTTGACTAGGCGTGCTTGTTTCACCTAAACGACTAGGTGTCGCATCATAAGGAATCCAACCCGTGTTTTTATCAAATACTTCAACCCATGCATGCGCACGATTGGATTTAACAGTTGCTACACCATCAACAAAATCACTCTCATTTAATACATAACCCGTAACATATCGAGCAGGAAACCCTAACACTCTCATCATTAATGTTGCAGTTGTTGCATAATGGGTACAACTGCCTAGTTTATTCTCAAACAGAAAATATCTAACAAAATCTTTATTATCTGGCAACACTCCACTATTTAATGAATATCTCGTGTTTTGGGAGAGAATCTTTGTAACAAAATTAAAGGCTTCTTGAAAAGTTAAATTATTAATATCTTGACCTCTAGCCTCAGTATGAAGATAATCTCTTAAATCACTTGCTAGAACTTCATCAACATTATTATAGTTTTTTTCAACGAATTCATTATAAGTATAGGAACTAATCATTTCCTTGCCTTTTGTAAAATCAATTCCTTCAAGTGGATAAATAGTCAACATTGTATCTAATTGTTTATAATAAGAATCATTAACTAACGGATACTCAGTAATTTTTGCAAATGAATAAGGAACAAATTTATAATCAGCATCACTCAATGATTGAATTCTAATATTTTTGATTTTTTCAACCTGAGTATTATCTTGTATGTATTGTGTTAAATATCTTAAAGTTCCTTCATTTTCATTAGTACTGCCTTTCACATGAGTCCATTCATTATTTTGATAATTAGCAAGTGAATAACCTCTTAAATAAGCTGAAAAAGGAGTGGTTGATCTTACTTCTATTGCCGCTTTATTGGTAAGCTTTAAATTACCTTTAGGTAAAGTTCCATCAACGAATGAACTACTACCAACAAAATACTTATCTTTTGATAAACGATCTATCTTAGAACCTTCAAACAATTCAACAATTTGAGTAAGTAGACTCGTAGATGTATTGGTAAATACATCTTTTTTCTCTATATAAATATGAGATAAATTTAATAACAAAACCATAACAATAGTCATTATTGCTCTTAAAGTAAGAAATTTTTGATGTTTCAATGAATAAAAAAACAAAAAGCAATAAAAGAAATAAAAAACAACAAAATAAACACTAATCGATGAAACGCTATGTTTAATAAAGAGTGGAAATATAAAGATAATCAACAACAAAGATAAATGAATTAAGATATACTTTTTTGATGTATATGAAGAAACAACAAGATATGTAATTGGTATCCCTACCCATACTGATATGACAATACCTGATAATGGGGAAACAAGTAAATTATTAAATATGTTTTCATAACTCAAAAAGAAATCATTAATTGCGATATTCTTTATTTGATTAATAATCAAATCCATATCAATAGAAAACAATAAAAACGATCCCAAAATAACAAAAGCCTCTACAATTAATAAATATCTAAGTTTTAAAGTCTTTTTTAAAGATATTTTATAAAGAAAACAGCCTATAATCATAAATAAAAATGATATAACAATATAGTCAGTTGGAAAAATCAAACTGATAAAAAAGTTATTTAAAAAACCAAAGATACCAAGCATAATCACTATAGCATCAATGATATAAACAATTAAGTCTTTATGATTATTCATGGTATCCCTCTTTTCTAATTAATTCCTTTATGATTAACAAAAGTGATTTCTAAATGTTTATCTACACTTTTTAAAATATCATCTTTGCTTTGGTATGGAGTTTGCATAATCTTCATTAAACAATCTCTAAAATACGATTCATCTTTGATCAACTCAATATGGGCATAATCATGAGAATAAAACGGACAGACAATCTCAAAAGCAATTCCTCTTTGAATCAATTGTAAAGAAATAGAATAAAAATAATCTATTGCTTTATCATTAGTTTCTTTATCTAAAGATTGTTCTAAACATAATAAAAGCCTTTTTATTATTGGTTGACTACCAACTTTTACATGGAGTTCACCTCTTTTAGATGATAAGTTCCAATGAACATGTTTTAAATTATCACCCTCTTGATATTGCCTTAAGTCAAATATTTCAGAATAGTCTTCACCTTTTTGATAAGGTGAATAATCAATTGCATCTTGATGAAAAGAAGTTGCTTCATCAAGATCAATATTTGTTTCTATAAGCATTGGAAAGACGAAAAAGCTATAGTTTTGAGGTGTCTTATGTTGAATATGAAAACATTGAAGTAAATCATAACAATAGTATTTTTCTATTTTAATATTATACATTCCAGTATGCTTCATTTTAACACGGGCATGGCTTTTATTTCCCATCATATTGGTTTGTATTGAGTAAATCTTTTTATTATATGCATCATATATAGCATATTTAATTATGATCTTACCACAAGGAAAGTGTGATATGTTTTGACGTTGAAAAGTAATCATTAAGTCTTGATTTCTTTCAATGATATGAGAAGTTGTATGTAAGGATAAGGTTGTATTCTTCATTGCAGGAATACTTATAAGAAAACAGATTATAAACATAACTAAGAAAAGCGCAAACAATAGAAATGGGAAATATCCAAGGATAAAACTCCATAAACCAAATAAACCCAAAAGACACAATAAACAAATTATTATTCCTTTGAACATATTATATTCCAGGTTCTTTCACTGTTTTTAAAATATCTTCTATGACTTCAAATGCTGATATATTTTTCATCTTTGCATCATAATTTAAGATTAAACGATGAGCAATTGTCTCTTTTATTATAGCTTGAACGTCTTGAGGAATGACATAATCTCTCCCTTCAATAAATGCATATGCTTTGGCCATACGCATTAAACAAAGCGAACCTCTAGGACTAGCTCCTTGTTGAACCCATTGATGATGTCTTGTGCTTTCTATTAAATTAACAATATATTGATAAATATCGTCATTAACAAATACATCATCTACTTTATTTTGTACAGCAATGATTGTTTCAGGTGTTAATATGGCATGTATTGTATCTAAAGGATTTGATTTTTGTCTTGCTTTTAAAACTTCTATTTCTTCATTAACTTGAGGATATCCTAATGACAGACGTACCATAAAACGATCCAATTGAGAATCAGGTAGTAGTTGTGTTCCTGCTGATCCAAAAGGGTTTTGCGTCGCAATAACAAAGAAAGGTTTGGGAAGCTCACGAGTTATTCCATCAACAGTCATTCTTCCCTCTTCCATTAATTCCAATAAAGCTGCTTGTGTCTTACTAGAAGTCCGATTGATTTCATCAGCTAATAATAAATGACAAAAAGCAATTCCAGCTTTATACTCAAAATTATTCTTTTGAGGATTATACATTGTAAAACCAACAATATCACTGGGCATAACATCCGTTGTTAATTGAATACGATGATAATCTAAAGACATACTTTTAGACAATGCCAAAGCTAGGTTAGTTTTTCCAACTCCAGGTATATCCTCTAACAAAACATGCCCTCTTGCAAGAATTGCCAATATCATCTTTAAAATAATATCATCTTTTCCAACCATCGCTTTTTTAATTTCTAATATAACGCTTTTTAATTCATCCACAAATACCCCTCCTATACTTATATCTACAGTATAAACAAATCATGTGAATTTTTAAAGAATAAACAAGTTTTTCAAATAATTAAAAAAAGTATATCTTTCGATATACTAAATTCTTCTTGTTTTATAGCGACTCACGACTTGAATTAAAAGATAAAACAAGATTGAAAACCCAAGCATTATAACTATATTGAAAAATACTGGTTGTAAATCACTCATGTTAAATGAACTTAATTTAGCAATTTGATTATTGTTTGATATATACCAATAAGAAGGTGTTAGCTTTGATAAGTTCACAACAAATGGCGATAGTAATCCTTGGGGAACAAATGCCCCTGCTATAAAGCTTGTTCCAAGTCCTACAACTGTTGATATACCACTCGCTAATTCTCGACTTTGTGTCAAAGTTGTTACAAAGAAACTAAATATCAATACAAATACCATAAATATAAATGAATTAAAAATTATAAGAAGTCCTGATAAGTTAAAAATCACATCTGAATATAGGGCCACACTACATAAGACATATAATAACCAAACGCCAAATGAGATAACCATATTTCCAAGTAATAACTGTCTATTTAGGCTTTTATACGATGTTGATGATACAACATTTCTTCGTCTTATTTTTTCATCTCTAAAAGAAATCATAATCATAGTAATTACCGCAATAGTGATTGATAAAAGCGTATAGTTTGCAAAGTTATAAAAAATTGCAACATTTTCAATTTCACTATTTTGGTTTTGGTTTAATAATTGAACATCTGTGTGAATTGATAAATCCTGTTGAATATTCTTTAACATATCTGATGAACTTATATCAGTTTTTAAATAAAGTTTTGCAGTATTTAAGTATTTATTAAGCAATGTCTTTGAATACATTGCACCCGATGAATCTGGGACATCTTTTGTTAGTATTTTGACATCATTTCCAGCCATAAAATCTTCAGTAAAGTTCTTTGGTATTGTCATAATAAATTCTGCTTTTCTAAAGAACAAGGCATCTCTTAAAGTATCCTCATCATCTTTTAATTCAACATACTCAGCATTTGTTTTGACATAGTTAATAAAAGACTTAACGAGTGGTGTGTCTTGATCATGATTTATAATCGCAATTTTTGCCTCATTCGCTTCAAAAGTAGAACTTGACTGATTTCCACTTAAAGAAGTCATTGCGGCAATCCCCACAAAGATAACTGTATATATCAAGATTAAAGAAAGATACGATTTAGAAATTCTGATATAGTTTTTAAAGATGAGCATATTTCTTCCTCCTTGATACGATAATTGATCCGATAGTGAGAATAACGCCTATCATCGCTAAAATACAAACATTAAAGAAGAAGCGTTCATATGTTGGATAATAGTAAAGTGCATATAAGGCATCGGTAATTAAACTCACGGGATTGATGTAACTTAAAATTGGAACAAATTCTTGAATCCAGTATTTCATATCAACAATCATCATTCCTGCTAGAAATGATAAAAACAATGATGATGATGATAGAATTGAGACTTTTGTATTTTCAGAACATTTAAATAGATTCCCTATTAGATTTCCTATTGTGACTCCAACATATGTTCCAATCGCTCCAAGTAAAAAGATATAACTTGTTTGACTACCAAAATCAACACCTAAGCCATAGTTTAAATAAGCGAGTAATATCAAAAAAGAAACATACTGTAATATAAATGCACTTATATTACCCGTTAAAATCAACTTCATCTTTGATATAGGAGCAACATTAATTCTTGTTCCCTGTCTAGATAAGTTAGCTTCAATATTGGTTGATATCTTTAATCCAAAGAATCCTCCATACATACAAGTCATCCCAATAAGCGTATAAAAATAAACAACTGTTGTATCTAAAGACGTCATGTTCTCACTTTTAAAATAATCACTTTGCATTTCAATATTCTCTTGAACAAGTTCTAAGAATGCTTGAGGATTTATTTTTGCGATAGAAGTCATTGTCTGAGTCATTTGTTGGTATGAATCAACAACACTTTGTATAATTGTTGCTGAAATACCGTTTTCTTTAATCACAATTGATATTTTATCATCTATTATTAAATAACCATCAGCATTATCTTTCTTTAAGTTTTCTTTAGCTGATGATAAAGATGAATAAGTAATATCCAGTAATTGATCATCATTTTCTTTTGATAAATCATTTAGTAAGTTTTTTAACTCTTTATTTTGTTTTTCTTCAACAACTATTAATCTTGCTGGTTCAAAACCTTCACTTGATGTTAGTTTTGAAAATGCGAGATTAAAGAATGTTGCTAATATTAAAGGGAAAATCATCGTCCAAAATAAAATAATTCTATCTCTTAATAGTAATTTAAATTGATATTTAAATGTATGCATATTAATCTCTTAAATCCGTTCCTGTTAACTCTAAGAAAACATCATTTAAAGTTGGACGTTCACTAAATAAAGTATGATATTGAATATGATGCTCCCTTAATACATCTATCAATGTTCGTAGATTATTCTCTTTGTTATGATAAGCAATATGAAGTGTTTGATGATCTTGTTCAACACTGAGAACATCATCACGTTCTTTTAATATGTTCACAATATTCACATCATCACTATCCATTACCAAAGTAATCTTTTCTCCAACTTGCGTCATATTCTTTAATTCATCATTTGTCCCTTTAGCAATAATTCTCCCCTTATCCATAATCACAATCTCATGACACAATTGTTCGACTTCTTCCATATAATGCGTGGTATAAACAATTGTTGCTCCTTGTTCATTTAAAGTCTTAATTCCTGCTAAAATATGATTACGACTTTGTGGATCAACGGCTACTGTTGGTTCATCTAAAAAGATAAGACTTGGCTTATGAGCTATACCACAAGCAATATTTAATCTTCTTAATAATCCCCCACTTAATTGTTTAGGTTTGAACTTTCTAAAGTCTTCTAATCCAACTAATGCAATAGCATCTTCTATATATTGTTTTCTTATTTGTTTATCTTTAATATACAAACCACAAAAATAATCAATATTTTCAACAACATTTAATTCTTCAAATACTGCAACATCTTGGAAAATAACACCAATCTTTGATTTAATATCATAACAACTTGGAGTCATCTCCTGATTAAATATCTTAATACTTCCTTCATCAAATTGAAGTAAAGATAATATTGTATTAATACAGGTAGATTTTCCACTTCCATTGGGACCTAATAGTCCTAATATTTCTCCTTCTTTCACTTTTAAACTGAAATGGTCTAGTGCAACCAAATCCCCATATCTTTTTGTTAAACCACTAATTTCAATAATATTACTCATCATTATCCCTCCTTGAGACTAACTCTAGACTATACAAATTACCAGTTGCCTTCTACATCTTTTGAGTTGCATTTACGCTATCTTTCGTTGCTTTTACTTAATTTTTTATTGATTTTATCGGCATCACTTAAACTCATACCGTAAACACCTAACCACACAGCGACAAAGACAAGCGTAGTTAAGACCATTTCAATCAACAAATTGACCCAATAAAAGTGCTGATAAAATATATAATTACTACCACATGCTAAAACCATAACAACACAATAACTAGAAAGTAAAGAATGTTCCTTAAAAAACGAAAGATACTTATTACCTATTGTTATTGCAGCAGCAATAGCGAAGCATGTGCTTAAAACCGCTAAAATATCAAATCCTGTTGTAATTGTTGTGAAGTTAAAAATCATTAATATCGCATTGATTGACATAACCAATGTAAATGACAAACTCATCACAAAAATAGTTATTCGTATACTCTTCATCATATTCCTCCTATATTCCCATAGCCTCTTTAAATGAGGACATTTAACTCCGATTAATAATCAGTTTTTCGCCATTTAATAAGGTTGCTTCATATTTTCCATTCAACAATGCTTTGACACATTTTAATTCATCTAAATTCAATACAACTGATTTACTAATTCTTACAAAACCTTTGTCTTTTAATAAATCTTCTACTTCATATAATTTGTTTTGATTTTCATAGACTTCATTATCTAGATATACAAAAGTTTTTTCATCAATTGATTCAATGTACATGACATCTTTAATATGGACTTGATGCAATTCTTTATCTTGTTTACATAATAAAGTATCATTGCCTTTATCTAACATATAAATAAGTTTTTTGACATCATCATTTACAGATGAACATCGAATAACAATTTCTATATCATCAAGATTTTCTATTTCTTCTATTCTAACTTTCATCATATCCCCCTCTTTAATGTTTTCAGTATATAGTTTACACATAAATGTTTCAATATAGTTTAGGTCAAATGCACAATATAAAAGGTAAAAAGCATAGAAAAAGATATCTATAAACTTTCATAGATATCTTTTTTATAACCGATAATGATTTGCTTGTTATGGATAAGTAAAGGTCTTTTGATTAACATTCCATGACTTGATAATAAAGTGATTGCTTCTTCTTTAGTCATAGTCTCAATTTTATCTTTAAGATTCATCTCACGATAAAGGATACCTGAAGTATTAAAGAATGGTTTGATTCCTTGATTATAGACCTCAATCCATTTTAATAATTCTTCTGGAGTTGGTGTGTTGTTAACAATATCCCTTTTTTCAAGAACTATTCCTTTTTCCTCTAAATGTTTCATTGCTTTTATACATGTACTACATTTTGGATAATAGATAAATAACATCTTGTCCTCCTATTGTTTTACCATCGATAATCCGACTCTTTTTCTTTCTAAGTCAATATCATGAACATAAACAGTGACTATATCTCCAACATTACATACATCTAAAGCATGTTTAACTTTATGAGTT
>CAZWXH010000015.1:0-7453 GCA_964637725.1 uncultured Coprobacillus sp. | reverse complement strand
CATCTAAAGCATGTTTAACTTTATGAGTTGCCATCTTTGAAATATGCACAAGACCATCGTTCTTTAATCCAATATCAACGAATGCTCCAAAATCAACAACGTTTCTTACGACTCCTTGTAATTCCATACCTTCTTTTAAATCTTCAATATGTAAAACATCTTGTCTTAATACTGGTGTACTATATTCGTCTCGAGGTGAACGATGGGGAGATACAAATGCATCTAATAAGTCTTCAATTAAATATTGATCTAACTTTAGTTCTGCTTTTATTTGATCTTTGTTTGTTTTTTCAATGACTTCTTTGGCATGTGTTGTTCCAATATCTTCTTTTGTTAGATGAAGATATGATAGTAATGTTGAAGCGTCATTGTAATTATCTGGATGAATACTTGTTTCATCAAATGTTTCTTTTCCAGCAATAATTCTTAAAAAACCAACTGCCATTTCATAAGTCTTATCACCTAATTTACTTACTTTTTTTATTTGTTTTCTATTTGTAAACTTACCATGTTCTTCTCTATATGCAACAATGTTTTTTGCGAGTGTCATGGAAAGTCCAGAAACATATTGTAATAATGAAGGAGATGCTGTGTTTAGATTGACACCGACTTGGTTAACGACTTTTTCAACGACAAAGTCTAATTGTTCAGTCATTTTCTTTTGATTCATATCGTGTTGATATTGACCAACTGAAATTGCTTTAGGTTCTATCTTAACTAATTCTGCTAAAGGATCTTGTAAACGTCTTGCTATTGAAACAGCTGAACGTTCTTCTACTTGGTAAGTTGGGAACTCTTCTTTAGCAACGCCACTGGCAGAGTAAACACTTGCCCCCGCTTCAGAAACAATGACATATTGAATATCTAGCTTATGTCGCTTAATAAAGTCAGCAATAAAGCTTTCACTCTCACGACTTGCTGTCCCATTTCCAATCGCAATAATTTCAATTTTATATTTTTGAATCATTGTTAATAGTATCTTTTCATCTTGTGTGTAATCATTTTTTGGTAAAGTAATAAAGACTTTATTGATATCAAGAACTTTTCCTGTTGGATCTATAGCCGCTAATTTACAACCAGTTCTAAAAGCTGGATCTACTCCTAAAACAAAGCGATCTTTTAAAGGTGCTTGTAATAAAAGATTTTCTAGATTAACTGAGAATACCTTCAATGCTTGATCTTGCGCTTTCTCACTGAGTTCACTACGTATTTCTCTTTCCACTGAAGGAAAGATTAAACGTTTGAATCCATCTTTAACACATTCCATAATAAGATCAGACATATTTGATTCTCTTTTTCTCATCATTCCATTATAAATATATGTTACAAATCTTTCTTCATCAATTGTTAGTGAAACTGTTAAGACCTTTTCTTTTTCAGCTCTATTAATCGCAAGGACTCTATGTGATGCAATTGTTGAGACTCTTTCACTATAATCATAATACATTTGATAAATCCCTGCTTCATCAGGATTCTTCTTTTTTACTGATGTTGTTATAACAGCAGTTTTATAAACCATATCTTTTGTGAACTTTCTAAACCTTGCGTCATCACTGACTTGTTCAGCAATGATATCTTTTGCGCCAATAATGGCTTCTTCTATTGTTTTAACTTCTTCATTAAGATATTTTTTTGCTTCTTCTTCTAAAGGAAATTCTCTATTTAGTTTTAGAATATCTAATGCTAATGGTTCTAACCCTTTTGCCTTAGCAATTGAGGCCTTTGTTTTTTTCTTTTCTTTAAATGGACGATATTGATCTTCTACTTCACTTAGTTTTTCACAATTCAATATCGTCTTTTTAAGATCTTCGGTTAGTAACCCTTTTTCATCAATTAAACGGATAACATCTTCTTTTCTTTGTTGAAGATTAACTTGATATTCATAGACATTAGAAATGTCTCTAATTTGATCTTCATTTAAACCATCAGTTCTTTCTTTTCGATATCTTGCAATAAAAGGAACTGTTGCTCCTTCTTCAAGAAGTGAAAGGACATTTTCAATTTGTTTTTCAGTAATATTTAATTCATTAGACATTGTCTTGATAATTATTTCGTTCATATTTTTCCTCCAAAATAAAAAACATTGTTTCCCAATGTTATAATCTTTAATGGTGCACTCGATGAGATTTGAACTCACACAGGATTGCTCCCACTACCCCCTCAAAGTAGCGTGTCTACCATTCCACCACGAGTGCAGATTGCTTAAATATTATAACACAATTTTATCTTTACAAGCAATCAAAAAAATAGGGAAAACCCTATTCTTTGATTAAGTCATAGATTGCTTTTGCATAAATTGCAGTTGCTTTTAATAAATCATCAATTGATATTTCTTCATTATTTTGATGAATCTTATTATCAGTGTTAGGGAATTGTGTACCAAAGGCAACACAATTTGGCATAGATTTTGCATATGTTCCCCCACCAATTGTTTGTGGTTGATTAACAGTATCACCAGTAAATTCAACATAAGAATTATGAAGAGCTTGGATTAGTTCACTATTAGGATCTACAAATAATGCTTCCCCTAATTCATGAGTTTCTTTTAAACCATATTTTTTTAAATGAGTATTAATTGGATCAATAAGTTGTTCTTCTGTTACTTCATGAGGAATACGCATATCAACAATTAAATCAGCATGTTCATCCTTATATTGAAGAACACCTAAGTTAACACTTAAATTACCCATGTGTCCTTTATATGCTATATCAAGTTTTTGACCAATATGATCATCAAATAAACAATCATTAATAAAATGAACCAATTGATTTTGTGAAATAGTTGCAAGGTAATGACACATATATGTTGCAGCATTCACTCCTTCTTCTGGTGTTGATGCATGCGCCGATTTACCTATTAAAGTCAACTTAGTATGGTTTCCTTCTTCTTCCACATTACCTTCTAGGCAATATTTTGATAAAAAAGATACAAATGATTCTTTATATTGTTTGTAATTACCTGAAATATAAGCCTCACAAGTCTCAGGAACGATATTTGCGCGTGTTCCAGCATATAGACCTATAATATTATCTTTCGTGCTCTCACCTGTTATATGGATATGAGCATGGGCTTTTTCACCATATACAACAGGGAATTCAGCATCTGGAGTGAAGCCAAGTTTAGGAAATGGTTTCTTCTTGAAGTAATAACTCATACATGATGAACCGTTTTCTTCGTCACATCCAAAAATCACTCTTGTTTTCATTTTTACTGGTAATCCAAGTTCATGAATGATTTTAGCAGCATAGTATCCAGCAATAAGAGGTCCTTTATCATCAGCAACACCTCTACCGTAAAGTTTTCCATCTTTAACAGTGACTTTATATGGATCAGTGTTCCATCCTTTATCATTACAAGGAACAACATCTAAATGTGCTAGTATTCCAAACGAATCAGCTTGATGTCCAATATCGATATGACCTGCATATCCATCAACATCTTCACATTTAAAACCATCTCTTCTTCCAATTTCTAACATAGCATCTAAAGCATCACGATTTGCTTTTCCAAAGGGTTGATTCTTATCAGCAGTAGATTCATCTAAAACTGAAGGAATTTGACACAATGTTTCAATATCAGCAATTATAGCTTCTTTTCTTTTATTAACTTCTTCTAAAAAATCAATCATCAAAATCACCTCGGCATTCATTATAACAAATATTTTAAGAAAACGATACTTTTTTATAAAAAAGTGATATGATATTCTTAAATAAGAGGAGGAAAATCATGGAAAATATCGTTTTTCACATAACTGTGAAAGGAATTGTCGTATATAATAATAAAATATTAATTATGAAAAGAGTAAAACCTTCTACCGATGGTTTAGGATACTGGGAACTTCCCGGTGGTGGTCTAGAATATGGCGAGACTCCTCATGAAGCACTTATTAGAGAACTAAAAGAAGAAACAGATTTAGATATAATAATATTAAAACCAGTTTATACATTTACAGCCATTCGTCCTCAATACCAAACTGTAGGCATTGGTTTCTTATCAATACCTACAAACGATCATGTTAAAATATCTAACGAGCACACTGATTTCAAATTTATATCCAAAGAAGAATTAAAAAAATATCTGAGTGAAACAATTTATAATGATATTATTTTCACACTAGATGAGTACGAAAACATGAATATAGAGTAAAAGAAAATCAAGGTTAGTTATTAACCTTGATTTTTACTATCATAATAGTCTTTTATTGCTGAGATAGACTTCTTTTTGAAATTGAAATACAAATATGCTAGAACTCCACTTGCTGCAGCAAATGCAACAGTTGTTCCAATGAATACATAAGTAACTGTGTCTCCCATTTGAGAAGACTTTTGAGGAGGATACTTTTGAAGTGTTCCTTCAGTTAATTCATAGGTATAAAGGCTTTTTTCTCCTTCTTCATTAACAAGGTAAACTAAAGCATAATTTTTCATCTCTTTATCAGTATATACCCAACCATTTACTTCAAGTTCACCAATTTTGATTTTTCCTTCTTTAACACCAGAAATATCTTTTACTGCTTCTTTAGAACCAATTACAGCGTAAATTTTATCATTAAAAATTAGTGGTTGATACTCTTGTGTTACAGTTTTCCCATCATAGATATAAAATCCATTCGCCCCATCAGGATTTTGTAAAAGCAACAATGTGATTCCCATCTTTTCATTAACTAATGATTTAACATCTTTTCCATCAACTGAAGCAGTGCTTTCGCTAAATCCTTTTGGCAAATCAGTTTTAGAAAAATCATTTAGAATCCCAAAATCTTTGTTATTCATTTTTAAGAATTGAGTAGGTTTTTCAGTCACATATACACTAACTGTATATGTTTTTTTAGCCCCATTTTCAGCAGTAACAACTATTGAAATATTGTTTTCCCCAACTTTAAGTTCTGTTTCACCAGTTCCAGTCACCTTTGCTTTTGAATCCTTTGCTTTGGCATCAACAGTGACTTTTTTAATATCACTTGTTAATTCAACTTTATAAGATGTCGTACCTTCTGCGAAAGCAGGAGATAACGTACCTTCTGAAACAGCTAGCGAAGATAAATTATTGTCTTTTGATCGTGTATCAGGAGCTGCCGGCGTATTAGATCCACCACTTGACCCTCCAGATTGACCAATACTAACAGAAAGAGATTTATTACCAGTTATAGGCGTCTCATCATTTCCTGTTGCATCTACTGCTGAAACAGTGACAGTAGTAGTACCAGATTGTCCCGCTGTAACTGTAAACTTGTAGCTACCCTCAACCCATCCTTGACTTGTAGAAACTGTACCGTTTGATGCAGAAAAACTAAATTGTCCTGCCCCAGGTGCGCTTACAGTTACGGTGAAACTTCCTCCAGGAGAAACCTTAGAAGAACTTGCCTTTATGCTGAACGAAGCAGCAAACACATTTGATAATGTAAGTGAAACAAATAACATCATCAAAAGTGGAAGAACAATTATTTTAGTTAACTTTTTTGTTTTCATTAAGAATCTCCTTGTTTAAAATAATGAATTTACTTTCATTATATGATTTTTAACTTTTATATAATCAAGTGAAGTCACTTTACCATCGACATTGACATCGGCGCGTATTAACACATCACCTGATAGAACTTTTGACTGCATAATATGATTTTTTATTTGAATATAATCTAATGATGTTACTTTTCCATCACCATTTACATCTCCTGGTAAATATTTGTATACAGTTGAATTTCCTTGTTTAATAACTGTAACACCTGGTGCAGGAATATATAAATAATCTCTTGAAAAATCATATCTACCATTCCAATTCGTATCAGTACGATCACCATTTAAAGTTGTATCTGATTGAATTTTATACCAACTTACTCCGGATGAATCGGTAACTTTATCTAAAATTATAACAGGAAGATTATATGTATGAGGACTTTTATCACTCCCTAAAGTATGAGTAACAGCAGAACTATATGAAGGTTCCTTATACAATTTATATGATTTTTGGACACCATTTATTATCCCAATTGTGTATTTGTTAAAGTCATCACCTAAATTACGGGTATAATTAATCGCTGCAGCTTTCTCTCCCCAATAAGGATCTGATGCATATTTCACATTCATTCCACAAGATTTGTCTCCAAGATTTCCACCTCTATAACGACTATCTTCATTATCTAAGTATCCATTTGAGATATATCTTTCTGCATGATATTTTATACTATCAGCAGGACTTGCGTAACCACTAGCTCCCCAATAGGGATTACTATCTACAGCTCCATGTCCAAATAAGTTGTTTTTATCATTGGATATTTGACTTCTTCCCCATCCACTTTCATTCGCAGCCACTCCAAACATCAATAAGGAATTTGCTCCATAAGTATTTTGATGATCAATGAAATATTTTCCCATATCTCTCATTTTTGAACTTTCACTACCAACAACACTATTTGTAATAGTATCAAAATTACTTGCTGTTAAAGAAGATTTAGTTCGATGAGAAATAAATTGATAATAATTATAATATGGATTAGTACTATTCACAGAGCGACTTCTTGAATTATTTTGATAATCAGATATCATTGTAGGATAATCACTATAAAAATAATGACCATCGTAACTATAATACTTTTTATCTTTTTCCAAGTAATCTAAAGCATAACCAACAATCTGATTACTTTGGCTAGCACTTCCATAATAGTAATTGTGTCTTAAATATTTTCCGTCATGAGAATAACAAGAAATATTTGCCTGAGTATATTCAACGACCGTAGCATCACCAGGATGAATATCCATAACAACTCCTGCTTGCATTGCTCTAATCTTACCATTAACCATACCGATGTATGCTGCATCTTTCGCATAAGAACCAGTTGTATAACCTGTATATCCTGGGTTGCTTACATTGTCAAAAGGAATGTAAGAATAATGTACACCACTAGAATTTGTAGTAACAGACTTTGAATTCAAGTATACAACACCGTATGTGATTTCTTTAAGTTTTTCATCAAGAGAATATGTAGTAGAACTACGCTTTCTTCTTTTACTTTCAAGAACTTTACTTGCCTCTTCTTTTGAGTCAAAAGTTTCGATAACTTCCTCTTCACTTCCATTTTTTGCCACTAGTTCATATTCTTTATCTAAATCATTCACTGACGCATTATCGTTTTCTATATCATCAATATGAACAATCTTAGAATTTCCGTTTTTATCTAGGACATTAAAATAATCAGTTACTTCTGGTCCATCTTCTATTTGTTTATCCTTTGCAACAGCAACATCACCAAAAGATATCGCTAACATGCTTATTATAATAAATATAGTTGTTATAATATTAAATTTCTTCATTTCCGCACCTCCATATACTGAATTAATCCTTTAAATATTATACTATATTCAGTCACATTTTTCAATCAATTACCACTGTTTTTTACATTATGTGTAAACCAAATATGATAATGTCTCAATATAACAAACTTGATTTTGTCTCAAT
>CAZWXH010000014.1:0-24150 GCA_964637725.1 uncultured Coprobacillus sp. | reverse complement strand
AGCCAATCCACAGGCTTTTAGACGATTTTCATTAAATGAACTGTAAAACATCCGTTTTGAATGACTATTATAAATGGGTTTTATATTATGATATTGGCGCATAAACATTTCTCCTTTAACTTATTATAACAAATATTAGTAATATTATTTACAAATATAACGAGATGGTATATGATAATTATACAGATGATGTAAATCAACGACCTGTTTTTCAAAATTAAATAGCGTCTTTGGGGCAGGGTGTAATTCCCTACCGATGGTTAAAGTCCATGACCCACTATTGTGGTTGAACTGGTGTGATTCCAGTACCGACGGTTAAAGTCCGGATGAGAAAAGACATTTTCTGTATACAAAACCCAGACATTTTTTATGTTTGGGTTATTTTTTTAAAAAAGAGGAGACAGAAAAAATGAAAACAAAATTGAATGTAAGAAAAATTGCTTTAATTGGTATGTTGGGAGGTATTGCAGCTATTTTAATGCTGATAAGAACACCTTTGCCATTCATGCCACCATTTATGGATTTTGATTTATCAAGCTTACCAGAAATCATTGGAGGTTTTGCATTAGGTCCTGTAGCAGCAGTGTTTATTGTATTAGTCAAATTAATTGTTAAACTTGCTATGCTTGGAACGAGTACTATGTTTACTGGTGAATTATCAAACTTTTTAGTAAGTTGTGCTTATTTATTACCGGCAATTTGGATTTATGATCGTCATAAAACTAAAATGTCAGCAGTGTATGGTATGCTAGTTGGAACAGCAATTTGTGCGATAGTTGCAGTTATCACTAATGTTACCTTCATCTTCCCATTCTATGCAAAATTAATGAACTTAAGTTTGGATAAAATTATTGCAATGTGTGCAGCGATTAATCCTTTGATTGATAATATTTTTACGATAGCAATCTTTGGAATAGTTCCTTTTAATATTATCAAATGTGGTGCAACATCTATACTCACATACTTTGCATATAAAAAAATGAGTGGTCCTATGAAAAAGTTTGCTGATTCAGCTAGATAATAATTCCTAGATACTTTCTAGGTTTTTTTATTATTTTGTTGAAAAAGTATTGGAAAAAAGGTACAATTTTAATGTTTTTTGTAGAGAGGGAGGAAATTATGTTAGAAAAAATATTTAAGTTAAAAGAAAAAGGTACAAATGTCAAGACTGAGATTCTTGCGGGTGTAACGACATTCCTAGCGATGGCTTATATTTTAGCCGTTAATCCGGGGATGTTAGGAAGCACTGGAATGAGTGTACAAGGAGTATTTCTTGCTACTGCATTAAGTGGGGCAGTTGCAACAATCATTATGGGATTAATTGCTAACTATCCAGTTGCTTTGGCACCTGGTATGGGAGTTAATGCATTATTTGCATTTACAATCTGTGGGACAATGGGATTTAGCTTCCAAGCTGCTTTAGCAGCAGTTGCTTTGTCTGGAGTGTTGTTCTTAATTATCTCGGTTACTGGGATTAGAAAAGCAATTATAAATGCGATTCCTGGACAATTGAAATTAGCAATTGGTGCTGGAATTGGATTCTTTATTGCCTTTATTGGATTGAAAAATGCTGGTATTGTGGTAGATAATTCTGAAACAATTGTTGCATTAGGAAAGTTAACAGATCCAGCAGTGTTATTAGCAGTGTTTGGTATTTTAGTAACAATAGTGTTATTGGCAACTAAGAAAGTGCCTGCTGCAGTATTTTATGGTTTGGTTATAACTGCAGTTGTTGGGATAATAGCAGGAATCATGGGAGTTGAAGGTATGCCACCAGTTCCTACTGCTGTAGTTTCAACAAAATTCGACTTTAGTTTAATCGGAGCATTTATGGATGGATTTAGTGAATTATTTACTCATCCAGATTTCATGATTGCGATTTTCTCATTATTATTTGTGGATTTCTTTGATACAGCTGGAACTTTAGTTGCAGTAGCAAATAGAACAAACTTAGTGAATGAAGATGGTGAATTAGAAAATATCGAACGTGCTTTCTTGGCTGATTCTGTTGGTACTGTTTTTGGGGCAGTGATGGGAACTTCAACTGTCACTTCATTTGTTGAGTCAACATCAGGTGTAGAAGTAGGAGGAAGAACGGGGTTAACTGCTTTAACTACAGGAGTCTTATTCTTATTATCTATTTTCTTCTATCCATTATTAGTCTGTATTACAAATGCTGTTACTGCTCCTGCATTATTTGTTGTAGGAATCTTAATGGCTCAACAACTTAGTGGAATTGAATGGGAAGACTTTGTATTTGCAGCGAGTGGTTTTGTTACTATTATTGCCATGGTTCTTACATATTCTATTTCTAATGGTATTGCTTTAGGTTTTATTACTTATGCGATTACAATGATTGGTTGTGGACGTGCAAAAGAAATCAAGTTAATTGTTTGGCTTTTGGCAGGATTGTTTATCGTTTATTTTGCATTTTTGGTATAATCAAGAAAGAGTTTCTAAAATGAAACTCTTTTTTTGCCACTTATCTTGACAAAACGCATATGCTTATATAAAATAGATTTAAATACAAAGAAAAGAAAGAGTAAATAGTATAAACAATTGTAGAGAGTTCTTGGTTGGTGAAAAAGAATATTGTGTTATTATTGAATACATCTTGGAGTAGGCGGTTGAATGAAGTAGACTGGCACGGTAACACCCGTTATAGTGTTAGAGTATGTTTGTACTCGAAGAGGTTGTTATTGTGAGATAGCAACAAATTAAGGTGGTAACGCGATAGTCTCTCTCGTCCTTATATGGAGGAGGGACTTTTTTGTATAGAAAAGGAGAAAGAAATTATGATAATTGTATTTAAACCAAAAACAAAAGAGGAAGATTTAAAAAGAGTTATTGATAAAGTAGAGAAGCTTGGATTAATAACACATGTTTCAAAAGGAACAGAAACAACAATAGTTGGCTTAGTAGGAGATACAACAGTGATAGATCCTCGTACTATTGAAGTAGATGGAGCAGTAGAAAAGATTATGAAAGTGAGTGAACCTTATAAACTTGCTTCTCGTGCTTTTCACCCAGAAGATTCAATCATTGATGTAGCGGGTGTTAAAGTTGGTGGTGATCACCTTGCTTTAATTGCTGGACCTTGTTCAGTAGAATCAAAAGAACAAGTAATAGAAATCGCTAAAGCTGCTAAAGCAGCAGGAGCGAATATGTTACGTGGAGGTGCATTTAAACCTAGAACTTCACCTTATGCATTCCAAGGAATGGGAACAGAAGGACTAGATATTCTTCTAGAAGCTAAGAAAGTGACAGGACTTCCAATTGTATCAGAGTTAATGAGTGCTGATTATATAGAAGAGTTTAATGAAAAAGTAGACTTAGTTCAAATAGGTGCTAGAAACATGCAAAACTTTGATTTATTAAAAGAAGTAGGAAGAAGATGTACAAAGCCAATCTTATTAAAAAGAGGTTTATCAGCAACATTTGAAGAATGGATAATGAGTGCTGAATATATTATGGCTAGTGGAAATAAAAATGTTATCTTATGTGAAAGAGGAGTTAGAACATTTGAAACATATACAAGAAACACATTAGACTTACAAGCTATACCAGTTGTAAAGAAATTAACACATTTACCAATCATTATTGATCCATCACACGCAGGGGGAAAATGGTGGTTAGTAGAACCAATGGCGAAAGCATCAGTAGCAGCAGGTTGTGATGGACTGATGATAGAAGTGCATAATGATCCAGAAAATGCATTATGTGATGGAGCACAATCATTAAGACCGGAGAACTATACAACATTAATTAAACAAATAAGCGAAATCGCTAAAATAGTTGGTAAAAAAGTATAAATTGATGTTCTCAATATAGTCTCTTTTCTCTTTAGATTATTTTTATAAAATGAAATTATTTAGAAAATAGGTAAATATCATTGACAAATTTATAATAATTTAATAAAATACTTACAACATAACTACTGATATAAATACAGTGAAAAGAAAGAGTAGATTATAAATCAAGCGTAGAGAGTTCTTGGTTGGTGAAAAAGAACCTTGTGATATAATTGAATTCATCTTGGAGTAGACAGTTGAAGCTAAGTAGGCTGATCCGGTAATGCCCGTTATAGCATAATAGTATGAACCATATAGATATGGCGTACTTGATAAGTTCTATATAGAAATATATAGATAAACTAAGGTGGTAACACGAAGATTATATCTCTCGTCCTTATTGTAAGGATGAGAGTTTTTTGTTTATACCAGTAGAAGAAAGAACGAGGAAAGAGAAATGATTATTGTATTTAAACCAAAAACAGAAAAAGAAGCAGTAGATAAGATTGTAAAACAAGTAGAGGACAAAGGTCTTTCGACTCATTTGGTTATAGGGACAGAACAAACTATTTGTGGTATCATAGGAGATACAACAATTATAGATCCAAGAGCCATTGAAGTTTCTTCAGTAGTTGAAAGAGTTATGAAAGTAAGTGAACCTTATAAACTCGCAAATCGTGCTTTTCACCCAGAAGATTCAATCATTGATGTAGCGGGTGTTAAAGTTGGTGGTGATCACCTTGCTTTAATTGCTGGACCTTGTTCAGTAGAATCAAAAGAACAAGTAATAGAAATCGCTAAAGCTGCTAAAGCAGCAGGAGCGAATATGTTACGTGGAGGTGCATTTAAACCTAGAACTTCACCTTATGCATTCCAAGGAATGGGAACAGAAGGACTAGATATTCTTCTAGAAGCTAAGAAAGTGACAGGACTTCCAATTGTATCAGAGTTAATGAGTGCTGATTATATAGAAGAGTTTAATGAAAAAGTAGACTTAGTTCAAATAGGTGCTAGAAACATGCAAAACTTTGATTTATTAAAAGAAGTAGGAAGAAGATGTACAAAGCCAATCTTATTAAAAAGAGGTTTATCAGCAACATTTGAAGAATGGATAATGAGTGCTGAATATATTATGGCTAGTGGAAATAAAAATGTTATCTTATGTGAAAGAGGAGTTAGAACATTTGAAACATATACAAGAAACACATTAGACTTACAAGCTATACCAGTTGTAAAGAAACTCACACATTTACCAATCATTATTGATCCATCACATGCAGGGGGAAAATGGTGGTTAGTAGAACCAATGGCGAAAGCATCAGTAGCTGCAGGTTGTGATGGACTGATGATAGAAGTGCATAATGATCCAGAAAATGCATTGTGTGATGGAGCACAATCATTAAGACCAGAGAACTATACAACATTAATTAACCAAATAAGCGAAATCGCTAAAATAGTCGGTAAAGAAATTTAGGAGAAATATTATGGAAATGAAAGTGAATTTAGCTAAGGATACGTATTCGATATTTATTGAACAAGGAGCATTGGATCATATTCTTGATTATATTAAACCAGTATTTAAGGGTGAAAAAATCATGATTATATCTGATGAACAAGTCTTTTCATATTATGGCGATAAAATCGAATCACAGCTTAATAAAAATTATCAAGTTGAACATCTTGTTTTACCTCAGGGGGAACAAACAAAAAGATTCGATATTTTACCAAGTATCTATAGCCGCCTTCTTTCATTTCAGTTATCACGAACTGATTTAATTATTGCACTTGGTGGAGGAGTTATTGGAGATTTGGCAGGATATGTCGCAAGTAGTTATATGCGTGGAATACCCTTTGTTCAAATTCCAACTTCTTTATTAGCGCAAGTTGATTCGAGTGTTGGTGGAAAAGTAGCTGTTGATTTACCTGAAGGTAAAAATTTAGTAGGTGCTTTTAAACATCCTCGTGTTGTGGTTATTGACCCATTAACATTAAAAACATTAGATCAAAGATTTATTAATGATGGAATGGGAGAAGTGATTAAATATGGTTGTATTTTTGATAAATCATTATTTGAAAAACTAGCATCTTATTCTTCATTTCAAGAATTATATCAAGATATTGATGAAATTATATATCGTTGTGTTGATCTTAAAAGAGATGTTGTGGAAAAGGATTTATATGATTTTGGTGATCGCTTAGCATTGAATTTTGGTCATACATTAGCTCACGCTATTGAACAATATTATCATTATGAGAAATATTCACATGGTGAAGCAGTGAGTATTGGAATGGTTCAGTTAACACGGATTGCAGAAAAGCAAGGATTAACTGCGCAAGGAACTTCTCAACAAATAACCGAAGTGGTTACAAAATATAATTTACCAAGCTATGCAAATGTGAAAATAGAGGAATTAAAAAAAGCAATTGGCTTAGATAAAAAGAATATCAATGCATTGCTTTCTTATATCCTCTTAAAAGAAATAGGAGAATCATATATTTATCCAAGTGATTTATCTTTTCTTGATCAAGTAAAGGAGGTCTAAAATGACATCTATTCAAATAAAACCAAGCAAGTTAAAAGGAACTGTTCAAGTTCCTCCTTCTAAAAGTATGGCCCATCGTGCTATTATTTGTGCCTCTCTAGCAAGGGGAAGAAGTATAATCACAAATATAGAATATTCTCAAGATATTAAAGCAACTATATCAGCAATGAAAAGTCTAGGGACTATTATTTTAGAACATGATGATTATTTAGAGATTGATGGAACAACTTCTTTCTTTAGAAATAAATGTGATATTAATTGTGAGGAATCTGGTTCAACATTAAGATTTATGGTTCCTATTTCTATAGTTCAACATGCTAATGTTCATTTTAGTGGAGCTGGACGTTTGGGAAAAAGACCTTTGGATGTTTATTATAATATCTTTGAAAATCAAGATATTGCATATTTGTATAAAGAGGATGTTCTTGATTTGTATATTCAAGGACAATTACGAGCTGATACTTTTGAAATACCAGGTAATGTTTCTTCGCAATTTATAAGTGGATTATTATTTGCATTACCTCTATTAGATGAAGATTCAAAGATTATCATCACTTCTCCTTTAGAATCAAAAGGATATATTGATTTAACAATTCAAATGTTAAATCAATATGGAATAAAAGTTATTAATCATAATTATCAAGAGTTTATAATTCAAGGACAACAGTCTTATGTTCCTTGTGATTATAAAGTTGAAGCAGATTTTTCTCAAGCAGCATTTTATTTAGTTGCGGGAGCACTTAAAAATGATGTTATTTTAGAAGGATTAAACCTTGATTCTTATCAAGGTGATAAAGCAGCAGTTGATATTCTTACAAGTATGGGATGTCAATTAATAGAAAAAGAAAATGGTCATCAAATTGTTTGTGAAAGTCTTAATGCCACAACTATTGATGGTTCACAATGTCCTGATATTATACCTGTCATGGCGTTAGCTTGTGCCCTAGCTAAAGGGACTTCGACAATAAGTCATATAAGTCGATTGCGTATAAAAGAATGTGATCGCTTGAAGGCAACGGTTGAAGTTATTAATAAAATAGGTGGTCAAGCTATTGAAAAAGAAGATCAAATGATTATTAGCGGGGTAGAGTCTTTAAATGGTGGACATGTCTTAGCGTATAATGATCATCGTATGGCAATGATGGAGGCAATCGCTTCTACTGTGTGTAACAATGATATTATTCTTGATAACAAAGAATGTGTAAAGAAGTCTTATCCGAGTTTTTGGGAACATTTTAAAATGTTAGGAGGGATGTTTGATGAGTTCTAATTGGGGTACAAATATTGAGTTATCTATTTTTGGTGAAAGCCATGGCAAGGCAATTGGAATTGTTATGGGAAATCTTCCTTCAGGTATAGAGTTAGATATCGATGAAATCAATAAACAAATGAAAAGAAGAGCACCTGGACAAAATAAAATATCAAGTCCAAGAAAAGAGGCGGACTCTTTTGAAATCATGAGTGGAGTTTTGGATAATGTAACAACAGGAGCACCATTATGTGCTATGATTTATAATAGTGATCAACATTCAAAAGACTATTCTGTTTTACAAGAATGTATGAGACCTGGACATAGCGATTATCCAGCTTTTAAAAAATACAAAGGATTTAATGATGTAAGAGGTGGTGGACATTTTTCTGGGAGACTAACTGCCCCGATTGTTTTTGCAGGGAGTGTAGCAAAACAAATATTAAAACAACAAGGGATTATTATTGGTGCACATATTCAAAGTATTCATGATATTCAAGATGAATCATTTCAAACAAATGTAACAGAAAGTGATATTGAAAACATGTTAGAACAACAATATCCTACTCTTAATAAAGATGTATTTACAAAGATGCAAGACAAAATTGAAACAGCAAGAATGAACAGAGATTCAGTAGGTGGTAAAATAGAATGTGCAATCTTAAATGTACCAACAGGAGTAGGAAATCCTTTCTTTGATTCAATAGAATCACATTTATCACAACTTTTATTCAGTATTCCGGCTGTAAAAAGTGTCAGCTTTGGTTTAGGTGATAAACTCACTGAACTTTACGGACATCAAGCGAATGATAGTTACTATTATGAAAACAATGTTGTAAAGACTAAAAGTAATCATAATGGGGGTATCTTAGGAGGAATTTCTAATGGTATGCCCATCATCTTTAGTGTAGGTATTAAACCCACACCATCTATTTCATTAAAACAAGAAACAATTAATATTAAAACAAAAGAAAATACAGAATTAGAAATTAAAGGAAGGCATGATCCTTGTATTGTTCCCAGAGCAGTAGTCGTAGTTGAATCAATGGCAGCACTAGGGATACTGGATATGATAAACAAATGAAAGATTTAAACACATGTCGAAAAGAAATAGATGAAATAGATGTTCAAATCATGAAATTATTTGAACAAAGAATGAATGTCGCAAAAGATGTTGTCACATATAAATTAGAAAATAACTTAGAGATTTTTCAATTAGATAGAGAAAAAGAAGTTATTAAAAAAAATACCAACCGTCTTATTAATAAAGAATTATATAAATATGGTGAAGTTTTTATTCAGGATATGATGAATATATCAAAATCATATCAATCATCATTTGTCCCTTTACAATCAATTTACTCCTTAGAAAAACCTCAAACTCAGAATATTATTGTTGGTTTTCCAGGTGTTCCAGGCTCTTTTTCTGAACAAGCATTAGAGACATTCTTTGATAAGGAAACAAAACGTAATAGTTATGAAACATTTGATGATGTTTTTAAAGCATTAGTTAATGATGAGATTCAATATGGTGTCGTCCCAATAGAAAACTCATCAACTGGCGTTATCAATGATACTTATGACGCTATTAGAAATTATGGCTTTTCAATTGTTGGCCAACAAAGTCTTTCAATTTCTCAACATCTTTTAGGTATTCCAGGTAGTGATATAGATGATATTCATGAGGTTTATTCTCATCCGCAAGGAATTCTTCAAACATCACGTTTCTTATCTCAATATCCTCATATGATGACAAGAGAATTTGTAAATACTGCTACAGCTGCAAAATATGTTGCTGATTCTAAAGATAAGCATTTAGCAGCGATTGCTTCTTGTCATGCTGCTAAATTATATGGTTTAGAAATTCTAAAAGAAAATATTCAAGATATTCAGAATAATTCAACGCGTTTTATAGTCTTTGGAAAACAATTAGAAACAAGAGAGAATGCGAGTTGTGTAAGTCTTGTATTGACTTTAAATCATCAAATAGGGGCTCTATATCAAGTGATGAAAGTCATTAACGATCATCAAATCAATATGTTAAGGATTGAATCTAGACCATTACAAAAAACACCATGGGAATATTATTTCTATATTGACCTTGAAGGAAACCTAGAAAATCATAATCTTGTTCAAGCAATAGAAGAAATGAAAACATATACCAATACTTTGAGAGTTTTAGGAAATTATATAAAGAGGTCATGATGATATGAAAAACATTGTACTTATAGGAATGATGGGTTGTGGAAAAACAACAGTATCAAAAATTCTGTCGAAGAAATTGGCACGACCTCTTATTGATATAGATGAATATCTAATAGAAAAATACCAAATGACAATTCCAGAAATGTTCGATATTTCAGAAGACTACTTTAGAGAAAGAGAAACAATATGTTGTCAGGTTGTAGGAAGTAAAGACGGATATATTATTTCTACTGGTGGGGGTGTTATTAAAAACAAAGAGAATTGTGAAGCATTACGAAAAAATGGTATTATTATTTATTTAGATAGACCAATCAATAGTATTTTAGACGATGTTGATGTTTCTTCTAGGCCACTATTAAAAGATGGACCAGATAAACTTTATGAGTTATATAAGGAAAGACATCATCTGTATATGGAAGAATCTGATTATCAAATTATTAATGATTCTTCTATAGAAGATGTTGTTCATAAAATTATAAATATCATAACTAATTTATGATATAAATTGACTTTGCCAAAAGCATAGAATATAATATAAATGAAAAGGGTACATCAATAAGCGATTAACCCTTGGATTTAATTATTAAAAATAATCATCATCCGGTGGTCAACCAGGGAGGACGATTATTTTTTATTTCTAATATCTAGAAATAGCGTAATGATAATTATATCAATCACTAGTACTATGTTAAGTAGTTCGTAAGTTGTCGTAATATCACGCTCCTTTGTTTTTTTATAGTCTTACTATATGTAAACAGAGGATGCAGCCTCTGGCCAACTGACCAAGAGTTAATCGCCTTTTTTATTGAGTACCCAGTAGGAGGGATTAACCCTCCTACTTATATATACGCTTATAAAATTCGTTTTTCTTTTTTATTTAAGAAATATTTTGATTATTTTCTTTTTTTATTCATAACTTTTCTTTATAATGATATGTAGAGGTGAATCAAATGAAACATTATTTAGTAGTAGATGTTGGAGGAAGTTCATTAAAGTTTGCGGTAATGAATGCAAAAGGTGAAATTATAGAAACAAGTACAAGTAAAACACCAAAAACTATTGAAGCATTCTATAATGATATTATAAATAAATTTAATAGTTATTCTCAATATGACTTACAAGGATTAGCATTAAGTATGCCTGGTGCAGTAGATAGTGAAAAAGGAATTATAGGTGGAGCAAGTGCACTTGATTATATTCATGGACCAAATATAAAACAACATTTTGTAGACTCTTTAAAAGTTCCAGTGGAATTAGAAAATGATGCAAATTGTGCCGCTTTAGCAGAAGTTTGGAAAGGTGCGGCCAGTGATGTTGATGATTGTTTATTCATAGTGAGTGGTACTGGAATTGGTGGTGCCGTTGTTAAAGATAGACATATTCATAAAGGAAAACATCTTCACGGTGGTGAATTTGGAATCATGCTTGCTCATTTTGATTTTGATAGTAAGGAAATGGCAACATGGTCATGGATTGGCTCTACTGTATCAGTTGTAAAAAATGTAGCATTAGAGTTAGGTGTTGATATTGAAACGTTGGATGGTAAGGAAATATTTGATCACTATCATGATCATCCAGTTTATGAAAAGTATGTAGATAGATTTTATTATGTACTAGCGACAGGAATTTTCAATCTACAATATGCCTATGATCCTGAAAAGATAATTATCGGTGGCGCTATTAGTGTTCGTGAAGATTTAATTGATGAAGTGAATCAAAGATTAGATTATTTATTTGAAAATATAAAAGAAGCAAAAATAAGACCTCAAGTTTTAACTTGTCAGTTTCATAATGAGGCGAATATATTAGGTGCTCTTTATCACTTCTTAACAAAGAATTCATAAAGAAAATGTAAACTTATAACGAAAGAGGTGGCTATAATGGCTAAACAAATGCCAATTATTGATTCAAAATTAAGACATACAGTTAAAGTCCCTGAATGTATTTATGATGTGTCAGGAATAAATGTTAATGGAAAGAGAATTAAGTCTTTAGTCTTTTCGACTGATGTTGCAGTTATTGCTAATTGTAATGCCGATGCAGTTATTGCTGTTTATCCATTTACTCCAACATTGCAAATTACCAAAGCAATCATTGAAGTATCGCAAAAACCAGTATTTGCAGGGGTTGGTGGTGGCACTACCATGGGAGCAAGAGTTTCAAATATTGCCTTTGATGCAGAGCTAAATGGAGCGACTGCGGTTGTATTAAATGCTCCTACAAAAACAAAGTTTATTCAAGAACTAAGAGAAATCATTGATATTCCTATCGTTCTTACAATTGTCTCACTAGATGAACCATTAGAGGAAAGAATGCTTTATTCTGGTGCAACAATTGTCAATGTCTCAGGTGGTAAACATACAGCAGAAATAGTCAGAGCATTAAGAAGTATTGATAAAAATTTCCCGATTATTGCAACAGGTGGACCTAATGAAGATACAATTAAAGAAGTTATTGCTGCTGGCGCAAATGCGATTACGTATACACCTCCAACAAACGGAGAAATCTTTAAAGAAATGATGGAAAGATATCGAATTCAATGTTCACAACAAGAAGGATAGAAATATTCTTCTTTTATTATATATTAAACATGACTTTTATCATGATTTTAGATATAATGAAAAATGAGGTGAAAAAAATGCAACAATATTTAGATATGTGCAAGTATATAATAGAAAATGGTGAAGATCGTGACGATCGTACAGGAACAGGAACAAGAAGTGTTTTTGGCTATCAAACACGTTATGATTTAAGAGATGGATTTCCTTTAATGACAACGAAAAAGATGTTCTTAAGACCAATTGCTGAAGAATTATTATGGTTTATTAAAGGTGATACAAATATTAAGTATCTTGTTGATAGAAATGTCAGAATATGGAATGAATGGCCTTATGAAGCATTTAAAAAGTCAGAAGACTACCATGGAGAATCAATGGATGAATTTATTGAAAAGATTAAATCTTTAGATGAAAAAGATCCTTTTGTATTGAAATATGGAGAATTAGGTCCTGTTTATGGAAGACAATGGCGAAACTATAATGATGAAGGTATTGATCAAGTTCAACAATTAGTAGATTCCCTAACCAACAATCCTTATTCAAGAAGACATATTATTTGTGCATGGAACCCTGCTCAAGTTGATAATATGGCTTTACCACCATGTCATGCTTTCTTACAATTTTATGTTTCTCATGATCGTAAGTACTTATCATGTCAATTATATCAAAGAAGTGCTGATACATTCTTAGGTGTGCCTTTTAATATTGCTTCATATGCTCTGTTTACAGCGATGCTTGCGCAAGTCTGTGGATTAGAAGCCAAGGAGTTTGTTCACACTGTAGGAGATGCTCATATCTATAAAGATCACTTTGATGTTGTTGAAGAACAACTTTCTCGAGAACCTTTAGAAAAGTGTCAATTGGTTTTAAATAAAAATATAAAGTCAATATTTGATTTTACTATTGATGATATAAAAATAGAAAATTATCAAAGTTATGGTAAGTTAGTAGGAAAGGTGAGTGTCTAATGATTAATATTATAGTAGCGATGGATGAAGATCAATTAATAGGAAAAGAGGATTCTTTTAATGGAATGCCTTGGAATAATAAAGAAGATTTAAATCATTTTAAAGAAACAACAATTCATAAAACAATTTTAATGGGCTATACAACATATATTGCAATTGGTAGACCATTACCTAATCGTAAAACAATTGTTGTATGCTTTGAACCTTTTGATGATGATAGAGTAGAAGTCAGAACATCTTTAGAAGATGTCATCCAAGAATATAAAGATAAAAATGAAGACTTGTTTATATCAGGAGGAGCATCTATTTATAAACAATCACTTCCTTTAGCAGATCAATTATTGATTTCTAGAATACCAGGGACTCATACTGGTGAAACATATTTTCCTGATTTTAGTGAATATGGATATGAGTTAAAAGAAACAACGCCTTATGAATCTTTTGATCTTCAAGTTTATAGAAGAGGTTAATTATGAAAAGAATATTATTTTTAATTATAAGATTACTTTATAGGATACCAGGATGGTTATTAAAGATTCGCTATTTTAATAAGAACTTAGATAAAGTATCTTTTCAAGAAAGATTTCATTATTTAAGAGGGATTATATTAAAAATCAATCAAAAATCAAGAGTCAATATTCATACATATGGGGTTGAAAACTTACCCAAAGAACAAGGTTATTTAATGACTCCTAATCATCAAGGCTTATTTGATGCCTTGATTATGTTTGAATCAAATGATAAACCATTTAAGGCAGTTGTAAAAAAAGAATTAATGAAAGTATTTGTATTAGGAAGAATATTAAGAGTTGTTGAATTTTTAGCAATCGATAGAGACAATCTTAGAGCATCAGTAAAAGTCATACGTGAAGTAACTCAAGGCTTAAAAGAGGGTATGAATTATATGATTTTTCCAGAGGGAACAAGATGTCGTAAAGAAAATCAAATGCTTGAATTTAAAGGTGGAACCTTTAAATCAGCAATTGATGCAAAATGTCCTATTGTTCCAATTGCTTTAATTGATTGTTATAAAGTATTTGATAACAATACTATTGCTCCAGTAGATGCACAGATTCATTATCTAAAAGCAATTGCTTATGAAGAATATAAAGATATGAGTAGTCCTGAACTTGCAAAAATGGTGCAAGAGAGAATACGCAAATGTATAGAAGAGAATGAAGGCAAATTTTAAATAAGTTTGCCTTTTTATATATTTGAATCATGACTAACATATTGCATTGTTTATACTATAAAAGATTTATAAGAGTGAAATAATAAATGAAAACAAAAAGAAATATTTTTTTCACAATAATAACAATTTATCATTATGTGAAAAAACTACCATATTATCGTGACTTTTTTCACATAAAATATAAAGAGGATTAAATTATGTGTGAAAATACTGATTTTTGTGTTGAAATATCTTGATATACAAACGCTTTCAAGGTATAATATTTATAGTTCAAAAATTGAATATGGGAAGGAGAAAATTATGAACAAATTATTAAAAGTTGTAGCAGCTTCTGCTTTAATAGCAACTGCATTAGTTGGATGTGGTGGAGAAAAAGAACCAGCTAGTGGAGGAGCAACTGCTGCTAAATATGCAAAAGTTGGTTTAGGTATTGTAAGTACATTAAATGAAGAAGGTCAAGTTAACTCAACTATGGCAGCTCTTGGATTAGATAAAGATGGAAAAATCCAATACATCGACATCGATGTAGCTCAATCTACTCCTGGTGCTGGTGAAGGAAAAGAACTAGACAAGTCTAAAAAAGAACGTGGTGCTGATTATAAAATGAAAGAAGCTTCTGCAATCAAAAAAGAATGGGATGAACAAGCCAAAGCATTCGAAACTTGGGCAACAGGTAAAACTGCTGATGACGTTGCTAAAGTAGAAACTATGGATTTCCATGGTGGAAAAGCTCCTAATAAAGGAACTGACTTAGCTGCTGGATGTACAATCGTAATTGATGATATGTTAGGTGCTGTAGCTAAAGCTGCTAAAAATGCACAAGCTGTTGAAGCTGCAAAAATCGGAATCGGTGAAATCATGGCTAATGATGCTGAAAAGAAACAATTAAACACTACAGTTGCACTTGTTGCTACTGATGCTGATGGTAAAATTGTTTACAGTAACTTAGACGTGGCTCAAATTTATTCTAAAGATGGAAAAGCAATTGTTGAAACAAAAGCTGAATTAAAAGATGCTTATGCAATGAAACCTGCTTCTGGAATCAAAAAAGAATGGTTTGAACAAGCGAAAGCTTTTGAAGACTGGGCAAAAGGTAAAACTGCTGATGAAGTTGCTAAAGTAGAAACTATGGATTACCATGGTGGAAAAGCTCCAAATAAAGGAACTGACTTAGCTGCTGGATGTACAATGGTTATTGATGATATGTTAGCTGCTTATGCTGAAGCATTTACTGCTGCAAAATAAAAAAGATGAAAGCCATGAAGAAATTCATGGTTTTTCTTTTTGTTTATTGGTATAATGGATAACGGTGATGAAAATGAAGAAAATAATACTGGGTTTATTGGCATGTTCTTTTTTATTATTAAGTGGATGTCAAAAAGAAGAAGAATATCAATATTTAAGTCGTAACTTTACGGGTTCTTTTGATACAATTACCCAATATATGAGTTATGTAAAAAGTGAAGAAGATTTTGAAAAACAATGTGATTTGATAAAAAAGGACTTAGAGTTCTATGATCATTTGTATGATAAATATAATAGTTATACAGATATCGCAAATATTAAGACAATTAATGATAATGCTGGAAAAAAAGCAGTTGTTGTTGATCAAGCAATTATTGATTTATTAGAATTGTCAATTAAAAGAAGCAAAGAGATTTCTAACAAAGTGAATATTGCTTTTGGTAGTGTCATTAATATTTGGCATGATTATCGTGAACGTGCAGAGTCAAATGATGGCATTGGAGATGTTCCAACAAATGATGAACTTAAAATCGCAAATTTACATACAAGTATTGATAGTATTAAAATAGATAAAGAGAAAAAGACTGTATTTATTAAAGATGAAAAAGTGAGTATTGATGTTGGTGCGACCGCAAAAGGATATGCGATTGAATTAATTAAACAAGATTTAATAAAGATGGGTGTTGATAATTTTCTTTTAAGTGGTGGTGGAAATGTTGCCAGCCATGGGGAAAGAAAATTTGATGGTAAAGGCAATCAATATCTTAAAGACTGTACTGAAAAGTTCTGTATTTCTTTAGAATCTCCACAATCAGGAAACTTCAAAAGAACTGAAGATGATCCGGCTTATGGAACTGAAGCAATCTTGGCAGTCCAAGGAGAATCAATTGTTACGAGTGGTGACTATCAAAGATTTTATGAGGATATCCAAGGAGTACGATATCATCATTTGATTGATCCAGAAACTTTGTTTCCGGCAGTTCATTTTAGAAGTGTGAGTATTATTACGAGTGATAGTGGATTAGCTGACTTCTTAAGTTCAGCAGTGTTTTTAATGAGTTATGAGGATGGCCTAAAGTTAATTAATTCTATGGATAATGTTGAAGCTATTTGGATGTTAGAAGATGGTAAAATCCGTTATTCAGCAGGTTTAACTGATGGTGAAAAAATGTATATTATTGATAAGGAAAGGTTAAAGTAATATGAAATATAGTGTAAAACCTAAGGGTGTTTGTTCTTCAAAGGTTGATTTTGAAATTCATGAAGGAAAGATCATGAATGTAATGTTTGTTGGTGGATGTTCTGGCAACTTACAAGGGATTGGTAAACTAACTGAAGGAATGGATAAACAAGAAGTTATTGAAAAATTAAAAGGGATACGTTGTGGTTTTAAACAAACATCTTGTCCTGATCAATTAGCGAATGCTTTAGAAGAATGTGAGTAAGACTTACATTCTTTTTTTGTTTTTTTATCATATGATAGACTAGGTGATTTTTATGATGATTCAAAGAATTAAGAAAATGCAGTTTATTTGTGCAATATGTTTGTTTTTACAATTATTATGTTATCAGTGGATAGTTCCTTTTCATTTAATTGCAGTTGCTTTAAGTTTGGTTATTATATTAAACCAGAGATGTTTTCGAGTTATTCAGTTACAATATCATTATTATTTGATAGGTTTATATGTTTTTAGATTGTGGATATTAAGTATTGAAGCAGTTTATTTATTACAAATTGTCTATGTGATCTTTTGTTTATATATTGCGATTATGTTAATACTTTTTTCGTTTCATTGTATCTTATAACAGCGAAATTTGTTATAATGGAAAAGGTAAGGAGATGATCATATGTTTGGACATTTACAAGTATTAAGTGCATATAGTTTTCAGTCTAGTACGGTCTTAATTAGAGACTTAGTTCAAGATGCTGTGTCTAAACATATAGATGCTCTAGCGCTCACTGATAAGAATAATATGTTTGGTGCTTTAGAGTTTTCTAAAGAGTGTTTAAAGCATGGTGTTAAGCCTATTTTTGGTATGGAAGCAAGTGTGATGATTGAAGGAGAAATTTATCCTTTTATTCTTCTTGCGATAGATGATCAAGGATATTTTGATCTTGTTAAGATTAATTGTGATATTAATTTAAGTCCTGAAAAGTCAATTACCCTTGATTCTCTAGCGTTATATAAAGGTCATCTTTATGTGATATCTGGAAGTTCTCAAGGGATTGTTGAACGCTTAGTTGCTAAAGAGATGGAAGATGAAGCAATTCGATATCTTCATTTATTAAAAGATGTGTTTAAGGATCATTATTATTTAATGTTACAAAATCATTTAATGAAATTACAAATCTCATTAAATGAAAGATTAATATCACTTGCAAGATATACAAAAGTTAAAATTATTTGTTCTAATGAAGTGAGCTATCTTAAACAATCAGATGCCTTAGCAGTTGATTTAATGCAAGCAGCAATCAATGGTCAAATCATAGATCATAAATATACTCCATTGACTACTGAAAAGTATTTAAAAACTGAAGAAGAAATGCGACAGTTATTTGATAATGAAATTATTGAAGAAACAAAGGCTGTTGTTTTAAGTTGTAAAGCGACGATTCCTTTAAATGGGAAACATTTGCCTTCTTATCCAGTACCGCATAATGGAAACTCTCAGGAATATCTTATGAGTTTATGCAAAGTGGGATTGAAGAAGAGATTTCGTGAACAAAGTATTCCTAAAGAATATATAGAGAGATTAAAGTATGAATTAAAGACTATTCATCAAATGGGTTTTGATGATTACTTTTTAATTGTCTGGGATTACGTGAGATATGCAAAAGTCAATAAAATATTAGTTGGACCAGGAAGAGGAAGTGCAGCTGGAAGTTTGGTTGCGTATGTACTAGGAATCACAAATGTTGATCCATTAAAATATGATTTACTTTTTGAACGTTTTCTAAATCCTGAACGTGTCTCGATGCCTGATATTGATATTGATTTTCAAGATGACCGTAGAGATGAAGTCGTTAATTATGTTATTGAAAAGTATGGACAAGAACATGTTGCTCAAATTGTGACTTTTAATACATATGGACCACGTGTAGCGATTAAGGATATGGGAAAGGTTATGGGGGTGCCATTACCACGTTTAGAAATCATCGCAAAAATGATTCCGACTCATGTTAAGAATAAAAAAACAATTACAGAAATGTATCAAACATCAGCTTCTTTCCAAGCAATGATTAATCAAGATCCTGTTTTAAAAAAGATTGTTGGACCAACAAGTGTAATTGAACATTTACCTCGTAATATTTCTACTCATGCCGCAGGCGTTGTTCTTTCAAAAGAGAAGCTTTCTAATATTATTCCTTTAGTTAAAGGACCAACTTCAACTATGATGTCACAATATTCAAAGGATTATATAGAAGAAGTCGGTTTATTAAAGATGGACTTTTTAGGTTTGAAGAATTTAACAATGATAGATTATATATGTAAGGATATTGAAAGAGAAACCGGACAGACTATTTCTATAAATGATATTCCTTTAGATGATAAGAAAACATTTGAATTAATTTCTAGAGCAGATACTTTTGGAGTATTTCAATTAGAATCTCAAGGAATGAGAAATTTATTAAGACAAATGAAACCTTATTGTTTTGATGATATAGTTGCTGCTGTGGCCTTGTTTAGACCTGGACCAATGGAAAACATTCCTGCTTATTTAAAGCGTAGAAATAAAAAAGAAGAGATTACATATCCATTAGATGAATTAGAGACTATTTTGAAATCTACATATGGGATTATGATTTATCAAGAACAAATTATGCAAATTGCCCAACTTATTGCAGGTTTCTCGCTTGCTAGGGCAGATATCTTAAGGAAGGCAACATCTAAAAAAGAAACTCAGTTAATGCAATCAATGCGAAAAGAGTTTATTGAGGGATGTCTTGCTAATCAATATACAGAGAGTAAAGCTATGGAATTGTTTGATTTGATTGAGAAGTTTGCTAACTATGGATTTAATAAATCTCATAGTGTTGCATATGGATATATTGCTTATCAGTTGGCATATTTAAAAGCGAACTATCCACTTTACTTCTTTGCATCTATCTTGTCTAATGAGTTATCAAGTGAAACAACGAAAATTCATTGTATTCAAGAAAGTAAAGCGTATCATGTTGATATTTTACCACCATCAATTAATTACTCTCATGCGCGTTTTATGGTGGAAGGGAAAGCGATTAGATATTCATTACTTGCTATTAAAAATGTTGGTTATGCAGGATATAAAGCTATTATAGATGAAAGAGAAAAGAATGGTTTATTTGTTGATATTTTTGATTTTATGCAACGCAATGATGAATCAAAGTTATCAAAGAAGATGATTGAATCTTTAATTGATGCTGGGGCTTTTGATGAGTTTGAATTAACCAGAAATACAATTAAGAATAATTTAGATACAATTAGTGATTATGGTAATTTAAAAAATACTTTAGGGATTGAAGAAAAACCAGTCTTAACGATTTATAAAGATTTTGAGAATGAAAGATTAGAAAAAGAAAAAGCAGTATTGGGTATATATTTATCTATGCATCCAATTGAATTAATAAAACAGAGAGTCAATATTCCTTATATCAATATTAATTGCTTAAATGAATATTTAAATAAAGAGGTTAATGTTATTATTCAACTTCAAAGAGTTAAGAATATTGTTGATCGTAAAGGGAATGAAATGTGTTTTATAGAAGCAATAGATGAAACAGGAAGTGTTGATGGAGTCGTATTCTCTTCTCAATATAAGAGTATCGGGATGTTGCTTAAGAAAGGAAACATTTGTCTTATTCAAGGTAAAGTTGATATGAAGGATAAATTATCATTGATAGTGAATAAGGCAAGAGTTATAGAATAGAGGTAAATAGATGAAAGAATTAGTATTAATAGATGGAAATTATTGGATTTTTAGTTCTTATTTTGCGACTGCTGCCATGGGTAGCTTAATGGTGAATAAGGATGGAATTCCCACCAATGCAGTATTTGGTTTTGCGAATAGATTACAAAATGTTATTGATAAAAACCCAGCAGCTATTATGGTTGCATTTGATGCCAAAGGCAAAACATTTAGAAGTGATCTATTAGATGAATATAAAGCAACAAGAAAAGAAACACCAAGTGAACTTAAATGCCAATTTCCTCTTGTTAGAGAATTATTAGATGCCTATTCAATTCCGCATTTTGAATTAGAAGGATATGAGGGTGACGATATTATTGGAACTATGGCCAAAAAAGCCAGTGAAGAAGGTTATCAAGTTCATATAATGACTGGTGATAAAGATATGATGCAACTCGTAAATGAAAACATTCATGTCTATAAAAGAAACACAAAAACAAAAAGTGATGATATTATTACACCAGATTCTTTTTATGAAAAATATAGTTTAAAACCAGACCAAATGCGAGATCTTCTAGGATTGATGGGTGATAGTTCTGATAATATTCCAGGAATTCCTGGAGTTGGAGAAAAGACTGCTCTTAAGCTATTACAAGAGTATGGAAGCATTGAAGGTGTGAAGGAACATTGTGGTGAAATTAAAGGTAAGATGGGTGAAAAGATTAGAGAGAATATTGATTTAGGAATTCAGTCTAAAGTGATAGCGACTATCTTAACAGATGTACCAATGGACTTACCTATTGAAAAATGTATCTATCAAGGCTATGAATTTGAATCTTTAAAGTCATTCTTTCAAAAGTATGATATGAATTCATTATTAAAAAAGATTTCTATGCAAACCAAAGTGAAACCTTCTTTTGATATTCAATATGAGATATTAGAAAAAATGCCTCCTCTTACAAAAGATAGTGCATTACTTGGCGCTATTTATGATCTTAACTATCATAAATCAATAGTTCTAGGATATGCCTTATATAATGAAGAACAAGCCTATTTCATAACTTATGAAAATGCTTTAAAAGATGAAGAATTCAAGAAATATTTAAAAAATAGTGAGTATCATAAATATAGTTATAATATTAAAGCTCAAATCCTTTCAGCAAGATGGAATGGACTAGAGATTCAAGGAATGGATTTTGATTTACAATTGGCATCATATATCTTGAATCCAAGTTTAAAGGATGAAATGAAATATATTGCTGATTATTATGATTATGCATCTTTACAATATGAAGAAGAAGTTTTTGGTAAACTTACTAAAAAACATATTCCTGAAATTGATGTTCTTGCGAAACATACAATCACAAAAGCGAAAGCAATTTATGATTTAAAGGATGAGGCTATAACAAGATTAAAAAAAGAAGAACAATATGATCTTTATCAAAATCTTGAATTACCTGTTACTTATATTTTAGCTGATATGGAATATGTAGGAGCGAAGATCGATGTTCATATATTAAAGGAAATGGAAGTTGATTTTGATCATCAAATCAAAGAGATCGAAGAAGATATTCATATGTTAGCAGGGGAAGCTTTTAATGTTTCTTCACCTAAACAATTAGGAGAAATCTTATTTGATAAATTAGGTTTACCTAATGGTAAAAAGACAAAAACAGGTTATTCAACATCACAAGATATCTTAGATAAGATTGAAGATTTACATCCAATAGTTCCATTAATTCAAAAATATCGAATGTTAACAAAATTATCTTCTACATATGTTAAAGGTTTACAAGAACAAATCTTTGCGGATGGTAAGATTCATACTATATTTAATCAAGCTTTAACGCAAACGGGAAGATTGTCTTCGATTGATCCGAACTTACAGAATATACCAGTTCGACAAGCTGAAGGTAGACTCATTAGAAAAGCATTTGTGCCAAGTTTTGATTATTTGGTTTCATTTGATTATTCTCAAATAGAATTAAGAATACTTGCCCATATGGCTAAGGTCAAATCACTTATTAAAGCTTTTCAAGAAGGTAAAGATATTCATACCCATACATCGGCTTTAATCTTTAAATTAAAAGATGAAGATGTGACAAGTGATATGCGTAGACAAGCCAAAGCAATTAACTTTGGAATTATATATGGTATGAGTGAGTTTAGATTGTCTAAACAAACAGGTGTGACTTTAAATGAAGCGAAGAACTTTATACAAAGATATTTTGAAGAATATCCAGAGATTAGAACTTTTATGGATAAAGTCGTAGAAGATTGTAAGAAGAATGGTTATGTCTCTACAGTTCTTAATAGAAAAAGATATATTCCAACAATCAATGATTCTAATTTTATGGTTCGTGAACAAGCAAAACGTTTTGCGATGAATTCACCAATTCAAGGAAGTGGTGCTGATGTTTTAAAACTTGCAATGATTAAAGTTGATCAAAAGATGAAAGAAAAGAATATGAAGTCTAAAATGATTTTACAAGTTCATGATGAACTTATCTTTGATGTTTATAAAGAAGAGTTAGAAGATATGATGATACTTGTTGATGAAGCCATGGAAAGTGCATTTCAAATGGATGTGCCTTTAATTGCAGAAGGGGCCAATGCAACCAATTGGTATGATTTAAAGTAGGTGAAAAGATGCCAGAGTTACCAGAAGTAGAAACAGTAAGACAAACATTAAAGCAATTTATTTTAAATAAAAAAATTGAAAGTATTGATGTTTATTATGATAAAATAATTGATGGTGATACAAAACTGTTTATTGATAAACTCACAAATCAAATGATTTGTGATATTGATAGAGTTGGAAAATATTTGATATTTAAACTTGAAGAAGATGCATTTGTATCGCATTTAAGAATGGAAGGAAAATATCATATAGTTGATAGAGATGTTCCTGTTGATAAACATACACATGTTGTATTCCATTTAAAAGATTATCAAGATTTAAGATATATTGATACAAGAAAATTTGGCAGAATGCAGTTAGTTGATCTTGAGCATTATAAAAATCAATTACCTATAAGTAAACTAGGCAAAGAACCTTTCTTTATTGATGAAAATGATTTATATCAATCTTTACATAAGAGTTCTTTACCAATTAAGACTGCTTTATTAGACCAAAGTATGATTGCGGGGATTGGAAATATCTATGCTAATGAAATATGTTTTTTAATGCAATTAGATCCTCGAACAAAAGCATCACGCTTATCAAAACAAAGAGTTATAGAATTAAAACAAGTATCAATTGATGTTTTAGAAGAAGCTATAAAACAAGGTGGAACAACTATTCATTCTTTTGATTCTAATGGAATTCATGGATTGTTCCAAGTTGAATTAAATGTTCATACAAAAAAGATATGTCATCAATGTGGTAGTGAAATTAAGAAAATTATGGTTAATCAAAGAGGGACATATTATTGTCCACAATGTCAAAAAAGGAGGTATTAGGATGATTCATTGGGGTGTTATAGGATTAGGAAGAATTGCTGGTAGATTTA
>CAZWXH010000013.1:0-24349 GCA_964637725.1 uncultured Coprobacillus sp. | reverse complement strand
ATATAATCCTCCATGATTAGAGAATCTTTTTAAGGTTGCACTTACTTTAGCCATTTGCATTAAAGAATCAATTCCTTCTTGCATTCTTGCCCCACCACTTGTACAACTGATAATTAATGGATAATCTTTTTTTGTTGCATATTCAACAGCTTTACTAATCTTTTCACCAACAACTTTACCCATACTTCCCATCATAAAACGAGAATCCATAACACAAAGCATTGTTTTTGTTTTATTGATTTTTCCAACTCCACAAATAACTGCTTCATTCATTCCTGTTGAAGCTTTGGCAATTTTTAATTTCTTATCATAATCAGGAAAATTATCTGAATTCTTTGATATATCTTTTTCAAATAATTCTCTAAAAGTCCCTTCATCAATTAAATCTCTAATTCTTTGTCTTGCACTTATTTTAAAGTGATGTCCACATTTTGGACAAATATAATGATTTTCTATTAAAGACATATAAGGAATTGATTCATGACATTCTTCACATTGTTTAAAGATATTATCAGGAATTTCTTTTTTTTCTTTCTTTTTATGTCTTTTTAACCAAGAAGAGAATTCTTTTAACTCTTGATTTCTTTTTTTAAATAATTGATCCATTATCTTTCAACTCCTTTATAAAGGATTCACAAAAACTTGTATCATATCTACCATCAATAAAATCTTTAGAATGTAGGACATAATAGTGAAACTTTGTATTTGTTGTTACACCATCAATGATTAACTCACTTAATGCACAACGCATCTTTTTAATACATTCAAGACGTGTTGGCGCAAATGTGATAAGTTTTAATATCATTGAATCATAAAATGGTGGAATTGAATAACCACTGTACATACTACTATCAATACGAACTCCTCTTCCTCCAGGAGTATGCATAAAAGTAATAGTTCCAGGTGCTGGAGCAAAATCTCTATTCATATCCTCAGCATTAATACGACATTCTAATGCATAACCATTTTGTTTAATATCCGTTTGTTTATATGGTAACTTTTGACCTTCAGCTATTCTTATTTGAAGCTTAACAAGATCAATACCTGTAATCATTTCAGTAATTGGATGTTCAACTTGAATTCTCGTATTCATCTCCATGAAGTAATAATCACCATTCTTATCTAATAAGAATTCAATAGTTCCTAAACTATCATAACCAACATGTCGACATGCTTTTAAAGCATCTTCAAAAAGAGCAAGACGAACATCTTTCTTTAAAGTATGACATGGTGCTTCTTCAATCATCTTTTGATTACGTCTTTGAAAAGAACAATCTCTTTCAAAGAGATGAATAGCATGTCCATGTTTATCTCCTACCACTTGAACTTCAATATGTTTTGGATCTTCAATAAACTTTTCTAAATAAACATCATCATCCCCAAAACAAGCTCTCGCTTCAGATTTAGCATTTTGGTATTGCGTTTCAAACTCATCTTCATTCTTAATAATACGCATACCACGACCACCACCACCATTACTGGCTTTAATCATGACTGGGTATCCTATTTCACTTGCCACAAGTAATCCTTGTTGAACTGTTTCTATTAACTCTTTAGAACCAGGAATGATAGGAACACCGGCTATTTTCATTTGTTTTCTTGCTTCTGACTTATTCCCTAACATATCAATAATATCAGGAGAAGGCCCAACCCAAATAAGACCACATTGAATTATCAATCTGGCAAACTGGCTATTTTCACTTAAAAATCCAAAACCAGGATGAATTGCATCACATCCTGTATTACATGCTGCTTGAATAATTGCATTCATATTTAAATAAGAGTCATTGGATAATGCTCCTCCAATACAAACGGCTTCATCAGCCAATTGTACATGCAAAGACATCTTATCAGCAGTAGAATATACAGCAACTGTTTGGATCCCCATTTCCTTACAAGTTCTGATAATTCTCACTGCTATTTCGCCACGATTGGCAATAAGTAACTTTTCTATCATGATATCACCTTACCCTATCAGCATGATAACTTGATTAAATTCAACTGTATCCCCATCTTTGATCTCAATTGATAGAACCTTTCCACTCACTTGTGATTTAATCTCATTCATCACTTTCATAGCTTCAATAATACAAACTGTATCTCCAACATTCACTTGATCCCCAACTTTTACGAATGCTTCGTTTCCTTGTCCACTGGCACTATAAAAAGTTCCCACCAAAGGACTATTAATTGGTGTTCCTTGTACTTCATCTTTTTCAACTACTGCTTCAGTAGTTGTATTTATATTGACTGGAGCAGCTTCAACATATTGAACTGTTTCCATATTTTTTTCTAAAGTAATTTTTAAATCCCCATCTTGTAAATCTAATCGAGATATTTGACTCTCCTCAAACATCTTCATAATTGCCTTTATTTTATCAGTATCCATATAAAAACCTCCTTTTTAGAAAAATAAGCTAAGTGAACTTAGCTTATTGTTTAGATTCAATTAATTTTACGATATCTTCAACTGTTACTAATGCAGCTAATTCTTCATCACTAATTTCTACATCAAATTCAGTTTCAAGATCTAAAGATAATTCAACTGCTGCTAAAGAGTCAATTCCTAAATCATCTTTTAAATTAGATTCTAATTTAATATCCGCTCCATCAATATTTAAAGATTCTACTAATGCATCCTTCACTTGTTCAAACATACATTTTTCCTCCTATGTTTATACTTAAAAAATTTTAAATTATTACTTCAATATTTTGAAGTAATGTCAGTATATACCCCTTTCCTAGATTTGTAAATAGTTTTTTAAAAAATATTTAAAAAATTTTAAGTATCTACTTTTCACTATCATTTCCTAAATATTTTTCTTGATAAAAAGTTCTGCCATAACTTTATAATGTAGTATCGATAACTATATTATACACTTATTATATTTATATTCCATATAATGTCAAGAAAAAATAAAAAAAGATCATTAATGATGACCCCATTTTAGTTTAATACTTTTGAATGCCTTAATCTTAAATAAATTCCTTCGGCTACAATAATCGATAATAAATCGCCAGGCAGATAGACTAAGAATAAGCTAGTGAATACCCAAGATAAAGAAAAGACTTGTTGATAGTATACATACTGTATAAATATAAAGTATCCCATACCCATTAAATATATGAGTAACATCCCAATACAACAATGGATAAATATTATTTTATAATTATCACTTTTAACTCTGCCGATATAATAACTACAAATAATAAATCCTAATAAAAATCCAAATGAAGGGACAAGGACATAACTAATACCACTCCCACTCGCAAAAACAGGTAAACCTATCAATCCCATTCCAACATATAACAAAACACTATAAACTGCTTTTTCTTTTAAAATAAGTCCAGCCATAACCACAAATAATGTTTGTAAAGTTATGGGAACAATAGAAACTGGAACTTTAATAAACGCTCCTACTGCAATCAATAATGCAAACAAGGCACATAAACACATCTCTTTTACTTTCATAACAACCCTCCCAAACGCAAGTTTACACGATTAGCATTATATTGTAAAGAATTAATTTATATTCGCTTTACAATAAGGGCGCTTTATTTTTTATTAATTTATGATATCACTATTTTGATTTAGAAGGCTTTTATAAATAAATTATCAAAAGCTATAGTTATGATCTTAACAGCATTACTGGGAGGTGTCTTCCTTCAGGAAAAAAGGACGTTATTTTTAACGTCCTTAACTAACATACCTCGTTTTTATTTTAAAGGTTTTTTATAAACCACCACGTGACTATCTAATATCTCATGAATTTATTTTTCATTATATCTTTTTTAATCCATTTTCTTTTTTCCATTTATAATTAAATATATCATCATAATAGCCCCTATCATTAATGTTCCCATATGGATATACACTTGTGTATTATCTGATGTTACTGGAGTATCTGATGTAGGTTTTTCAGGATTTACTGTAGGCTTATCTTGATTTTGAGGTGGATTCTCTGGAGTCACTGTTGTCTTTTTTTCATAAATAGCTTTTACAGTCAAATCAGAAACAACATTTGTGAAAGATGTATCCCACTTTAAAAATGTATATCCTTCAACTTTAGGTGCGTCAGGCGCTTTTGCTGATTCACCTTTTTTTACTTCTTGAGTCATTATGACTTTTCCATCTTTATCAACAAATGTCACCTTATAGATATCTATAACTGGTTCACTAACTTTTTCAACATAAACTAAAGTATATATCGAAAAACGATCTGTTTCAAACATAATATTATTATTTTGAATTGTCGTTGGTAATATCGTCATTTCACCATCATGGATTCTCATAACAAAGAATTCTCTATTTTCAGTTATCAAATCCTCACTGATTGGAATGCTTAACTGAATTGGAGCATTTAACTTTGTAATATTCCCAATGCTTGTTCCATCAACATTTAAATATGTAGATATATCAAGAACTTTTAAGATTTCACTTGTTGAACCAGAACCCTTTATTTCCTCCACTGCTTTCTTAATTTCTTTGACTTCTGTTTCTTTTAAATCTTCCATCTTTTTTTCACTTGAATTCACAACAGCAGAAACATAAGCATCTGGATTTTTTGCGAGTTCTTCTTTGAGTTGCGTTGCTACTTCTTCACTAACTCCAGTTGCTTCATCATTTAAAATGCTATCTTTTATACTAGCAACACTCTCATTTAAACTTTCTTTATTTTGTTTTGTATCTTCAATTTCAACAGATCCAATTTCATCTTCCTTTAAAGGTATATCTTTCTTAATCCATTTTGCATAAACAATAATATCTTTAACAACATTTGCATTAAAATCATATTTTTCTTTATAATCAAAACTTGTATACCAACCATCAAATATATAACCTTCACGACTTGTTGGACTTATAGTCTCTATCTTATCACCTTCAACAACTTGTTTCTTTATAATCTTACCATCATATTGTTCATCAAAAATCACTTGGTATTTAGATTTCATATATAAATCAATAGTTGCATTAGAATTTAAAGCAATATAATTATCTGGAATAGAAGCTAGATAAGCTCCACCAGTATTAAAATCCATTACCTTATTATCTTTTGTTATAACAACAGGTAGAGCTCTTCTTGTTGTTCCTTCCATATAATAAGCCTTAATGGAATCACTTTGATTTTTTCCATCAGAAATGTATGAATCCTTTTGTTCCCATTTAACATCAATAGGAAGTCCAATCAACAATTTTACCTTATTAACTCCACGACCCACATTCATTGCTGTATAAGAAGATATAGACTTACCTTTTACTTCTTCTAATGTAATTACATTACTAGGCAAATTCCCAATTAGATTAAATAATATTGGTTTATCATTTGTTGCGCGGTTGCTTTCTTCTAAACAATGACCAAAAGCCATATGAATATTAGCAGCGCTTGTTAAATCTTTAAAAGTTAAATTTGGCAATTTTTGTAATTGTACATCTATGTTGTCGCCAACATTTATTATTTTACCATCCATTATACTTTTATGATCTGTTCCAGTATTTCCGTAGATTTGTGTAGAACCACTCAATATGACTTCTGCTACAGAATCGTTATTCCAATAAATACCACCAGGACCTTTACTAGCAACGTTATTATTGATAATACTATCATTAATCTCTATTGTTCGATTTGAATCAGGATAAGTTGATGGATCAGCAATAAATATACCTGTAGATTTGTTATTGGTGATTTTAGACTTGTTCATTCTAAAACCAACGGTTCCTCCACCTATTTCTATTATGTAACTGAACCCGGTATTTGGTCCCTGATTATTTTCGAAAATACAATCTTGTATAATTACTTTAGAGTTGTCACTCGTCTCTAAAATAGATTCTCCTTTATTGTTTTCAAAAATTGTGTTATTAAATGTTGCTTTTCCACCATTGATCCATACAGTACTATTAGCAGGTCCGTTTTGATTGATACTTGTATGATTAAGTTCTATTTCTCCTCCACTACATTCAATAGCAGCTTCAGAACTACTCTCGATTCTCGCACCATTCGTCACAATTTTTCCTTTTTCACTTACTATAATAGCAGCAACAGTACTTGACCACCCATGTTCTAATGTTGCTTTACATTTTGTAACTATAGTGCCTTCATTTAATTGTAAGGTTGAATTTTCTGACACTTTAAGCCCATGTGTAGTAGCCCCATTAATAGTGATATTTTTAAAAGTAACAGTTGATCCATTATTAACAGTTTGATCAGCATTTAGTTGTAGAGTTAAATTTTTATCCCCACCATCAATAATCAAGTTTTCTCTATTATTATTTAAAATATCTGTATCCAATGATATAGCTGCATCTTGAGATGCATCATCAATCGATGATAATAATTCTGCAATTGTACTTACAGCTTTTGACTCTGCGTGTACCTCATTTACTCCACTAATTATCATACTAAACATTAATGTTAAAACTAATAAATAAGTAAATACTTTTTTCATATAAATCTCCTCTCTTATAGCAAAAGCGTATCCTTTCATATACAAGAGAATACGCCCGTCAATATTATTACATTTTTAGTGGCAGCTGGCTATCATTCTCCTACGGAGATTAGATCCTTTAGCTTTGCGTATTCTATCTTTCGATAGCTTTGCTTATATACTTTATAAAACTGGTAACTTTCAAAGATTTCCCTCAGATATTCTCGATATATCCCTTCTTTCAATGCAATGTTTTTTTAAGTAGAGAATGCAATACTCATCTGTTTTTAGGAATACAAAAAAAAGAAACATCCATTTTTTAGATATTTCCTATGAGACATGATTTATTATAAGGTATGTGAAAGTCTACTTTAAAAAACTTTTACTTACATATATTATAAACCCATTATTTATAAAAGACAATGCCTTTCCCATTATTTACCATATATTTCTCATTCGAAAATGCTACTCTCCTAGTATACCGATATTGAAAATATCAAAAAAATTCAACACCTAATACAATACAGTCTATATGGAGGTAATTAAGCGATATTACGAATTATAAATTATAAGAATATTAGATATAAATATAATTGATAAGAATCAACTATACTTACTAGTCAATAATAGATTTAAGATTATATATTTAGTTTATGATAGGTATGCTTTTATTAATATAATAAAACTATAAACTTTCTTTTAATCAAATTAAAGATTTATTTATCAAAAATATAGAACGAAATACTATAAAATCCGCTAGTTTTCTTTTTATAAGAATATGGTATAATTATTACAATTTAGGAGGATCTTATGAAAAAATTATCTACAGTTATATTTATGATCTTATCAGTATTATTGGGAGGTGCCGTAGGTTTTTTTGCAATGTATAATATGCCTTCACATATTGATGGATTTTCATCATTACTCTATTTCTTATTCATGATTTTCATTGTTTGCATTTGTCAATTCTTACATATCGTAATACATGAGGGAGGCCATCTTATATTTGGATTACTTAGTGGCTATAAATTCATATCTTATCGTATTGGTAGTTTTATGATTACTAAAGAAGATAATCGTTATCAACTCAAAAGATTTTCGCTTGCTGGAACAGCTGGACAATGTTTACTTTCTCCTCCTGATTATAATAATGGTCATTATCCACAATTTCTTTATAATCTTGGTGGCATCTTTCTTAACATTATAACAAGTTTGATTGCTTTTGTTGGTTATTTTATGTTTAATGATATACCTTATTTGAATACTGCTTTTCTTATCTTTGGAATTATAGGAATTTACTTTGCTTCTACAAACGGTATTCCCCTTATTATTAATGGAATGAACAATGATGGTTATAATGCTTATCATTGTTATAAAGATGAATTTAGTAAAAAAGCTTTTTGGATAAGTTTAAAAGTGAATGCTTTAAATAGTGTAAATATAAGATTAAAAGATATGAATACTTCTTATTTTGAAGATATATCACTATCAGATATGCGTAATTCACTAGCTAGCTCGTTATTACTTTTAAACTTAAACCATGCAATGGATGCCCATAGCTTTACACATGCAAAAGACATTCTTCAATTTATTAATGATAACACTATTGAATTTATTAGTATTCATAAATACTTAATTCAATGTGAAGAATTCTATATTAAAATGATTGAACATGATTTTTCAAAAATCGATTCATTTACTCATAAAACATTTCAAAAATTTCTGAAATCTATGAAAAACTATCCTGCTGTTATAAGAACCCAATATACGTACGAACTCCTTTATAATATGGATCCTAATTCTGCCCAAGTTTATTTAGATAGATTTCAAAAAGTCAAGAAAACTTACCCTAATCAAATGGATATAGATTCAGAACAAGAATTAATGGATTATGCATTCAATATTTATACTCAGAAAAACTTGTAAATCATATGCATATTATTAAAAAATCATAGGTTGCCCTATGATTTTTTTAGTCTTCCTTACTAGATTCAAATTGTGAACGATAGAGATCAGCGTAAAATCCATTCTTTTCAAGTAATGAATTATGATCACCTAATTCAACAATATCTCCATCTTTCATAACAATTATTGTGTTTGCATCTTTGATTGTTGATAATCTATGTGCAATTACAAAGCTTGTTCTTCCTTCCATTAACTTTTCCATACCTTTTTGAATCAAGACTTCTGTTCTTGTATCTACAGAAGATGTTGCTTCATCAAGAATTAATATTTTAGGATTCGCTAAGAAAGCTCTTGCGATAGTGAGTAATTGTTTTTGACCACTAGATATATTACTTGTTTCTTCATTTAAAACAGTTTCATATCCATGTTCAAGTGTTCTAATAAAGTGATCAACATAAGCACTCTTACATGCGACTTCCACATCTTCATCAGTTGCATCAAGTTTACCATATTTCAAGTTTTCTCTAATTGTTCCATTAAATAACCAAGTATCTTGTAAAACCATACCAAACATACTTCTTAAATCTTTTCTAGAGAATTCTTTTATATCATGACCATCAATTAAAATTTGACCACTATTTAATTCATAAAATCTCATTAATAACTTTACAATTGTAGTTTTACCAGCACCCGTTGGTCCAACAATCGCAATCTTTTGACCTTTATGAACATGCATATTAAAATCATTAATAATAATCTTATCGGGATTATAACCAAAACGAACATCTGAGAATGTAACACTACCTTCCATTTTATCTACATCTTCTCTTGTGACAACTGTTTGTTCTTCTTCGATTTCTTCTTCTTCTAAAAATTCAAAGACTCTTTCAGAAGCAGCAGCAGTTGATTGAAGTAAGTTCATAATTTGAGCCATTTGTGTTATCGGTTGATTGAACTGTCTAACATATTGAATAAAGGCTTGTATATCACCAATAGAGATCATACTTCCTCCAGCTAATATACCACCTACTAAACAGACACCTACATATCCAACATTTCCAACAAAACCACTTAATGGTTGCATTAATCCAGAAAAGAATTGTGATTTCCATGCTGATTCATATAACGAATCATTATAAACATTAAACTCTTTAATTGATTTTTCTTCACCATTAAAAGCTTTAACGACTTGATGACCACCATACATTTCTTCAATATGACCATTAACATCACCTAAAGAACCTTGTTGACGTTTAAAGTACTTTTGAGAGTTCTTCATAATAACACCAATAAAGATCATTGAGACAGGAAGTACACAAATTGCGACTAATGTCATTTGCCAACTTATTGTTAGCATCATAATAAATACACCGACAACAGTAACTGTTGATGTAATCATCTGTGACATACTTTGATTTAATGATTGAGCTATTGTATCAATATCATTTGTAACTCTACTTAAAATATCTCCACTTGTGTGTTTATCAAAATAAGCAAGAGGCATACGGTTCATTTTTTCACTAATAGACTTTCTTAAATCAAAAGCTACTTTTTGTGAAACACCTGCAACAACAAATCCTTGAATATAACTAAATAAGGCACTTATAAGATATAAACAAACAAGGATTAATAAAATTTGTCCAATATATCCAAAATCAATACCACCAGTTTCAGGATTAGCAACTTTCGATAAAATTCCTTCACCTAGTTTATCAGTTGCTAAGGCTAATATCTTTGGACCTACAATCATAAAGATTGTTGCTCCAATCGCAAAAATCATAACAATAATAAGTTTTAATCGATATGGTTTAAGGAATGAGAATAACTTCATAATAGCATTTTTAAAGTCTTTTGGTTTTTCACCTGTCATCCCATGACCACCAGGACCGAATTTAGGTCCACTATGTTTTTTATCACTCATGACCTAATTCCTCCTTTGATAATTGTGAATAAGCAATCTCTTGATAAACTTGACAATCTTTTAATAATTCATCATGAGTTCCTTTTCCAACAATCTTTCCTTCATCTAAAACAATAATTTGATCTGCCGACATAATAGAAGCAATACGTTGTCCCACTATTAAAACAGTGTTTTTTGTCTTTTTTGTCAACTTATTTAATTCTTTTCTTAAGATGGCATCAGTTTTAAAGTCTAATGCACTAAAACTATCATCAAATATAAAGATATCAGGTTTCTTAGCGATTGCTCTAGCAATTGCTAAACGTTGTTTCTGACCACCAGATACATTTGTTCCACCTTGAGCAATTGGAGTATCCAATTTTTCTTCCTTTTGTTCAATGAACTCAGAAGCTTGAGCAATTCTTGCTGCTTCATTTAACTCTTCATCAGTAGCATCATTCGCACCATATGCAATATTAGAACGAATGTCTCCTGAGAATAATAATCCTTTTTGTGGAACCAATCCAATCTTATCTCTTAAATCATGTTGATTTACATCTTTAACATTCACTCCATTAACTTTTACCATTCCACTTGTTGCTTCATAAAAACGTGGAATCAAGTTAATCAAAGTTGATTTTCCTGAACCAGTACTACCAATAAAAGCAACTGTTTCTCCTGGTTTTGCAGTAAAGGAAATATCACTTAAAACTGGTTCATCAGCTCCAGGATAAGTAAATGTCACATGATCAAATTCAACATATCCTTTTAAAGATTTATCAAAGCCTTGAGCATTTTGAGGATCTTTAATCATTGGTTCTGTACTTAAGACTTCATAAACACGTTGTCCAGATACAGAGGCACGAGGTAACATAATAGCAATCATCGCTATAAATAAGAATGCCATAATTATTTGCATACTATATTGAATAAATGCCATCATTTGTCCAATCGCTATGTTTCCAAGATCAATTTGTTGAGAACCGTACCAGACAACTAGAATTGCGACTACATTCATAACAAGCATCATAATAGGCATAATTGATGCCATTGTTTTATTAACAAACATATTAACTTTTGTTAAATCATTGTTCGCTTCATTAAATCTTTCTTCACTATGCTTTTCATTACCAAAAGCACGGATAACTAACATTCCAGATAGATTCTCTCTCATTGAAAGATTTAATTTATCAATTAATGTTTGAATGATCTTAAACTTAGGTAATGCGATCGCAAATGTGACAATCAGTAATCCTATAATAACCACTAAGACTAAAGCAATAATCCAAGTCATTGAGGCTGAATTATTTAATGCTCTTATAAGGGCCCCAATACCCATCATAGGCGCAAATACAACAATTCTTAAACACATTATGACAACCATTTGAACTTGGGTAATATCATTTGTACTACGGGTAATAAGTGAAGCAGTTGAGAATTTATTCATTTCACCATTAGAAAAGTTTTCAACTTTTTCAAATACTGCCTTTCTTAAATCTCTAGCTACACCACTTCCAACGCGAGATGATAAGTACGCTGAACATATTGCTGCTGCTGCACTTAATAAAGCGATTCCTAACATCTTAGCCCCTGAATAGAAAATATAATCCATTTGGACTTTATCAGTATCTGCTCCTAGTTTAATATATTCTAACTTCACACCAGAACTTGCTGCAATATTCATTGTTGACTCACCCATTGTTTCCATTTGTGAATCAATACTTTCAAATATTTTAAAACGCTCATCCTCTGGTATTAAAGATAATGCTTGATATGGCGACATCCCTGCAGGTAATTGTCCAAACATTTCTTTATATTCTTGACTATCAGGTTTTGTTGAATCAATTTGAGAAACAATTAACATTGGTTTTACAATTATATCTGATAATTTATCAGTATCTATATCATCTTTTAAGATATATAGATTTTGTTTACCAAGCTTTTCAAACTTATCTTTATATGATTGATCAATGTTTTTATTTTCAACAAATTGATAAACACTTTTTAAATAATCTTGATCATCTTTATCTTCTACAAACATCATAAGATGATGAAATGTATCTTCTGATAACACATCACTAACTGCACCATCAAATCCATTTGATTGAATACCAATAGTAACAATGTTACTCATCATATCTGGAAGTGCTAATTCAGTTTGTGATTGTACAAATATAAAACCAACACAAAAAACAATCGCAATCCAGAATTTACTTACAAATTTAGAAAGTTTTAACATTTTTCTATTTCCTCCTTTATATTTTTTTGAATTTTTTTAATAAAGTTCAATACAGTCTCATATTCTTCAAGACTAATATTCTTAGCAAATACTTCTTTAAATCTAGAGACTTGATCATCTATCACTTTACACATATTCTCCCCTTTTTTAGATAGAACAATAGTATAATTTCTTTTATCTTTTCCATCTACTTCTCTTTCCACGAATTCCAATTCAACTAAACGCTTAATTCGTACCGAAAGAGTAGCTTCAGTAATATGGAAATGGACAGCTAAATCTTTTTGATTCATCTGCTCCTTACGAATTGTAAAGAGTAGTTTGACCTGTTCTGGTGATAAACCCTGACAAGTCGCATTCATGACTTTAGTCTGTAATTTATGCATTTCTCTAACCTCATTCATGATTTCATTTAACTTATCATACATTCTTCATCCTCCTTATTACTTAGCGTACTAACTATTATAGTTAGCCCCCTAAGTATTGTCAATATCTTTTTCATATTTTGACAATATCACACATTTAAAAAAGTGAAGACATTATATCTTCACTATTATTCCCTTATTTGTCCATTTCCATAAATACGATATTGAAAAGATGTCATTTCTAATAAAGCCAATGGCCCTCTGGCATGTAACTTTTGTGTACTAATACCAAGTTCTGCCCCAAACCCAAACTCTCCTCCATCACTAAAACGTGTTGAAGCATTATGATAAACACAAGCTGAATCTAATGATGTTAAAAAATAATCTGCCGTGTCTTTATTTTCAGTAATAATACTTTCTGAATGTTTTGTAGAATATTGATAAATATGTTCAATAGCTTCATCAATATTTTCAACAATCTTTATAGCAACTATATAATCATCATATTCACTTGCATAATCTTCTTGAGTTGCTGATGAACACTCAATAATTTGTTGAGTTTTCATATCTCCACGAATTTCTACTTGAGGAGAAAAGACTTCTTTTAATTGAACAAGATATTCTTTTGCGATATCTTTATGAACTAAAATTGTTTCAATTGCATTACATACCGAAGGTCTTTGTATCTTCGCATTAATACTTATACTTATAGCTTTCTTTATGTCTGCTTCTTTATCGATATATAAATGACAATTCCCTGCTCCTGTTTCAATAACCGGAACTGTTGCATTTTTGACAACATGATCAATTAATCCTTTTCCACCACGTGGAACAACAACATCTACATAATCATTTGCGGTTATCAATTCTGAAACAATTTCTCTATTAGTATCTTCAATTAATTGAACAGCATGATCAGGTAAAATATGAATTACTGCTTTTTGTATTAATGATGTTAATATTTTATTTGATTCTATTGCTTCTTTACCACCTTTTAATACACATACATTTGATGACTTTAAACAAAGACATGCAATATCAACAGTTACATTTGGGCGTGATTCATAGATGATTCCAAAGACACCAATAGGAACACGAACTTGCTTCATAACCAAACCATTAGGACGATTAATTTCTCTAATAACTTGACCAACAGGATCATCTAATGTTGTTAATTGCCTAACATCAGAAGCCATCGCTTGAATACGTTCACTGTTTAACAATAAACGATCAATCATTGCTTCTGACATTTGATTATTTCTAGCATTCTCAATATCAATACGATTAGCATTGATAATATCTTGTTGATGCATTAATAAAGCTTCAGCAATATTTTCCAACGCAAGATTTTTTGAAGCTGTATCAATATTCATCATTTTTCGACTCGCTTGTTTAGCTGCCAATAAAATATCTTGTAATCCCTTATCCATTTTTTCTTCCCCCAATAATCACCATATTATTAGCATGAACAATTTCATCATAGTCTTTATAATGAAGAATAGATTCAATATCATCAGTAATATGTCCCTTAATAAGTTTAATTTCATCACTAGAATAATTACATATTCCTTTTGCAATCACATTAAACTCTTGATCCACAATATCAACAACTTGTCCCATCATAAATTGACCTTCAACATGAACAATACCTTTTGGCAATAAACTCTTTCGCCTCTTTTGTAGTGCTTCAATTGCGCCAATATCAGCAACAATCTTTCCTTTAGAACTTGTTCGATAAGTCAACCAATGAAGTCTAGAATTTAATTTCTTTCCACTATCACCATTAAACCAAGTCCCACTTTCTTTATCATTAAAGATATCTATGATACTATTTTTTTCATTACCATTCACAATCACCATATGACTTCCATAATCATTCACTATTTTAGCAGCACGAATTTTTGTATACATTCCACCTGTTCCTAAACTTGTTGAAGAATCACTAGCCATTTTTTCTATTTCATTATCTACAACATCAACATATTTCAATAACTTGGCATCTTTATGAAGATGTGGATTTGATGTATATAGACCATCAATATCAGATACTAATACTAATAAATCAGCTTCAACAACAGGAACAAGTAATGCTGCTAAAGTATCATTATCTCCTACTTTTATTTCATCTACTGACAATGCATCATTTTCATTCACAATAGGAATAGCTCCATAATGCATTAATGCTTGCATCGTATTTGTCAGATTCATTAAACGCTTACGATCATCAAAATCATCATGATTCAATAAAACTTGAGAACACTTTAAGTTAAATAAATCAAATAACTCTTCATAGATTTGCATTAATTTTGCTTGTCCAATAGCCGCTAGAGCTTGTTTTTCAGGTATAGTATCAGGCTTTTTTTCTAAAGAAAGAGCCCCCATACCAGAAGCAATTGCTCCAGAAGTTACCAAAACTATAGAATAACCTTTCTCTATTAACTGAGAAATCTGTAAAATCAAATGTAAAATCTTTTCTTTTTCTATTTGTCCTTTATGATTACATAAAGAAGAAGATCCAACCTTAACAATCATTCTTTTAATTGTCTTGATGTTTCTCATGTTGCTCACCTCTAATTTCTTTATAGAATAAATACTTAGCAATCTCAAATCTACCTTTAAATATTTCAATATAGAAAAATAGACTCGTGACTAAACAAAACAACATTAATAATTCATTAATTGAACCAACCCATAAAATCATTAAACCAATAACTATCCAATAGACAATATGTCTTATGCAATAACTTAAATACAACTTAAAGAAATTTATCATATGACCTTTCATTAAATGAATAGAATAACTAAAACACTCATTCCAAGATAAATCATCTAATTCCATCATATAAGGAACAGGTGTAAATAATGCCGATAAATATAAAAATACAAGCATACATATCAACACATTAATAATTATAAAAGGATAATCCATCAATTCAATCATTGCAATAAAATTAGGAACATAAAAATCTGCTTGAATAAACACATTTCCCAAAGTTGAAGTTAATTGTTCATAAAAATTAACATAAACTTTCTCTAGCATTATTAAACTCGGTAATCCAACTAGAAAAGTGACTGATAATATAACAATCTTTCTTGTTATATATGCTGGAGCTACTCTTATAAAGTCAACAATCCCAACCATAGAGTCTTGATAACTCAGTTTAACCTTTTCTACTTCTACTAGTTTAATCGCACAGACTACATAACCATGAGCAATAGGACTTAAGAATAATGAAACGAAAAATGAAAATAAACCACTTCTTAAATACTGCGCTAACAAACTTATATAACCTACATAGAAAAATTCAGGGATAATCTGTTTACGATGTTGAACATATATTTTATCGGCATTCTTTTTTATATTAGAAATATTCAAATTATCCCCCCCTATCTTTGTTTTCCCTATTATACACAACTTGACTCTAAAAGTAAAAAGATGAATGAAAAAAATCATTCATCTTCACTAAATTGTGCATTGTATAATTGTTCATAAAAACCATTTTGTTGAATCAACTCTTCATGATTTCCCTTTTCGACAATACAACCATCTTTGACTACAAGTATTAAATCAGCACTTTTAATTGTTGAAAGACGATGAGCAATGACAAAACTTGTTCTGCCTTTCATAACATTATGCATAGCTTCTTGTAACATCTTCTCTAATCTTGTATCTACTGATGAAGTCGCTTCATCTAAGATTAAAATTTGAGGATCTTTTAAGATTGCTCTTGCAATCGTTAGTAATTGTTTTTGACCTTGAGAAATATTATTCGCTTCTTCATTAATAATCATATTATATCCATCAGGTAATGTTCGAATAAAGTGATGAACATTGGCTTGCTTAGCCGCTTCAATAATTTCATCATTTCTGGCATCTTGACGACCATAACGTATATTATCATAGATTGTTCCATGGAATAACCATGTATCTTGAAGAACCATTCCAAATAAGGCATGAAGATCTTCACGTAACATATCCTTTATATCAACACCATCAATCTTTATACTTCCCGATGTAACATCATAGAAACGCATTAATAAACTAATAAGGGTTGTTTTACCTGAACCTGTAGGTCCTACAATAGCAACCATTTGTCCACTTTTAATATCAACATTAAAATCACGAATCACTTCTTTATCACCATATCCAAAACGAATATCTTCAAAACTAACATGACCTTTGGTATGTTCAATAACTTGGGGAAGTGATGTTTCAATTTCTTCTTCTTCATTTAAGACATCAAAGATTCTTTCAATTGCAGCAAAAGCTGATTGGATTTGTGAAGATAATCCACTCACTTGAGAAATCGGATCATTTACTTGCCAAATATATCTCACAAATGCTTGAATCTCACCAATTTGCATACCTCCACTAATCGCATATAAACATCCCATTAAAGCAACTGTACCAATAAGAATATAAGTGACCAAAGATATAAATGGGGAAATTAAAGAAGACATAAATTGTGCTTTAAAAGCATTTTGACGAAGTTCTTCATTAATCCCTTTAAACTTATTAATAGATTGTTCTTGTTTATTAAAAAGTAATATTTCATTATAACCTGTATACATCTCAGTAATTGCTCCATTTAAATCACCTAGTGCTTTTTGTTGAGCAGTAAAACGCTTCTGAGATTTTTTTACTACAAAGCGAGTAATCAATAATGATGATGGAATAATAATTAAAACAACCAAAGTCATCAATGAATTAATACGAGACATCATAAAGATAGCTAATCCTAAAGATAAAACACCACCTATAATTTGTCTTAATGTTTGTTGTAAAGCATTAGATACTGTATCAACATCATTTGTAATTCTACTTAAAACATCACCATATTGATGTTTATCAAAATAACTAATCGGTAAACGTCTGACCTTTTGTTGTAAGGCATTACGTAAATCATGCATAGCATTTTGAATTGAATTTGTGATAGTAAACGTAAAGACTAACTGTGAAACAGTCTTTACTACATAATAGATAAATAAAGTCACTATAAAACCAATAACCTTATCAAACTCAACATGAGCTCCAGCTACCTTATTCCCAATATCAATCGAATTCTTCATCAACAAAGAAGTCACTTGACCTTCAATTGCTGGAGTAATAGCCATTACGATATTTGTAATAACAATCATTGCAATCGCAATAAAGAAACTCCATTTATAAGGTGATATAAAAGGTCCTATTTGTTTTACTGACTTTTTAAATTTTAGCCATTTCTTATCCATGTGCTAACTCCTCCTCACTCAGCTGAGAAGCTGCAATTTCATGATAAATAGAACAGTTCTTTAGTAACTCCTGATGAGTTCCTTTACCAACCACTTGTCCCTCATGTAAGACAATGATTTGATCTGCTTCCACAATAGAAGAAATACGTTGTGCAACAACCAAAACAATTGACTGTTTTGTTTCTTCTTTTAAAGCTTTTCTCAAAGATGCATCAGTTTTAAAATCTAATGCTGAAAAAGAATCATCAAAGATATAAATCTGAGGTCTTTTAATAATTGCTCTCGCAATACTAATACGTTGACGCTGTCCCCCTGATACATTCGTTGCACTTTCAGTTATCACTTCATCAAAACCATTTTCCTTTTCCATAATAAAATCATAACCTTGAGCGATCTTGGCAGCATGATGAACTTCTTCTATGGTTGCATCTTCTTTACCATAACGAATATTCTCGGCGATAGTTCCCGTAAAAAGCATTGCTTTTTGAGGAATAAAACCAATTTTATCTCTTAAGTCTTTAATTGCATAGTCTTGAATATTAATGCCATCTATTTCAATATGACCACCACTCACATCATAAAAACGTGGAATAAGATTAATCAATGTCGATTTACCAGAACCTGTACTTCCAATAAAAGCAACTGTTTGACCTTGATAAGCTTGAAAAGAAACATCCTTTAAAACTGGTTCTTCACCATCAGGATAGACAAATGTTACATTATCAAAAGATAAAGTATGTTCCTTTGTATTTAGATTTTTATCTGTATCATGATTATCAAAAATTGAAATATCAGATTTTAAAATCTCTTGGATACGTTTAGCTGAAACAGCAGCTCTTGGATACATAACAAAAACACTACAAAATAATAACATTGAAAACATTGCGTGGAATAAGTAGTCTTGAAAAGCGACAAGTTTTCCCACTTGTAATGTTCCTTCTCCAATCATTGTTGCTGCTATACCAAAAATAAATAATATAGCAATATTCATTACCATGAAGAACACTGGATCAGCTGAATTCATTAATTTAAATATTCTTTTTGTATGATTTGTAAAATCATTATTTGTTTCATTAAATCTAGCTTGTTCATATTTATCGTTATTAAATGCTCTAATAACTTTAATCCCTGTTAAATTTTCTCTAGATATACGATTAAGGTTATCTAGTGAAGCTTGTTGTTTTTGTGACATTGGTTCTGATACCATTGCGACCACAACAACACCAATAATAATCAAAGGAATTGTTGCAACAATAACCAATGATAAATCTAAAGATGTTTTAAGTGTTAAAATAAAACTAACGGCTAACATAACTGGTGTTAGTAAGGCTGTTCTTAAAATTACATTTACAAACATTTGGATTTGAAACGCATCATTATTCGTACGTGTAATTAATGATGAAATACCAAACTTATTAAACTCACTAGGTGAGAAGTCTTGGACTTTCTTAAAGATATCATTACGTATATCACGTGTAATTGAAGTAGAAATCTTTGCACAGCAATAACCAAGTAGAATAGTCCCCACTACTCCCAATACTGATATAGCAATTGCAACTGCCCACATCATATACAGATAACTCTTATCTTGGTTGGCTACACCAACATCAATCATACTCGCGATGATTGTTGGTAAACCTAATTCTACAAGCGCAAATCCAAAGACAGAAATGATATTAAGAAATAGTAGTTTTTTATACTTAAATAAGTATTTTAATATTAATTTCATAAATTTTCCTCCTTGTTGTTTTGACTTGACTGTACTATAATAAACTATAAGGTTACCTTATAGTCAAGAGGAGAATAAAAAATGTCAACATTACATCAAAAATACTTTACTACAGGGGAGTTTGCACATATTTGCAATGTCCCTAAACATGTTCTATTTCATTATGATGAAATAGGATTATTTAAACCTGCTTTAGTTAAAGACAATCAATATCGTTATTATTCATATCATCAATATGATACTTTTTCTATTATAAAGATATTAAAAAGTATTGGAATGTCTTTACAAGATATTAAAATATACTTAGAAAAACGTTCACCTGAATTACTTATTAATTTGTTAGATGAACAAGAAAAATTATTAGATGATAAAATTAATAAATTAAAAAAAGCAAAAGAGTTTATTAAAGTTATTCGTTCTACAACTTCTCATGCTTTAGATATAGATTTCAATAGTATTTCCTTACAACATCAAAAAAAGGAATTATTACTTTGTAGTGAAGATTTAAAACTATCACCATCTAAGACTTTTGATGTCTATATAGATGAATACATTCATTTCTTTAATAAACATTTAACAACTGAAGATAAAATAGGAACGATTATATCTATTCAAGATATCTATAAAAATAACTATAAAACATTTCAATGCTTATTCACCAGAACCAAGAAAAAAGATCGGCAGCCAACAATAAGTAAGCAAGTGGGATTATATTTAGTTGTCTATCATAAAGGAACTTACAATACTATTTATAATGCATATTTAAGAGCTCTTAAATATGCAAAAGAGAATAATATTATTTTAGGTGAACATGCTTATGAAGATTATATCCTTTCTGATATTGCTTTACCTAATGAAGAAGAATTCATAACAAAAATATCCATAGAAACAAAATAAGACGGTTACCCGTCTTATAATGCTTTTGTATCTATTTGTTTTAAAGCCATTTCAATAAATTCATCTAAAGAAACAGTTGTTTGAGCTTGTTCACCATATTGACGATAAGTCACAGTTCTTTCATCTCTTTCCTTATCACCTAATACTAATTGATAAGGGATTTTTTTCATTTGGGCTTCTCTAATACGATAACCAAGTTTTTCTTCTCGATCATCCATTTCCACACGAATACCTTTATCTTCTAATAACTTAAAGACTTCTTTTGAGTACTCTAAATGAAATTCGTTTTTAACAGGAATGACTGAGACTTGAGTTGGAGCTAACCATAAAGGGAATGCTCCTGCAAAATGTTCAATCAAAATTCCAATAAATCTTTCAATAGAACCAAATATAACTCTATGAAGCATAACCGGTCTTACCTTTTCACCTTTATCATCAACATAAGTTAAATCAAATCTTTCAGGTAAATTCATATCTAATTGAATAGTTCCACATTGCCAAACTCTTCCTAAAGAATCTTTAACATGAAAATCTAACTTAGGACCATAGAATGCCCCATCACCTGGATTTACTTTATAATCTTTACCAGCAGCCTTACATGCTTTTGCTAAAGCATCTTCACTTCTTTCCCAAATTGAGATATCTCCAATATATTTCTTTTCAGGACGAGTACTTAACTCAATAGTATAATCCAATCCCAAAATCGAATACACACGATCAATAAAAGCAATAAGTTTTACAACTTCTTCTTCTACTTGGTCAGGTGTCATAAATAAATGAGCATCATCTTGAGTAAAAGTACGAACTCTAAATAAACCATTTAAAGCTCCACTTGCTTCGTGTCTATGAACTTGTCCAAGTTCACCAATACGAAGTGGTAAGTCTTTATATGAATGTAAACCATTCTTATATGCTAACATACTACCAGGACAGTTCATTGGTTTAATCGCAAAATCTCTATCATCAACTTCACTTGTATACATGTTCTCTTGATAGTTATCCCAATGTCCACTTAATTCCCATAACTCTCTAGACATCATAATTGGAGTTTTAATAAATTCATACCCTTCTTTTGTATGTTCATCATACCAGAATCTTTCTAAAGTATTTCTAAGTAACATTCCATGAGGTAAGAAGAATGGCATACCAGGCGCATATTCACTCATCATAAATAAATCAAGTTCTTTTCCTAATTTCTTATGATCTCTTTTCTTAGCTTCTTCTAATAAATTTAAATGTTCTTCTAAAGCTTCTGGAGTTGGAAAACAAACACCATAAATTCTTTGTAAAACTTTATTATCTTTATCACCTTTCCAATAAGCACCAGAATGTTTTAATAACTTAAAGTTTTTACACATTTTAACTGTTTCAACATGAGGACCTCTACATAAATCAACAAAGTCTCCTTGACGATAACAAGTAATAGTTCCATCATCTAAATTAGAAATTAAATCTAATTTATACTCATCATCCTTAAACATCTCTAAAGCATCTTCCTTAGAAATCTCTTCTCTAGAAATACGTTTCCCATCTTTACAAATCTTTTTCATTTCTTTTTCAATTCTAGGAATATCATCATCATTAATAACATCATCACCTAAATCTACATCATAATAGAATCCTTCAGTCACAACAGGACCTACCCAAAATTTGGCTTGTGGGTATAAATGTTTAATAGCTTGTGCCATGACATGGGCACAAGAGTGATTCAACTTACTTAGTTCTTCATTTTCTTTAAAATCTATCATCTTTATTCTCCTATCCAGAAACGTAATATCGTTTCATTTGTATCTTCTTTTTTGTATTCATTCTCTAAAACTCCACCACATTTTTTAATTGTCTTTTGTGATGCCATATTTTCTTTATTACAGGTGACAAGTACTGGCCATATTTCCCACTGTTGACATATCAATAAAGCTTCCTTTAACATCCTTGTCGCAAAACCTTGTTGTCTATAATCAGGATGAATGGTATAACCAATATGACCTCCATAATTTAATAAATAATCATTTAAACAATGACGTATATTAATAACTCCTATTACTTTATCTTCTAACATATAGAGATAAGTCGTTCCAGGAACAATACCTTTATCAAGATGAATTCCTAGATGGACTTCTTTTTCTTTTTTTACCCATTTTTTATAATCTAGATATTGTGTATAAAACCCTGAACCATTAATTACTTCAGACTTATCATAATCACAAATATCCTTCATAAATGATTTGACTATATCTTCATGACAATAATCAGGATAAACAAGTTTAGCATCTTTCATAAGTATTCCTCCTTTAACTAAAAAGAGACTTCATCCAAAGGACGAAATCTCGTGGTACCACCTTAATTTATTATCTTACGATAACCTCAATGTCTTAACGCGACAAACGACATTCTCTTTCGAGTGTAGCCTATTAGGGAGTATCTTTATAGATATTGAGAAACTTTCACCAACCGTTTCCTCTCTAAACAATAAAACTATAAAAACATATCCTAAATCTTTGCTGTAACAACATTTTACAACATCTATAACTTTTGTCAAGATATCTGACTTTATTTAAAACAAAAATATTGAAAAAATTTTAATATCAAAAAAAGAATCTTAAAAGCGTATATATAAAAAGGAGGGTTTATTCCTCCTTCTAGAACTAGGTAAAACAGGCGATTATCTCTTGGTCAAAAGATCAGAGGCTGCACCCTCTGTTTACATATAGTTAAACTATAAAAACAAAGGAGTGTGATATTATGACAACCTACGAACTATTAAACATAATCCTCATTATTGATATAATTATCATCACGCTATTTCTAGAAACTAAAAACAATTAAATCCAAGGGTTAATCGCTTACTGATGTACCCTTTTCATACATATTATAATATATGCTAATAGCAAAGTCAACTTTAACTATTCTTTTCCCCAAGCGATTCAACAATAACCCCTAAACCATAGATTATCACAGAAAATAAGAAGCCAATAAAACAAGCCCATATCATTAAAAACATTGACTCAACAGCTAATATCTTTCCTGTATTTAAATACGATGTATTAATAGTAATATGAATAATCTCTCTTATCAAATATCCTGCAAAAAAGATATATGCAAAAGTTTTGATAATTTTTGAAATACGCTCTAACATATATCTTCCTCCTTTAACTAATCTTCAAATCTTTTTACCAATATACCAAAACCATAAATAAGACATGCTATAACTAAGTATGACAAAACTGTCATGACTGTGTACTCTAATGTATCCTTTAATAAACTATCTGGTCTCCCTAAAACAAACCATCTTCTTACATGTGATAATCCTTGATTCAAGAAACTACCAACAAAGAATATTATAGAACAGATCTTTATTTTTTTAGATGTATCCTTGAACACTGTTATCACCTCATCTAAACAATACCATAAACATATGAAAAAGTTATGAACTCTCATAACTTTTCCTTATACTTATAGTTCTTCTTTTGTCTTAATTAGGTTTCTTGCTCCAACAAATAATCCAAATCCAAGTGTTGTCATCCATAATAATATCTGACTAGAATCATTTGTTTTAACGACTTCTTCTTTCTTTACTTCCTCTTTTTTACTTCCTTCTTCATATACTATCGCATATGTTGAGAACTTATCTGTTTCAAATGTTAATGTTCCATCTTCATTCA
>CAZWXH010000012.1:0-26407 GCA_964637725.1 uncultured Coprobacillus sp. | reverse complement strand
TTATGTCATGAAGATGAATACAATTGAAGCATTAAAACAATAAAAGGAAAACTGTTGTATTTCAAAAAACATATGATATAATAATAGCAGTTAAAATCAATGAAAAGAAATAGTAATTGTTCTAATTTCTGTAGAGAGCTTGTGGTTGGTGAAAACAAGTGAGAGAAGGCAATGAACTCGTCTTGGAGATGTAGAAATGAATGAAGTAGTTTCTAACGTATCACTGCGTTAAAGTGTTGAGGGCATGAATTTATTCATGAACTAAGGTGGTAACGCGATAATGTCGTCCTTAGATAGGATGACTTTTTTTATTTATAAGGAGGGAAATCGTTATGCCGTTTGATCACAAACATATAGAAAAGAAGTGGCAAGAGTATTGGGATAAGAATGAGACATTTAAAACTGATGTCTGGGATTTTTCTAAGCCTAAGTATTATGCTTTGGATATGTTTCCATATCCATCAGGACAAGGTTTACATGTAGGACATCCAGAAGGATATACAGCTACGGATATTATGTCTAGAATGAAAAGAATGCAAGGCTTCAATGTCTTACATCCAATGGGCTTTGATGCCTTTGGTTTACCAGCTGAACAATATGCTATAAAAACAGGAAATCATCCTGAAGGCTTTACATTAGAAAATATTGAAACATTCACAAAACAATTAAAAATGTTGGGATTTTCTTTTGATTGGGATAAATGTATTTCAACTGCTGATCCTGATTATTACAAATGGACTCAATGGATATTCAAACAACTTTATAAAGATGGTTTAGCAAGAAATGTTGATATTCCAGTGAACTGGTGTGAAGAACTAGGAACTGTTTTAGCTAATGATGAAATTATTGATGGTAAAAGTGAACGTGGTGGTTATCCTGTTGTTCGTAAGAATATGAAACAATGGGTTATTGATATTCCTAAATATGCAGAAAAGCTTCTTGAAGGATTGGAGTCTATTGATTGGCCTGATTCTACAAAAGAAATTCAAAAAAACTGGATTGGAAAATCAATCGGTGCTCATGTGGAATTTAAGGTTGCTGGATATGGTGAGTCATTTACTGTTTTTACAACACGTAGTGACACACTATTTGGGGCAACATACTGCGTATTGGCACCAGAACATGAATTGGTAGAAAAAATAACAACAGATGCACAAAGGAAAGCTATTGATACATATGTAAAAGCCTGTGCAACAAAATCTGAATTAGAACGTACTGAATTAAACAAAGATAAGAGTGGTGTTTTTACTGGGGCATATGCGATTAACCCTGTTAATCAAAAAGAAATTCCTATCTGGATTTCTGACTATGTACTCGCAGGATATGGAACAGGGGCAATTATGGCAGTTCCTGCGCATGATGAACGAGACTATGAATTTGCGAAAAAGTTTAATCTTGAGATTATTCCTGTTTTAGAAGGTGGAAATGTTGAAGAAGAAGCATGGACACAAGATGGATTACACATTAACTCAGATTTTTTAGATGGAATGAATAAAGAAGATGCCATAAATGCAATGACAAAATGGCTAAGTGAACATAAGTGTGGCGTTAAAAAAATTAATTATCGTTTAAGAGAATGGATATTTGCTCGTCAAAGATATTGGGGTGAACCTATTCCAATCGTTAATTTTGATGATGGTTCATCAATTGCATTATCTGATGATCAATTACCTTTAATATTACCTCCACTACAAGATTATTCACCTTCAGCAACTGGAGGATCACCATTGGATAAAGCAGTAGATTGGGTTAATGTTAATATTGATGGAAAAGTCGGTAAACGTGAAACAAGTACGATGCCTGGTAGTGCTGGAAGTAGTTGGTATTATATGCGTTATATTGATCCACATAATGATAAAGAAATAGCAGATAAAAAATTACTTGATCATTGGTTGCCAGTTGATTTATATGTTGGTGGACCTGAACATGCTGTTGGACATTTACTATACTCACGTATGTGGAATAGATATTTATATGACAAAGGTGTTTTATCACATCCTGAGCCATTTCAAAAACTATATCATCAAGGAATGATTCTTGGTGGTAATGGTGAAAAGATGAGTAAGTCAAAAGGAAATGTTATTAATCCTGATATTATCGTAGAAACATATGGTGCGGACACTCTTCGTTTATATGAAATGTTTATGGGACCTTTAGAAGCGAGTAAACCATGGAGTGAAAGTGGTGTTGATGGTGCAAGAAAATGGTTGGATCGTGTCTATCGTTTGATTATAGAATCAAATAAGTTATCAGATGATAATGATCACTCTTTAGACTTTGTTTATCATCAAACTGTTAAAAAAGTGACTTCAGATTATGAAACTTTAGGTTTTAATACAGCAATCTCACAAATGATGATTTTTGTAAATGATGCTTATAAAGCAAATACACTTTATCGTCCATATGCAGAAAGTTTGATTAAGATGCTTAGTTGTATTGCTCCACATATTGGTGAAGAAATATGGCAAATGTTAGGACACAACGAGTCAATAGCTTATGTTGAGTGGCCAACTTATGATGAGGCAATGCTTGTTCAAGATTCGGTAGAGATGGCCGTTCAAGTTAATGGGAAACTTCGTGGTAAGATAACTGTTAATAAGGATGAAGATGATGAAATAGTAAAGAGTGTTGCATTTGAACAAGATAATGTTAAGACTCATACTGAAGGTAAGGATATTGTCAAAGTCATTGTTGTTAAAAACAAGATTGTTAATATTGTTGTCAAATAAAATGGAAACATTAGCTCTTTGAGTTAATGTTTTTTCTTTCTTGCTATGCTTTTTGAGTATAGAAAAGTATCATCATTAAGTATTTGATAGATGATAGTTTCTCATATAGAATAAAAAAGTAAAAAAGAAAGAGGCGATACATATGACAGCTTTAGTAACTTTGTTTCCAGTATTATTTATGGTGGTGTTAGGATTAGTTTCAAGAGTTAAAGGAATTATTACTCCAAAACAAAAAGAAGGCGCAAATAGAATTATGTTTAATGTTTTATTTCCTATTTTGATATTCAATATTTTATTAACATCTCAAATTGAAGTTTCAGCAATTTCAATTGTTAGTTATGTTTTTATTATTTTTATACTCGCTATGGTCGTAGGCAGAGGACTAAAAAAATTCACAGGTGATAAGTTTTCACATATTTCATATTTCATGTTAACGACATGTGAGGGTGGAAATGTCGCATTACCTCTTTATACATCTATTGTAGGCGTAGCATATGCGAGTAATACAGTGATATTTGATTTAGCAGGAACATTAATAGCATTTGTTGTTATTCCTGTGATTGTCACAAAAATGTCAGCTCATAATACAACAGTTAAGGAATTAATTAAAACTATTTTTTCTAATTCATTTGTTATTGCTGTAATATCAGGCTTATTATTGAATTTGTCGGGGATATACTCATTATTTGCACAAACACCTTTTATTGATGTCTATACCAATACCGCAGCTACTGCTACTGCACCGATAATGGGAATGATTTTATTTATCATCGGTTATAATTTAAAAATCGAATTACATACTTTAAAACCATTACTAAAATTATTACTTGTAAGAATTGTATTCTATGTTTTGGTTATTATTGGTTTCTTTATCTTATTTCCAAGTTTGATGGCTGAGGAGACATACATGATTGCTGTCCTTATTTATTTTATGTGTCCAACAGGTTTTGCTCTTCCAATGCAAATTTCATCACTTTATAAAGAAGAAGACGATGCAAGTTACCTATCTGCTTTCATATCATTAAACATGGTCATTACTTTGATTGTCTATGCGTTGATCGTCATTTTTATAGTTTAATAGAGAATTGATACATCTGTTTCTACTATAAAGAGCTTCAAGATATAACATAAAAAAATGTTTGGATATAAAATATATTTTCAATATTTATCATTATTTAATTAAATATTTGATAAATATTTTTCTTTATTCATATAAAACTTTTTTTCATTATTGTTTTCATCTATAATGATATTATAGATAGTTAATAAATGATACATAATGAAAGGGAGTGATGATATGGATGAATTTTTAGGTGATATATATACCCAAGTATTCAAACAATGGATATTCTTACAAGAAGATAATATAGCCCATTTTCAGTTATCTGAAAAGGATGATAGTATTATGATTGATACATTGTACAGTCAAGGAAAAATCAGTTTTTATGAATTAAACATTATTGAGTTTTCTGTTATTAATAATAGAACAGAAAGAATTGAATTTTATCTGCATTTTCAAATGAAAAACATTAAACATGCTGTTGAGTTATTTAATGAAATGTTAGAGACTGTTGAAAAACTTATGGAGAAACCAATATTAAAGGTCTTGATGAGTTGTACCGGTGGTTTGACAACAACTTACTTTGCTGAGCGAATTAATGAAGTTGCTGAACTTTTGGACATGGATATAAAAGTTGATGCCGTTGGATATAACAACCTCTATAAAGAAGGGGTTGATTATGATGTTATTATGTTGGCACCACAAATATCTTATATGCGAGCTAAGGTCTGTGAAATTCTAAAGGATAAAATCATCATTAAAATTCCGCCAGCTATATTTGCGAAGTATGATGTCAAAGGAATGCTTGCTTTAATTGAAGCTAAGCGTAATCATACTTTTGATATTCCTTCCCAAATACAAAGACCAGTAATGTTGAAGAATATTGAAAATAGTCATGCTAAGATATTGTGTATTTATCTCATTAGAAATAGTCAACGAGTACATATTGGTTATCGTTTATTTGATGAAAAAAATAAGACTTTAGCTGATAATGAAATTATCAAAAAAAATCTTTCAATACAGGATTATTATGATGTTATTGATAGTATGATTGCCCAATACCCTGATATTAAAATCATTGGTTTATCAACTCCGGGAATTATAAGAAAAGGACATATTGAATCAATGAACATCAATGGCGTTGATAATATTTCTATTGAAAAAGATTTTTGTTCAAGATATAAACAGAAGTTTGTTTTTTGTAATGATGCAAATGCCACTGCTTTAGGCTATTATGCTTCTGAAGGTAATTGTTCATCTCTCTCATTTGTCTTTCAACCTTTAAATTCATTGTCTGGTGTAGGAAATGTCATCAACAATCAATTATGGGTAGGACATCAACAGATATCGGGAGAAGTACAGTTTTTGCCACTTAATTATTCTAAAAATGTTTTAGAATTACATCCAACACCTGAAGGTGCTATTGAGGCAATGGCTAAAACATTAACTTCTATTATTAGTTTAATTGATCCTGAACTTATTGTGTTTTGTTGTATGGTCATTACAGATATTAATGAATTAAAGAAAGAATTAGAAAAATACATTCCTAAAGAATATATTCCACGTATTGAAAAGATTGATTATTTACAAGAATATACGTTATTTGGTACATTAATGCTATGTATTCAATCCCTTGTTAATTAAGAAAAACACTCTTTTTATGGAAAAGTATTCAAATAGTCTTTATTCGAGTTATTAAATGTTGATTATATCAACATTTTTTCAAAATTTGTTTGACAAGAGTTTGTAAATTGGTATAATATACAAGTGCAACAAATGATAGCAGCACATAGAGTGTGAGATAATGCGTTTGTAACAATTGGATGTAGAGTATCTGGCTGCAAAGAGAAATACTTAGTACAAACACAACCTTATGAATCTATGCATTGTTATTGTTTTATGCCAATAAAACAATAGGAGGAAACAAAATGGCACGTTATACTGGACCACAATGGAAAAAATCTAGACGTTTAGGTTTTTCTACATTAGAAACTGGTAAGGAATTATCAAAAAGACCTTATGCTCCTGGTCAACATGGGCAAAAGAGAAAGAAACAAACTGAATATGGTTTGCAATTAGCTGAAAAGCAAAAAGTAAGATACATGTATGGAGTTAATGAAAAACAATTCCGTAATACATTTATGAGAGCTGGAAAAATGGATGGAGTAACAGGTTATAACTTCTTCTGTTTACTTGAATCAAGATTAGATAACGTTGTTTATAGACTTGGATTTGCTTCTACAAGAAGACAAGCTAGACAATTAGTCAATCATGGTCACATCATGTTAAATGGTGTAAAGACTGATATCGCTTCATGTCAAGTTAAAGTTGGAGATGTTGTTGCAGTTAAAGAAAAATCTAAATCTTTAGATATTATTAAAGCAAGTTTAGAAGCTGTATCTCATGTTCCAGGATTTGTTGAAGTTAACAATGATAAAATGGAAGGTAAATTAATTAGATTACCTGAAAGATCAGAATTAAATCAAGAAATCAATGAAGCATTAATCGTAGAATACTATAACAGACTTTCTTAATATTGAATTGGACATTTATATGTCCAATTTTTTTTGTTTATTATCAGAAAATGGTGAAATATGAAACTATTTATGGTAGAATATTATATAGTTGAAGAAAGGGTTTGGACATATGGATGGAATAATGGAAAAATTAAATCAAATGGTTAATGATATTGGTTCTCAGAATCTTATATTTATAGGTATTGGAATTGTAGCACTTATTATTGTACTTTTATTTTATAGAGGACTTCGTTTGAAAATATATCGTAAACAAATTGTAGAAGTAGAAAATAAGATGAATGCGATTAAATCATTACCTTTACAATATCGTTTAGGAAGAGTTCATAATATTTCTAAAAACATGCCTGATGTTTTAGAACTCTATGAGGAATATTCAAAAGAATTTGATAGAATTTCAGATTATCAAAAAAACGAACTTTCTGTTTTAGTTAATGAAGTTGATGAACAGTTGTTCTATGGAAAACTTAGAAAAGTTTCTAGAAAATTAAAACAATTAAATGAAATGTTAAACACTTATGATAATGACTCACAATCTTTACTTACCAAGATTGAAAAGATTACTGAAATCGAAAATGTTCAACGTATTGAAATAATTCGTGTTAAAGAGAAATATCGTTTAACAATAGATCGTTTTGAAACCATCCGTTTTAAAATAGAAGAATATGTACCAGATTTATTAGATATATTTAATGAAGTTGATGATTCTTTTGTAAAATTAGAAGGAATGATGAACAATCAACTTTTTGAAGATGCTAAACAAGCAACTTTAGATATTGAAAAAAGGGTTGATTGGATCGATGAAAATATAAAAGAGTTACCAAGCTATATAGCTGTGGTTAAACAGTATCTTCCAAAGAAAATTGAACATATTTACTTGTTAACACAAGGTATGCCAGAAGAGACCTTTTCATTAAATCAGTTAGATGTTACAAATCGTTTAAATGTTATTCAAACATCATTAACTCAAGCAGTAGAACATATAAAAAAGATGGACTTAAAAGATATTGCAGAGACTTTACAGAATTTAGCTGATGCAATAGATTTATTAATCCATGATTTAGAAAAAGAAAAACAATCTTTTGATGAATTTAAAGAGAAGTGGGATAATTGTTATAATGTAGTTACAGAGATATATAACCAATATAAGCAAGTGATGATTGATTTTAATAAAATCAAGAATTTATATTCAATTGATCAAATGGATATTGTAGTGGATGAAAAGTATCAAGAGTTTGATGAATTATTAAGAGAATCCTATGATTTAGAAGAAGAGATGAAACAAGGTGATTTTGCTTATTCTCAAATGATTATAAAGGTAGATTCTTTAACACAACGTGTCTTAATTCATCAAGATTATCTTAATGACTTCTTTAAATTAAGAGATCATCTTTATTTACAAGAACAAAGAGCAATTGATGAACTAGAAAATATTAATATTGTATTATTAGAAATTAAATCTGAGATTAAGAATAAACACCTTCCTATGATTAATGAATCATATAAAGATTATATTCAAGATTCATATGATAAAGCAGCTCAAATACAAGCATATCGTCAAAGCCGACCAGTTGAATTAGATGAATTGTCTAAACGAGTAGATGGGGCAAGAGATGTTATATATAAGTTATATGACAATGTGCATAATTTAATCGTAACTGCTGAAATGGTCGAAGAAGCAATTGTTTTTGGAAATCGTTATCGTTCCACTTTTTTAGAAGTAAATACTGAATTAACAAAGGCTGAAGTTCTTTTCAGAAATGGAGAGTATACGAAAGCATTAATGACAGCAGTTGATATTATCGAAAAAATACAACCAGGATCTTATGAAGAATTAATTGCTAAAAATAACAAAAAGTCCGTATAAGGACTTTTTTAGTGGCAATTATTCATGAAAAATGTTATATATACATATATTAAGTAGTGGAGGGAATATATGATTTATTTAGATTACGTATCAACGACACCATTGAATGATGAAGTTAATAAAATGTATCAATCATTATTAAATGATTATTTTGCGAATGCTGATTCATTATATTCTTTAGGTTTACAAACAAGTTCTTTGATGGAAAAGTCAAGAAGTTTAACTGCAGAACTATTAAATGTAAAACAATCAGAGATATTTTTTACGAGTGGAGCAACTGAATCCAATAATACTGCAATAAAAGGATGTGCTTTTCAATATCAAAATAGAGGAAAACATATCATTACTTCGGCTATAGAACATTCTAGTGTTTATAATACTTGTGTGCAATTAAGAGATGTATTTGGATTTGATGTAGATTTTATATCAGTATTAGCTAATGGTCAGGTTAATCTTAATGAATTATCAAAAAAAATCAGACCAGACACAATATTAGTCAGTATTATGTATGTCAATAATGAAGTAGGAAGTATCAATCCAATTGATAAGATTAGAGATATTATAAAGGTTATGAATCCTAAAACGAAATTCCATGTTGATATGGTTCAAGCAATGGGTAAAATACCTATTGATCTTTCAATAGTTGATATGGCTAGTTTCTCAGCTCATAAAATTTATGGATTAAAAGGTAGTGGTGTTTTATATAAGAAAGAATCAATGTCTTTAGTTCCGTTGGTTTGTGGTGGTCAGCAAGAATCAGGAATTCGTGGGGGAACATCAAATACTGCAACTCATACACTATTTGCGAAAACACTAAGACTTGTTTTAGAAAATCAAGAACAACATTATCGCTATGTGAGTACTTTAAATCACTATGTAAGAGAAGCTTTATCTCAAGAAAGTGAAGTAGTCATCAATACACCTATGGAGAATTCCTCGCCTTATATTCTTAACTTTTCTTGTGTTGGTTATAAACCCGAGGTTATCTTACACGCGTTAGAATCTCATGATTGTTATGTTTCAACTAAAAGTACATGTTCTTCTCATCAAAATGATGTTTCGAAGACTTTAGCAGCAATGAATTTATCTGATGATGTTGCGAAAAGTGCTATACGTATTAGTTTTTCACATCTTACAACGAAAGAAGATATTGATAAGTTTATTTATCATCTTTCTTCAATATTAAAAACAATAAAAAAGCAGAGGTAAAATAATGGAATGTAATCATATATTAGTTCGCTTTGGCGAACTAACAACAAAAGGAAAAAATCGTAAAGTTTTTATTAGAAAATTATGTGGTAACACAAAGGAAATTTTAAATTCGTTTCCAAAGCTTCAATATGAATTATCGTATGATCGTATGTATATCTTATTGAATGGAGAAGACCAAAAGGCTGTTTGTAAGAAATTAAAGACAGTCTTTGGAATTCATTCTTTTTCTGTTTGTTATAAAGTAGAAAGTGATTTAGAAAAAATCAAAGATGTTTGTTTACATGTCATAGAGAATAATAAGGGAAATACTTTTAAAATTGATACAAAAAGAAATGATAAAGATTATCCTTTACAATCTCATGATATTAATGTTGCAATTGCAGGACATATTTTTCATCATACAACAAAGGAATTGAATGTAGATGTTCACCATCCTGAAATTCTTGTCAAGGTAGAACTAAGAAAAGAGTTCTCATATGTTATGGATAATGTAATATTAGGAGCTGGTGGTTATCCAGTTGGCGTTGGTGGAAAAGCATTGCTCATGCTTTCGGGTGGTATTGATTCACCTGTCGCTGGATATTTAACTTTAAAACGTGGGGTTGATATTGAATGTATTCACTATGCATCACCACCATATACGAGTGATTTAGCAAAAGAAAAAGTTTTAGATTTAGTGAATGTATTACGACTTTATACACATGGTAAGATTACTGTACATATTGTTCCATTTACAGAATTACAATTAAAGGTTTATGAACATTGTGATGAAAGTTATGCAATGACAGTGATGCGAAGAATGATGTATAGAATTGCTGAAGGTGTTGCTATAAAGAATAATTGTTTAGCTATTGTCAATGGCGAAAGTATTGGACAAGTGGCTTCACAAACTTTAGAAAGTATGGCGACTATTAATGAAGTGATTACAATGCCTGTTCTAAGACCTGTTGCGTGTATGGATAAACTTGAAATCATTGATATCGCTAAAAAAATTGAGACTTATGATATTTCTGTTCGACCTCATGAAGACTGTTGTACAATTTTCACACCTAAACAGCCTGCGACTAAACCTAAGAATTATAAAGCTCAAGCATATGAAGAAAATTGGGATTTTCAATCAATGGTTCAAAAGTGTATTGATGATACTCAATTTGTTTTTGTAGATGCTCAATATAAAAATATTGAAAATTTATTTTAAAAAAAATGTATAACTTTTAACTTCTCACACAAACTAATTGTGTCAGGAGGTGAAAGTTATGAATAACTCAAATAAAAGTAAATTAGTAGTTCCTGGTGCTCAAAACGCAATCGATCAAATGAAATACGAAATCGCTAATGAATTTGGTGTTAACCTTGGACCTGATGCAACTTCACGTGCTAACGGATCTGTTGGTGGTGAAATCACTAAGAGATTAGTTCAAATGGGACAAAACCAAGTCGCTGGTAGACAAAATTCTAATCATTAACATCAATAACCCTAGTCATAATCTTCATTATGAAAAGGGTTATTTTTTTAATTTATTATATATTTTTCTAATATCTACCAAAAACCTTGAAAAACTTTGTTATCGCTTACAGATTTATGTTGAGTTCTTATTCAATTTTAGGTAAAATATAGATATGTTTGTAGGAGGAAGAGATTATGACAAAAGTTATGGCGGTTAACGCTGGGAGCTCATCGTTAAAGTTCCAATTATTTAATATGCCTAGTGAGGAAGTTATTACTTCTGGTATTGTAGAAAGAATTGGAATGGATGATGGTATTTTTACAATCAAATATAATGGAGAAAAAACAACAAAGACTTGTCCAATTCCTGATCATCAAGTTGCTGTTGAAATGTTATTAAAAGCATTGCTTGATGAGGGAGTTGTTAAACAACTTAGTGAAATCAATGCTGTTGGTCACCGTATAGTTCATGGTGGAGAGTACTTTGGTGATAGTGCTGAAGTTAATGAAGATGTTGTAAGTAAGGTTGAAGAGTTATGTGAATTAGCACCTTTACATAATCCTGCGAATCTCATTGGATATCGTGCATTTAAGGATGAATTGCCAGGAGTTAAACATGTATTTACATTTGACACAGCGTTTCATCAAACATTGGATAAAGAAAGATATTTATATCCTTTACCAATGGAATATTATACAGATCTAAAGATAAGAAAGTATGGAGCTCATGGGACAAGTCATAAATTTGTTTCAGAACAAGTGATTGAAATGCTAGGGAATCCAAACAGTTCACGTATTATTGTTTGTCATTTAGGCAATGGTGCAAGTATTTCCGCGGTATTAGATGGGAAGTGTATTGATACTTCAATGGGATTCACACCACTAGCAGGGGTTATGATGGGAACACGTTGTGGTGATATAGATCCTTCAATTATGCCTTATTTATGTAAGAAATTAGATAAAACTGCAGATGAGGTTTTAGATATCTATAACAAGAAATCTGGTATGCTAGGTGTTTCTGGTATATCTTCTGATTCTAGGGATATTGAAAATGCATTATTTAAAGAAGGAGATGAGCGTGCATTATTAACAAGTTTACTATATGCGCGTGTTGTTTCTAAATATATCGGTTCTTATTATGCTGAACTTGGAGGTTGTGATGCGATTGCTTTTACAGCCGGAGTTGGTGAAAACGCTGCTTATTTAAGACGTTTAATCATTGATATGGTTTCAAAAGCATTTGGTGTTTTCTTAGATGAAGAACAAAATTCAATTCGTGGTCCAGAAAACAGAGTTATCTCTCATCAATATTCACAAATAAAAGTAATGGTTATTCCAACAAATGAAGAAGTTGAAATTGCTAGAGATACAGTTAGATTATTAGGATTATAAAGAGTTTAATTAAACTCTTTTTTTCTTTTTTGGTTCATATTGAATACATTATATGATATTATAGTGACAAAGGTGGTAATTATGGGAAAACTAAAAGAATTAATTGAAGAATATAATCAAATAGCGATCTATAGACATGTTAATCCTGATCTTGATGCATTTGGTTCTCAATATGGTTTTTATTGGATGTTAAAAAATAACTATCCTAATAAAAATATTGTTGCTATAGGAAAAAAGGATAATACTCTTTTTCATCTTTTTCAAAAAGATAATGATGAAGTCTTATCAAATGAAAAAACACTAGGTATTGTTTTAGATACTGCAAATCGTGAAAGAATAGATGGTGATTATTCAATATGTGATAAAATTGTTAAAATTGATCATCATATTGTTGTTGATTCATATGGCGATTATAACATTGAAGAAGTAACAGCTTCTTCATGTAGTGAAATAGTTACTTTGTTGTTTAAAGATAATCAGTTTGAAGTTTCTCTTGATTCTGCAAATGCTTTATATCTAGGAATAGTAGGAGATAGTAATCGATTTCTTTATAACTCGACTTCTACAAAGACATTTGTGGCAGCTTCTTTTCTTTTAGAACAAGGTATTAAAATTGAAAATCTGTATCAGTCATTATATTTAAAAAAGAAAGCTGATATTGAAATTACAAAATTTATTTATAACAATTATCAAGAAAGTAATGGAATTGCCTATTACTATTTAAGTAAGGAAGATTTAGAACATTTAAATATGACGAGGGAACAAGGCTCATCTTATGTCAATACTCTCGCCAATATTGAAGAGTTTTTGATATGGATGGCAATTACTGAAAATGATGTTGACCATAACTATCGTGTTAGTATTCGCAGTCGCCAAATCGCAATTAATGAAGTTGCTAGTGAGTTTAAAGGTGGCGGACATGCTTTTGCAAGTGGTGCCACATTAGATAGCTTAGATGATTTAGAACGATTATTAGGGAAATTAAAGGAGAAAATGAATGGATAAAGTATTTGAGAAATTTTTTGGAAGAGTAGTAGAAGGGACTGGAAGTGAGACTTTCAGCCAAAGGTCACCTAAGAAAAACGGGACGATTAAAGCTGCTATAATCACAGTTATATTTGTTGTGATTTTTGAGTATGTTAGCTTAGTTCCATTTAACTTAAGATCACCAGATTTTATTTTTATGCTTGCATTTACTATTGGGATATTTGTGGGATTAAGAAGTTTGTTTAATGTCTCTTTTGATAAAGTAAACAAGTATGGTTTGATGGTGAGTGTTTTGTTAATTGGTTATGTTATTATTGGACAACTGACAAGTTCGGCTATTTTCAATGCCTCTTCTTATCAAAAACAATTAAAAGTTGATAAGACTGCAGATTTTTATAAAGATAACCCTAAAGTCAATTATCAATCGATTCCTGTAGTTGATAAAGATAGTGCTGAAAGATTAGGGGATAGAAAGATGGGAGAAATGGTTGAATTCGTTTCTCAGTTTGAAGTTGATAATGAATATGGACAAATCAACTACCAAGATACACCGTATCGTGTAACAACCCTTTCTTATGCTGATTTAATAAAATGGTTTACGAATCAAGGAGAAGGATTACCTGCTTATATTCGTGTTAATATGGTGACTCAAGAGTCTGAAGTCGTTCAATTAGAAAAAGGTATGAAATATTCTAATTCAGATCTTTTCTTTAGAAATATTGAAAGACATATTCGTATAAATTATCCAACGATGATGTTTGAAACACCAACATTTGAAATAGATGATGAAGGAGATCCACATTGGATTGCTCCTGTATACAATTTTAAAGTTGGTTTATTTGGAGGTAAAGATATAGTTGGGGCGATTATTGTCAATGCTATTGATGGAAGTAGTGAATATTATGATATTAAGGATGTTCCAACTTGGATAGATAGAGTTTATCCTTCTGAATTATTATTAAGTCAATTAGAAAATTGGGGCCAATATGAAAAAGGATACTTCAATACCTTATTATCTCAAAAAGGTGTATTATAACCATCAGTAGGTTTTAATACACCTTTTTGAGATAATAAGGTGTATTAAAACCTACTGATGGTTATAACTATATTGCTTTAGATGATGATGTATATATTTATACAGGGTTAACTTCAGTATCAAGTGATGCTTCTAATGTAGGATTCTCATTAATTAATATGCGTACTAAGGAAGCTAAGTATTATGCAATTAGTGGAGCTGAAGAATTTTCAGCAATGGGCTCAGCTGAAGGTAAGGTTCAAAACTTGAAATATACTGCAACATTCCCAATCTTAATTAATGCTGGTGGACAACCAACATACTTCATGTCTTTAAAAGATAGTGCAGGATTGGTGAAAAAGTATGCTTTTGTAAGTGTTCAAAATTATCAAATTGTTGCAACTGGAGACAGTGTAGCAGCAGCTGAAAAAGAATATTATCAATTGTTAAGTGATAATGGTAAGGTTAAGGTTGATTTTGAATCAAAGAAATCGACAGCGGTTATTTCTTCTATTCAAGAAGCTGTTGTGAATGGTAATTCTAATTACTACTTCACAATCGAAGGAATGGATAAGGTCTTTATTGCTCCAATTTCATTAAATAATCAATTGCCTTTAATGAAAACAGGAGATACGATTACAATTGAATATCTTGATGATTCAGAATCAACAAGTGAAACTGTTTCTTCAATAAAATTAAACTAAGGGTACATTTGTACCCTTTTGTTAGAAAGAGGGGAACAAAACAATGAATGAATTAATGAATCGATTAAAAATGTATGAACCATTATTTGGTAGATGGAAAGTTGATTTTATTGCTATTAATTATGAAGATATGGCATGGGTTTATTTAATTGATGAAAGAAGTTATAATCATGAAACTGCTTTGATGAAGATCAAAACAATTGAATGTGATGAAAGTGAAATTGAAAATCGTATCTATAATTTAATGATGCGTTATGAAGTAAGTTCTTTTCCTGATTTAACTGCTTCGCCTTATTTAGAAGAAGAACATTATTTTGTTGAAGAAAATCAAATAATTAAAGGAGTAGATGTTTGTTTATTGTCTGCCGTTTCTACATTAGATGATGAAACTATGCCAACTGATGCAGATGGTCTATTTCAAATGGCGCTAAGATATATAAATGGTGATAAGTGTGTTCAAGATGAATATAAGGCTTATGAATTATATCTTAAAGCTGGTCTTATGAATCATCCCAAAGCATTATGTTCCCTAGGTTATATGAATGAAGTTGGTTTGGGAACTTCATTGAGTAAAGAAAATGCTGCCGATTTTTATTTAAAAGCTGCTAATTTAGGAGATGAGGTTGGTGCTTGTAATTTAGGTTTTTGTTATTTCGAAGGAATTGGCGTTGTTCAAAATGATGAACTTGCTTTTGAATATTTTGAAAAGGCTACTCTTAAAAACTTACCTCGTGCTTATTTTTATTTAGGTGAATGTTATAGTTTTGCTAGAGGTGTAGATAAAGATGAAGTGAAGGCTATGACTTGTTATAAACAGGCTGTTGATTACGGGTATTCTTATGCTAAATATAGTTTAGGATATTGTTATGAATATGGTATAGGGGTTTCTCAAGATTATAGTCAAGCAGCGACTTGGTATGAAGAAGCGGCTAATGATGGAGTTGAAATTGCCCAACTTCAACTTGGTTATTTATATGAAGTTGGCGAAGGCGTTGAACGTGATGAAAGCCAAGCAGTCTATTGGTATCAACAAGCTTCATCTAGGAATTATGTTCCTGCTCATTGCTATCTAGCGTTTTGTTATGAGATGGGAGTTGGAGTAGAACAAGATTTGAAAAAGGCCAAAGAACTTTATTTATTAAGTGCGAGTATGGGCTATCCTAGAGGAATGCTTAATTATGGTAAACTCATTGAAGATGAAAATATGCCTTTAGCTATGGAATATCTTAAAAGAGCAGCAGATACTGGATATGTTTTTGCGATGTCCAAATATGCCTATTATTTAGAAAATGGTATTGGTGTAAATAAAGATGAACAAAAAGCATTTGATTACTGTCAAAAGGCAGCTATGACAAATGATGCAGGAGCAATGTGCTCACTTGGATATTATTATGAAAGTGGAATAGGTTGTGAAGTGGATTTACAAAAAGCTATTGAGCTTTATCAAGCAGCTAGTGATGCTGGGAGTCTTAGAGGAATGACGAATCTTGGTTATTGCTATGAGATGGGACAAGGTGTAGAACTTGATGAGGAAAAAGCATTTCAATTGTATCTAAAAGCCGCAAATCTAGGATATGATGTTGCTCAATGTAATGTTGCTTTTTGTTTTGAAAGTGGAACAGGTACAACAACAAAAGTAGAAAAAGCTAAGGAATATTATTTAAAAGCTATTGATCAAGGCAATTTAAGAGCAATGTGTAATTTAGCCTATTTATATGAAATAGGACAAATTGATAATTCTATTAATTATCAAAAAGCAATTGAATATTATCAAATGGCTGCAAAGTATAATTTTCCCCGTGCACTTTGTTGTCTTGGGATATTTTACGAAGAGGGACAAGGGGTAGAAAGAGATGAAAAGAAAGCGTTTGAATACTGTTCTCAAGCTGCTTCTTATCAAGATGCAGGGGCTATTTGTACCTTAGGTTATTATTATGAGAATGGAATTGGATGCAAGAAAGATAATAGTAAAGCATTTGAATTATATCAACAAGCTAGCCAATTAGGAAATTTACGTGCAACAACTAATCTAGGTTATTGTTATGAAATGGGAATTGGGGTTGAGATTGATGAAAAACAAGCAGTTGAGTTATATCGTCAAGCAGCTGATCTTGGTTTTGATGTTGGGCAATGTAACTTAGGGTATTGTTATGAAGTAGGTTTAGGAATAGATAAAGATATTGAACAAGCTAAACAATACTATATTCTTGCCTCAAAACAAGGAAACCCAAGAGCTCAATGTAATCTTGCTAATATTTATGAACTAAGTGATGATGATGATAAATATATAAAAGCTCATCAATTATATTTTGAAGCTTCAGCAAAAGGCTATACAAGAGCTATTTGTTCATTAGGACTTTTGTATGAAGAGGGTAATGGAGTTGAGCAGGATTTAGTGAAAGCAGTGCAATATTATACCAGTGCAGCAGAGTTGGGTGATAGTGTAGCAATGTGTAATCTTGCATACTGTTATGAAATGGGAATAGGCGTAGAAGTTGATTTTAATAGTGCTAAAAAATATTATGAACAAGCAATACAAGAAGGAAATCCTCGAGCTATGTGTAATTTAGGATGTCTATATGAAGATGGTCACTTTACTAAAACATCCAATCTTGAAAAGGCTCTTCAATATTATGAAATGTCTATACAGTATAATTATGCAAGAGGATATTATAACGCAGCCTATATGTATAGATTTGCTAAAGGATGTAAGCAAGACGTACAAAAGGCCATCGACTATTTTATTATGGCTGGAGACAAAGGATATGATGAAGGTTACCTAGCTGTTGCTGATGTTTATTATTTTGATACTGAGGGCAATAAAGATTTTAAGAAAGCGTTAAAATATTACACCAAAGCAAAAGAAGCTGGAAATGCTGGTGGATGTTTTGGCCTTGCTCGCATATATGAACTAGGCAATGGTGTAGATATAAATACACCAAAAGCAATTGAAAACTACCAAGAAGCTGTAGATAAAGGACATTTAGAAGCTATGTATAATTTGGCTGTTCTCTATGATTTTAGAGCAGAAGAAGAGTATCGTGATATTGACAAAGCCATTGTTCTTTATAGTGAGGCTGCCTCAAGAGGGCATAGTGGTGCTCAAAACAACTTAGCGATCTGTTATAAAGAAGGAACTGGAGTTCCAGTTGACTTTGTTAAAGCAGTTGAGTTATTGAAAGAAGCGATAAAGGGTGAAGATCGTCATTCTTATGTAAATCTAGCCCAGTGCTTTATTAAAGGTGAAGGAACACCAGTTGACTTAGAACAAGCGAAATACTATTGTCAAAAAGGCATTGATGTCGGTGTTCAAGAAGCGAAACAATTAATGAAAGAAATTGAAGATATAATTAAAAAAGAGAAAAAGAAGAAATCATTTTTTTCACGCATTAAGAAATAGAACTTGGAAAGGTTCTATTTTTTATGTTTCCTTTTTGATTACTTATCCTTAGTTTAAAAAAGAAAATGTGAGTAAGTTGTTTTCATATCATCTAATATCTATTGATTTCATCTGTACAATTTTATCTTAGTTTAAAGAATGACAGTAGATTTGTTTGCATCCGTTACATACATATGGGAAACGCTTCATAGTAATGCAATCAAATGATTCTTAAAAGATAGGACATAAAGTAGAACGCTTTTAATAAGAGTAGTGTTTACTAAAACCAAAACTATTTTTAATCCTAATTCTAGACTCTTTTATAAACAAGAATAACATGAAAATAAAAAAACGAATTTAAAATCAAAAAAGATTTAAAACAGACTTCTTAAAAAATTCATGGTATAACTGAAAAATAAGGTTTTTGTTGATTGTTATATATAGGAATTTTAATTGTTTTATGATATAATTACAAAATGAATTGAGGTGCATATCATGAAGTCGAAAATTTTAATTGTTGATGATGAAGAACATATTAGAGAACTTATTCGTTTTTATTTAGATAAAGAGGGATTTTCAATACTAGAGGCATCAAATGGTGAAGAAGCATTAGATATTATTGAAAATGAATATATTGATTTAGCGATAGTAGATATCATGATGCCTATCATGAATGGTTTTGATTTGGTTGAACAAATGAAGGAATTTAAAGATATACCAGTTATTATGTTAACCGCAAAGTCACAATCTTCAGATAAGCTTAGAGGCTTTTCACTAGGAATTGATGATTATGTAACGAAACCTTTTGATCCTGATGAATTATTAGCGAGAGTGAAAACAATCTTGAAGAGATATAGTATTAATAGTCAAAATATTATTCAAATCAAGGATGTTGTTTTTGATGGAGATAAATATGAAATACGTTATCTTGAAGAAACCCTTCATTTACCGTTGAAACAATTCGAACTGGCTTTTGAGCTTGCTAAAAATCCTAATCAAATTTTCACAAGAGAACAACTTATTGAGAAGATTTGGGGTATGGATTATGACGGGTTTGATCGAACAGTTGATGTTCATGTTAAACGTATTAGAGAAAACTTAGGTCATTTACCAGGGTTTAAAGTTGTAACAGTAAGAGGTTTAGGTTATAAGATTGAGGTTGAAGAATGAAATCGATATATGGGAAACTAATTATTGGTTTTCTTATTAGCATCCTTTTTAGTTTTTCTATTGCTGGTTATTTTTCAGTTCGAAAGAATTCTGTTGAATTAGGTAGGTTAACAGTTGAAGAACTTAATGGTGCTGCTCAAAATATTGCTGATTTATTACAATATTTTGATAATGATAACTTAAAACGTTTTCTAAAGGGTTATGCCTCATCATCTGAAATGAGTTTTTATATTGAATGTTTTGAAGATGGATCAAGAGATGTCTTTGGTACTTTCTCAGGCAAAAATATTACACAAAAAGAATATAAAATGTTACAAAATAATATTGGAAAAAGTATTACGATGACTGATTCTTCAGTTCGTAAGCTTGCTAAATCTTATACTATTAATGATATTGATTATCTTATTTTTGTACAAAAAGATGTTGGTAAAAGAGAAATGGTTTTTGTTGATTCAGCAACACTAGCAGTCTTTTGTATGTTGATAGCGGGAAGTATTACTTTCTTAGTTATTGCTGATATTATTGTAAAACCAATATCTCGTCTTAATAAAGCAACTAATGAGCTTTCTAAGGGGAATTATCGTGTTAGGGTTAATTATACTGGTAATGATGAAATTGCTCGTCTTAATCGCAGTTTCAACTTAATGGCGCAACAATTAGGAAAGCAAGAAGAAGTGAGACAACAATTTATTTCTGATGTATCTCATGAGTTTCAAACTCCATTAACCGCAATTCAAGGGTTTGCGACGATATTAAAGAACGAAGATATTCCTGAAGAACAAAAAAAGAAATATGCGAATATTATCTTGTTTCATAGCAAGCGTTTATCAACATTGTCTAAAAATATGTTACAGTTAACTATCTTAGATGGTGAAGATGTAAAACTAGAGACAAGTGAATTCTCATTAATTGAGCAGTTAAATAGAGTTATTGAAACACAAGATACTTTAGCAATGAGTAAAGATATAGAAATTGAATTTAATATTCCTAAAAATGATGTCATACTGGAAGCAGATGAATCTCGATTAGAACAAGTATGGATTAACTTAGTTAATAATGCTATTAAATATACAAATGAACATGGTGTTGTCACTATTGAAGTTAAGAAGACTTCTAAAGAAGTAGAAGTCACTATCGAAGATAGTGGAATAGGTATGAGTAAAGAAGCTATTTCTCATATCTTTGAAAGATTCTATCGACAAGATAAAGCAAGAACTATTGAAGGAAATGGTTTAGGTTTATCTATTGTGAAAAGAATTATAGATCTTCATCAAGGAAGTATAGATGTGGACTCTAGAGAAGATGGTGGAAGTAAATTTACGATAAAGCTTCCTCAAGAAAGATCTTTCCATCTTTCAGATAAACTCAATATAACAAAAAAAGATAAAGATCATCGTTAATAAGAAAGGATTTGAATCTATGCATTTAAAAAGAATTGAACTCCACGGTTTTAAATCATTTGCCGATAAATCAGTCGTAGAATTTATGCCTGGTATTACAGGGATTGTTGGACCAAACGGATGTGGAAAATCGAATATTAGTGATGCTGTCAGATGGGTTCTAGGTGAACAATCTGTAAAATCATTAAGAGGATCAAATATGTCTGATGTTATTTTTGCTGGTAGTGAGGATAGAAAACCTCAAAATGTAGCAGAAGTTACTTTGGTATTTGATAATGAAGATCGTTTTATGAATTTTGAATATAATGAAGTGGAAATCACAAGACGTCTTTATCGTCAAAATAATGAAGCTGAATATTTATTGAATAATGAACCTTGTCGTTTAAAAGATATCCTTAATTTAATTATGGATACTGGATTGGGAAGAGATTCTTTATCGATTATCTCGCAAGGAAATATTTCATCATTTGCGGATAGTAAACCAGAAGAAAGACGAGCAATGTTTGAGGAAGCAGCGGGAGTATCTAAGTATAAAAAACGTAAGCTAGAATCTATTCGTAAGCTTGAACGTACAAAAGAAAATTTAGATCGTGTTGAAGATATTTGTTTAGAACTTGAAAAACAAATTGCACCGCTTAGAAGACAAAAGGAAAAAGCTGAGATTTATTTAGAATTAAAAGATGAACTTCAAGCAATTGAAGTTAGTGTTTTGGTTAAAGAAATTGAAGGTTTATCAGAGTCTTTAAAAGAATTAAATGAGTCTTTAGATTTACTTGATAAAGAAAAGGTAACAATTGAAGGTCAAGTCATTTTAAATGAACAACAAAATGAAACATTAAAGAAAAAAATGTATGATTTAGATCAAGAAGTTAATGGTTTACAAAGTCAGTTATTAACAGCTATGAATAATGTTAATGAGTTAGAAACACAAAAAGTTGAAATTGATACAAATCGTAAACATATTTTAGAGAATACTGATAAAAAAGACTTACAAGCACGTATTACACAAATGAAAGCTATCTTACAAGATGCTGTCAATGAGTATAATGACCGTGTTAATCGTTATAATGAAACAAAAGAAGAAAAACTAGATTTAGAAGCATCTCAAGAAAAGAATCGTATCGAGATGACAAATTTAAGATTAGAAATTGAAAACTTAAATATTCAATTACATAATAATAGAAATCGTAAAGAACAATTGGTTGATGTTGTTGAAAACAAATCACAATATAGTTATGGTGTTCGTTCAATTATGCAAGCAAGAGATTCTATGAGTGGAATTGTAGGGGTTTTAGGAGATTTATTAGAAACTGATCCGGAATATGAATTAGCCTTGTCAACAGCGTTAGGAAATGCGGTACAGTTTATTGTAACAAAGAGTGATACTGATGCGAGAAATGCGATTCGCTTTTTAAAGGATAATAAATCAGGACGTGCTACTTTCTTGCCAGTTGAAACAATGCAGGAGCGACATGTTAGAGAAGAACATATTGTCCTTTGTCAATCAACAAAGGGATATTTAGGAGTTATGAGTGATTTTGTTCGCTCTGATGCAAAGATTGAAAGTGTTATTTATAATCAACTTGGTCATATTATTTTGGTTGATACAATTGATAATGCATCACTTTTATCTAAGGCGACTTTCTCACGTTATAAAATTGTGACTCTTGAAGGTGAAGTTATAAATGTCGGAGGTTCTTTAACTGGTGGTAGTTTTAAAAATCAAACATCTACTTTTGCAAGTAAGCGTGAACTAGAGATGATTACTGAAGTTATTGAAAGTGAAGAAAAAGACTTATCTTTAAAAAAGAGTCAATTAAATGATTTGGATAATTCAGCTAGAGAAATATCTCATAATTTACTTCAAAAACAAATGTCATTTGCGAAGCTTGAAGTTGTTGTTACAAATAAAAAGAGTGAATTATCTGTAGCGAAAAGTGAGTATGAAAACTTAACAAATCGAAGTGTTGAGTTATCTGAAATAGAGAGTGGTAACCAAGATAATCAGTTAATTAATGAATTAAATGATGCAAAGAAAAGTCGCGATCGTCTTACTGAAACCATTCAAGCAAAACGTGAACTCCGTATGAGTTTTGTGAATGAAAATGATAAGATTGAAGATACTTTAAGAGGAGCACGTTCTCATCTTAGAGAAATTCAATCAGAAATGACACAAAAGCAGATTTCTAAAGCGAAACAAGAAACTGAGTTATCAAATTATTTAATGCGTTTAAATGATGAGTATAAGATGACTTATGAATATGCTAAGGATGAATTAGCAACGGATGTTGAAATGGAAGAAGCTAAAGAAACTGTCCGTATTTTAAGACATAAAATTGATGCTTTAGGAAATGTAAATCTTCAAGCTATTGAAGATTATACTGAAGTTTCTACACGTTATGAAACGTTGAATAGCCAAAGATTAGACTTGATTGCTGCACAAGATAGTATCTTAAAAGCAATTGATGAGATGGATGAAATTATGGTTAAACGTTTTAGTGAAACATTTGAAAAAATCAACAAAGAATTTAATGTTGTTTTTAGAAATTTATTTGGTGGTGGTCGAGCTGAACTTAAATATACCGATCCTGATAATATTCTAGAAACAGGAGTTGATATTGATGTTCAACCACCAGGAAAAAGTGTTCAAAATATTACCCTCTTCTCTGGAGGAGAAAAAGCATTGATAGCTATTTCATGTTTATTTGCGATACTCCGTGTTCGTCCTGTACCGATGTGTATACTTGATGAAGTAGAAGCGGCATTAGATGTTGCCAATGTTGATAGATTTGCGAAATATTTAAGAGAGTTCTCAAGAGAAACACAATTTATTGTCGTGACTCATAGAGAGGGAACAATGGAAGAATGTGATCTTTTATATGGTGCAACGATGCAACAAAAAGGAGTTACAAAATTAGTGAGTGTTAAATTAAAAGATGCAATTGATTTAGCGCAAACGATATAGGAGGTTATTATGGGCTTTTTTAAGAAGATTAAGGAAACACTTGTTGGCTCATCAGCAAAACAAAATGATAAATATGTTGCTGGATTAGATAAATCGAGTTCATCTTTTTCAGATAAAATAAATGAATTAGCTGCTCGTTACCGTGAACTAGATGATACTTATTTTGAAGAATTAGAAAACATTTTAATTATGAGTGATGTTGGTGTCTCAATGGTTATGACTATTGTTGATGAAATTAAAAAAGAAGTTCGTCTTCAAAATATTAAAAATCCTCAAATGATTAATGATATCATTGTTGATAAGATGTTTGTGATTTATGCAAATGATTCTTTTATGACAACAAAGATTAATTATGATCAAGATGATTTAACAGTTATCTTAATGGTAGGGGTCAATGGTGCTGGTAAGACAACAACAATTGCTAAACTTGCCCATATGATGAAAACTGAAGGTAAGAGTGTCATGGTTGCTGCAGGAGATACGTTTAGAGCGGGAGCCATTGATCAACTTGCTGTTTGGGCTGATCGATTAGATATTGAGTGTATTAGAGGGAAAGAAGGCGGAGATCCTTCAGCGGTTGTTTTTGATGCTTTAAATCAAGCTAAGGAAAAGAATGTTGATGTGTTAATATGTGATACAGCCGGACGTCTACAAAATAAGGTCAATCTTATGAATGAACTTGAGAAAATGAATCGTATTATAAAACGAGTTGTTCCTAACGGACCACAAGAAACATTATTAGTTATTGATGCAACAACTGGTCAAAATGGTGTTTCTCAAGCTCAAGAGTTTTCTAAGATCACTGATATTACTGGACTAGTTTTAACAAAAATGGATGGAACCGCAAAAGGTGGTATTGTGCTTTCTATTAAAGATAGTTTGAATATTCCTGTTAAGTTTATCGGATTAGGCGAAAAAATGGATGATCTCCAAGAATTTGATCTTGAACAGTACATCTATGGACTTTGTAAGAATCTGATGGTGGACTAATATGGAAACAAATTTAGAAAAGACACAAAGAGTTAATCTTTTAATGGATTGTTATATTGAATTATTAACTGATAAACAAAGAGAATATTTATCATTGTATTATGAAGAAGATTTATCATTGGCTGAAATTGCTCAAGATTTAGATGTGAGTCGTAATGCAGTCTTTGATAATTTAAAAAGAGCAGTTGCTCTATTAGAAGAATATGAAAAGAAACTTCATTTGTTAGATAAACATATCGAAAGAATGAAGTTAATTCAAGATATAGAAGATGAACAAAAGGTATCTAAAGAAAGTTTGAAAGATTATTTAGATATGCTTAAAAAGATATAGGAGGGTACTATATGGCTTTTGAATCTCTTTCAGAGAGACTCCAAGAGAGTCTTAAAAAGATAAAAGGACAATCAACTTTAACTGAACAAAACATGGATGATATGCTTCGTGAAATTCGATTAGCATTACTTGAAGCAGATGTTAACTTTAATGTCGTTAAAGAATTTATTGAGAATACCAAACAAAAAGCATTGGGACAAGATGTTCTTGGTTCTTTAAAACCAGGACAATTGGTAGTTAAGGTTGTTCATGATGAACTTGTTGATTTATTAGGAACAACTGTAAGTGAAATTGATTTTTCAAACAAGCCAACTGTTATCATGATGGTTGGACTTCAAGGATCAGGGAAAACAACGACTTCTGGAAAAATCGCTAAGTTATTAAGCAATAAATATGCTAAAAAACCATTATTAGTTGCTGCTGACATTTATCGTCCAGCTGCAGTTGATCAATTAAGAACTTTAGGTGAACAGCTAAATATCCCTGTATTTGAAAAAGGAACTGATATTAAGGCTGAAGAAATAGTAAGCGAAGCAATGTCTTATGCATATGCTAATCATCATGATGTTGTCATTGTCGATACAGCAGGACGTCTACATATTGATGAACCATTAATGCAAGAACTTCAAAATATTAAAGATATTGTCAAGCCATCAGAAATATTGTTAGTTGTTGATGCGTTGACAGGGCAAGATATCGTCAATGTTGCATCGTCTTTCCATGAACATTTAAATATTACAGGAGCAGTACTAACTAAGTTAGACGGGGATTCTCGTGGCGGTGGAGCTTTATCTATCCGTCATATTACACATGTTCCAATTAAGTTTATTGGGACTGGTGAAAAACTAGATGCGATTGATTTATTCTATCCGGATCGTATGGCTGATAGAATATTAGGAATGGGAGATGTTGTCTCTTTAGTAGAAAAAGTCCAAGATGTTTATGATGAAAAAGAAACGATGAAAACAATGAATCGTATGCAACAAGGAACTTTTGGTTTAGATGATATGCTTTCACAAATGCATCAAATGAAGAAACTAGGGCCTTTATCAGGAATTATGAAAATGATTCCAGGTATGCCTAAAATGCCAAATATAAATGATGAAGAATCAGATAAAAAACTAAAAGAAACAGAATCGATTATTTATTCTATGACAAAAAAAGAAAGAAGAGATCCTTCTGTCTTAAATGCCAAACGTAAAGAAAGAATTGCAAAAGGATGCGG
>CAZWXH010000011.1:22036-27065 GCA_964637725.1 uncultured Coprobacillus sp. | reverse complement strand
TCGATCATAACATAAGTATGATGTAATCCAGTGACTACCGCTAATGGATAAGTAAAACCAATAATGAATCCCCCTATTCCTAAAGGTAACTTAATAACTGTTTCAATAAGCCCAACCATTCCTAGTTCTATAAAGTGCATAATTGGCCCTATTCCTAATAGAATAACAAGCAACATAATTAACATCACTAGAAATGGTGTAAAGATTAAGTCTAATGCATTAGGCATAACACGTCGTAATTTCTTTTCAAGGTTTGCTCCTAAGAAAGCTGTTAGAATAGCTGTAAGTACACTTCCTTGGCATCCGACAATTGGGATCCATCCAAATGCCATAATTGCCTGTACACCACTGTTTGGATCTGCTACTGCATATGCATTAGGTAAACTTGGTGAAACAAGCATTAAACCAAGAACTAGTCCTATAACCGGGGTTCCTCCAAATACTTTAAATGCTGACCAGCAAATAATTGCTGGTAAAAAGGCAAATGCTGTTTCTGTAAGAACTGCGACTAATGTTTGTACATATTGAGGAACCATACTTGAGTTCATTCCAATAAGTGCTAATACATTATCATTAAACAAACATCCTTTTAAGCCCAAGAATAACCCAGTTGCAGCAATTACAGGGATAATTGGTACAAATATATCAGCTAAAGTTCTCATTAACTTTTTAATTCCTTTTTCTTGGTTCTTAATAAGCTGATCTTGTTCCTTTTTAGATAAACTACGAATACCTAGGTTTTCAACTTCCGCATATACTTTATTCACAATTCCAGTTCCTAAAATAATTTGGTATTGCCCAGATGTATAGAACACGCCTTTAACTTCATCAATCTTTTCAACTGCTTTATCATTAATAATTTCTCTATCTTTAACAATAATTCTCAATCTTGTTGCACAATGTGTAATTGATAAAACATTATCCTTCCCTACACAATCAATAATTTGTTGTGCTATCTTTTCATATTTTTCCATGTTTTCCCCTCCTACTTAATAATCAACGCTTGATATGGTTGTAAAGTTACACCATCTTTGTTGATACTATTCCTTTGATTAGTAAATACTATTTCTCGCTTATTTGTCTTAATTGTTTTTAACTGATTAGACATATTAAAGTAGCATTCTAACTCCATATCTCCATATGTTCTAACATATGCAATAACATCATCCTCTGCATTAATCTCTTCAATATCTCCATATGTTAATATTTCACTATATTCGCTGCTTTGTCTAAAAGATATCATCTCTTTATAGAACATAAATACACTATTGTTATCATGCAATTGGTCATTGGCATTTATCTCTTTATAATTATCATTCAATTCCAACCATGGCTTATTTTTAGAGAATCCCGCATACTTATCATTACTCCAAAGGAATGGCGTTCTCGTATTATCACGACTCCTTAGATTAATAATATTTAATGCTTCTTCCTCTGTTAACCCTTCCTTCATTGCTCTATAATATTGATCAATTGATGAAATATCATTAAACTCGTTAATTGATTCTCTTTCAAAGTTTGTCATTCCTAATTCTTGTCCTTGATATATAAAAGGAGTTCCTCTCAAGAAGAAATACATTGCACCCATAACCTTAATAGCATCTTTATGTTTATCATCTGATTTTAAATACTTTGTAGTTGCACGTGGTTGATCATGATTTTCAATAAAGTTTGCAGCCCAACCTACTTTCTGCATTTCCATTTGACTATTCATTATCTTATTCTTCAAATCTTTCATTGTCCAATCAATTCTTTTAAACCATTCACTTCCTGAAGCAACATCTAGATCAGCATGTTTAAAATCAAAGATCATTGAAAAGAATCCCTTTTCTCCAATAAACTGATCCAATTGATTGTATTCAACTCCAGCAGCTTCTGCTACTGTCATACAATCATACTTAGCAAAACACTTTTCATTCATTTCATTTAAGAACTCTTCTATACCTGGTTGGTTTCTACATGTCTTTGTACATTTTACTAGACCATCAACACCATCTGCTTCAAGTGATTGAAAGCTTAAATCTTTCTTTATAAAAGTAATAGCATCTACTCTAAATCCCGCAATCCCTTTTTCTAACCAATAATTAATCATCTTAAATAATTCATCTCTCAGTTTAGGGTTCTCCCAATTTAAATCTGCTTGTTTTTTTCCAAAACAATGCATATACACTTCATCTTGATATGGATTCTTTTCCCATACACTTCCACCAAATACTGAACGCCAGTTGTTTATTGGTTGATCTCCATCCTTAAAAATATAATAATCATGGTAAGGGCTATTTTTATCTTTTATAGCTTTTTGAAACCATTCATGTTCATCTGAAGTATGATTAAGCACCAAATCAAGAATGACTTTAATCCCAAGGTTCTTCCCTTTTTGAATCAATTGATCCAAATCCTTAATTGTTCCAAACTCTGGAGCCAATTGATAATAATCAGAAATATCATAGCCATTATCATCCATAGGTGATTGAAAAATCGGACATACCCAAATCATTGTTATCCCTAGTTCCTTTAAGTAATCTAGTTTCTCAGTAATTCCTGGTATATCCCCTATCCCATCATTATTACTATCATAAAAACTTCTAGGATAGATCTGATAAACCACTTCTTTTTGCCACCAATGTTTTTTCATTTTTTCTCTCCTCTTATTATTTTTCTTTTTATTAATTCTTTATAAATCCCATCTTCTTGGCTTGACAAACATATTGCATTTGCTGCTTGCCTAAGCTCCTCCACGCTATTTTCCATCGCAATTGAAACACCACATTCTTTAAACATTCCTAAATCATTGTAGCCATCTCCAAAACATAAAATATCTTCTTTATTAATATTTGTATATTTTCGCATTTTTTTAATTGCATTTCCTTTTCCCGAATGTAATGGAACCATTTCATAATATTGATATTCATTTTTAATATTTTGAACATACTGAACATCTTTTCTAATCAGTAATTTGTTTAAAGACCATATACAGATCTTACTTACTTGTTCACTTTCTATATTTAGCTCATTGAATGTGTCTTGATATGTTATTTTTGTTTCTACAGCATCTTTTAGTTGATTAAACCGCTTCAGAAAATCACAAGCTATTTTATTCATATAGATTTGTTTCTTTGTTTCTATTGCTATTCCATAATCATCACTTCTTAAATCACTAATTATCTCTTGGACCAATTCTTTTTTAAAATATAAATCTTGAATCAATTGATTTTCAACTATAATTTGATTTCCATCTCCACAAATTATAATATCAAAACCAAGATTTAACACATCATCTTGAATCATTGGAAATATTCTTCCCGTACAAATCCCAACTAATATGTTATTCTTTTGACATTCTTTTATTGCTTGTCTTGTTGATTCTAGCACTCCTAACCGTTCATCTCTTAGTGTGCCATCAATATCAAACATAATGGCTTTAATCAATTTATCACCTTCTTCACTACGATATTAGCACAGCAAAAAAGGGCTTTCAATAGATGAGCCCCTGGTATGTCCTATGTACGCTTTTTGTACATATGTTCATCGTTTGGAATTATGTACACTAGTTATGTGGTTTTGGTAAAGTATATATATAACTTCAATTAATATATAATAAGGTGTTACAATTTCATACTCAATCGCATATTCTTTTGGAACTTGAATTGAATTGATATAGAGTGAATGATTACAAATCTGGGCTAGTCTATTTTGTTGCATTCTTGTTACACATAGTGTCTTTATTCTCATTATTTTTAAATAATTAGCAATTTCTATAACCTTTTCCTTTTCGCCGCTCAATGATACGATGATCGCAAAGTCATCTTGTCTTATGACATGAGGAAAAGACTCTAATAATTCTTCATCATTAATAGTTATCATTGTTTTTTGCGTTGGTAAGAATATCCTTTTCCATTCATTTATAACACGGGACTGTCTTACTCCACTGCCATATAAGATAATTCTCTTAGCATTATATATATCTTCAAAAATAGCTGTCATATCTACATTTAATATTGACTGTAACATCTTTTCATAATTACTTTTCACAAGACAACTAAGATCATTCGAAGTCTCTTCCTTATGATTCTCCCATTTTAATATAGCTTTTAATTGCGCGTATCCAGATAGATTGATTTTCTGACAGAAACGAATAACACCTGTCTTTGACACCAAACATTTCTTTGAAAACTCATTAATGCTCCACTCATAACACTTTGGATTTTCAAAAATAAACTTCGCTATATAATAATCATTTTCACTAAAATTAACTGTATATTGAAGAATGCGTTCTTTAAAATTCATAAACATTCCTCCTTTAGATATTGTAGATATCTTACAAATAACCCATCTAATAATACATAGAATGAGGTCATGATTTCGTAACCATCTTTTTGTTGTAAAGGGATATTCTTTGTTCCTACATAAAGATTATAGTCACTCATCCTTGCAATTGTATTGTTCTTAAGTTTTGTTATTGAGAGAATCTTAATATTTGTATATTTCATTGATTTAAGAATATCAATTGCTATATTGGTTTCACCTGATAATGATATGACTATAAATACATCGTCTTCATTAAAAATACCCTTTTGAAATTCAACTTCCCCTTGGTCGTAAAAATCAACCACACCTTTTCCTAATGAAAATAGTAATCTTTTAAATTCTTCAGCTATACTCTTTTGTTCATTTCCTGTTCCATATATATAAATATGTCTTGCTTTGTATAATAATTGACATACGTCTTTATAATCATATGAAAAAATATCTTCTATCATATGATTATAATGATTAAAGATTTCATCTAACACGATATCTTTTACTTCTGTTTCTTGTTCTTTGTTTATTAAGTATTTTAATTCTGAGTATGATTCAATGTGCAGCTTTTTTAATGTCCTTAACAAAGTTGGTCTGCTCACTCCACATTTTCTAGCAACAACCTCACTAGTCTGTGATCCTATTTCAAGCTTATAATGAAGAATAAAATCAATTACTTGTTTTTCATTGTAAGACATATCTTCATAATAAGTATTGACTAACTCTTCTA
>CAZWXH010000011.1:0-21936 GCA_964637725.1 uncultured Coprobacillus sp. | reverse complement strand
ACTTGTTTTTCATTGTAAGACATATCTTCATAATAAGTATTGACTAACTCTTCTAATTTCATGGAATCACCCCTTCTTTTCTATTTTATCATAGATATATGATAAAATAATCAAATTTCTTAATTACATAAATAAAAACCAAGAAAACAAGTGTTTCACTTCTTAAAGTCATGAATTTCACTTATTTAGTCTTGGTTTTAAATTTATAATGTTTGTTCTGTTCTTTCAATAATATCATCTTGTGTTGCCTTAGATAACACATTAAAGAATGCCGAATATCCTGCTACCCTAACAATAAGGTCACGATGCTTTTCTGGATTCTTTTGAGCATCTATTAGAATATCTTTTGAGACAACATTATATTGAACATGATATCCATCTAATCTATTAAAGAATGTTTTAATTAACATTGCTAGTTTTTCTTTGTTTTCTTCACTTGATAATAGTTGTGGAGTCACTTTTTGATTTAATAAGACACCCCCTGTAATTTCATGTGTTGGGAGTTTTGAAACTGTTTTAAACACTGCTGTTGGTCCACTTTTATCCATAGAATGAGCTGGTGAGCATCCTTCTGCTAAAGGTGTCTTGGCATTTCTTCCATCTGGTGTTGCCATTGTTGAAAAACCTTGGCCAACATTTGCAGAAATACTTGAAGTTCCTGCATAACGTATACCACCGATTGGTCCTCTTCCATAACGAGTATTTGGATACTTTTTCATTTCATCAATATAAGTATTGTAAACTTCAACAACGAGATTATCTACATAATCAATATCATTTCCATATTTTGGAGCATCATTAATTAACATTTGTTGAATTTTTTTATTATCAGGTGATGTGAAATCATCTTCTAATGCATTAAATAATTGTAATGGTGTTATTTTATTATCTTCAAAGACAACCTTTTTAATTGCTGCTAAACTATCAGCCATGTTCGCTATACCAACTTGTAATCCTGAGATAAAATCATAAATAGCGCCACCTTCTTTAATCGTCTTTCCTCTTCCGATGCAATCATCAGTTAGGGTTGAACATAGAATATCAGGGACATCTCTTTCCAATGCCAAATCAATCGCATTTTCTACTATGACACTCATTCTTGTAAGTTCTCTCATGACATGATCAATTGCACTCATTAATTCATCGAATGACTTCATATCTCTAAAATGACCACACCCCTTAACAAAACGTTTACCTGATGTTGGATCTATACCATCATTCATCGTGATTAGTAAGATTCTAGGAAAGTTCATATAACTCATACCAGTACAACGATAACCCCATTTTCCTGGTACTGCAGTTTCCACACATCCTATGGCACTATAGTTATATGCATCTTCCTCTTTAACCCCTTTTTCAATAAATGAAGGGATAATAACTTCATCCGAGTTAAATGCTGGCATCCCCGTTCCTAATTTCATAACTTCAATTGCTTCATCTAAGAATTCCTTTGGTATTCCTCGATGATATCTGACAGTTAAGTTTGGCTGAGGTAATCTTGTTTGTGCTACTGATCTAAGTATTAAATAAGATAATCGATTTGTTGCATCAAGTTTATCTTTTGTTTGTCCTCCTATTGTTACATTTTGATACATAGGACTACCTGCGCTACTAAAAGTATGAGATTGACTTCGTACTTTATTAATCGTTAATGTTTTAATCCATAAGTTATCCAATATTTCAACTACCTCATCATCACTAATTAATCCTTTTTCTATATCATGTTGATAATATGGATAAATATATTGATCAAAGCGTCCATATGATAAAGAGTGACCATTAGATTCAATTTGTAAAATCAATTGAATAAACCAAGTTGATTGAACCGCTTCTTTAAAAGTCTCTGCTGGATAATAAGGTACCTTCGCACAAATACGACTGATTTCTAATAATTCCTCTTTTCTTATTCCTGTTTCATTTTTTGCCATATCACTAGCAAGATGAGAATAACGTAAGGCAAAAGTCTTCACTGCTTCAATTGTTATTAAAACAGCTTTATAGAATTGATACTTGTCAATATTCTCTGTCACACATAAATCAAGACTTTCCTTTAATTGGCGAGTTCTTTCTTCATATCCTTTTAATCCTGTTTTTAACATTGTTTCATAATCAACTGCTAAATGAGCATCTCCAGAATTTAATTTTCCTTCCATACCAAAAAAACCGGTTTCCATAAATACACTCACTTCATCTGGAAGAAGTGCTCCACCTTTTGATCTTAAATTATTATTCTCCCAAAAAGGAGCAATCTCTCTAAGTTCTTCTTTTGTTTCCTCAGTAATATAGAAAATGTCACCATCACGTTTTTCAAATAGGTCTAATTCATTCATAATAAACTCTAAAGTATACTCTGGAAATACTGGAGCATCTCTGTTTGATGATGCTTGATTTCCTACTATCAAAGTTTCCTCTTCAATATAAATAGGCATTTTTTCTAAAATGTTTTTTAACATGAATGCACGTTTCATTACAGCTGGTTGATTTTGATGTTTTTTATATGCTTCCGTTGCAAGGATTGCACGCTTTGCACATATATAAGGTTTCTTCACTAAAACACTTTCTCTAAAACTGTTCATTCTAGGTGTTAAATCACCAAAATGTTCTATATTTTTCATATTCTTCCTCCATTATTCTATTATTTGTTTCATTCATAAGTTCTTTATCTTTCATTTACACATATATCATATCATATTTCTATTTGAAGTCAATATGTATCCCTCTCTCATCTATATAATGTTTCAAATGAAACATTATATAGACATCTTTTCATACTCATGTTAAGATATGAATAATAGAGGTGATTATAATGACAAAGGGAATTGTTTTTAATATTCAAAAGTTTAGTATCCATGATGGTCCAGGAATTCGTACAACCATTTTCTTAAAAGGTTGTCCTTTAAAGTGTCAATGGTGTGCTAATCCTGAATCACAACTTACTGATATTCAAATACTTTATGATCAAGAAAAATGTGCTCATTGTCTTATTTGTGTTCATACTTGCCCAACACAAGCCATAGTTCATCAAGATAACAGAATTATCATTGATCACCATAAATGTATAGGATGCTTACAATGCATTGCTGCTTGCCCTTTTAAAGCTTTATCAAATGAAGGTGAATATAAAGAAGTTCAAGACATTGTAAATGAATGTTTACAAGATACTGATTTCTATGAAGAATCTCATGGTGGCGTTACTATTTCTGGTGGCGAAGGAATGAGTCAACCATCTTTTCTTAAAGAACTTGTAAAAGAACTGAAGCTACATCATATACATCTGGCGATTGAAACAACTGGTTATATCCCTAAAGATACATTTAAAGAGTTAGCTCCTCTTTTTGATTTATTGTTATTTGATATAAAACATTATGACACTAACAAACATTTCGATGGAACATTTGTTTATAATGAATTAATTATCGATAATTTAAAATGGACTATTGAAAACGACATCGGAGTTTTACCACGCATTCCTATTATTCCTGATTTTAACGATTCTTTAAAGGATGCTCAAGGCTTTGTAAAACTTTTAAATGATATCGGAATAAAAAAAGTTCAACTTCTTCCTTTTCATCAATTTGGTGAAAAGAAATATGAAATGTTAAACTTAAAGTATTTATATAAAAATAAAAAAGCTCTTCATCCTGAAGATTTAGTTGAATATCAACAAATTTTCATAAACGAAGGTATTGAATGTTTTTTCTAAAGGACCTATATCGGTCTTTTTTTTGAAAAAAACATGAAACAAATTTGAGACAAATTTGAGACGCACGACCCTTTACTTCATGATATAATTATACTGTTATCAGTTCCTCCCTTGAAAGGAGGTGAGTGTCATGTTTAATGAAACGGTGATTTCATTTATTGTCTCTATTGCAGCAGGTATAATCGTGTATTATATATGCAAATGGCTTGATAGTTGGCATGACTGATAATGAGCATAGAAAAGCCAAGAGCTAGCACTCTTGGCTTTTCACTTTGAGCATCATGTCTCAAAACGGTGTTTCATCACCTATATAATATCATGATATAAGTGATATTTCAAGTATGTGTTTTTTTTAGATGATTTAAACTAGTAGTTCATCTTACAAGGTATAACACCTCTAATTCCACCTTTAGGATTTTGTACATCTCCTTTATATCTTGGAATTAAATGAATATGTAAATGCATAATAGACTGTCCTGCCACCTTCCCACAGTTCATTCCAATATTATATCCATAGTCATTCTTTAATACATGATTTTTACACTCACAAAATAAACAACTCTTTTACATAACCTTTTTCACTTCTATATTTTGGTTTTCTAAAAATTCTTCACATTCAGATGGAATATTATGATCCGTCACAACCTTGCTTATAGCCACTGTCGGCAATAAGTTTACAACTCCAACGTGTTTAAACTTACTTGAATCAGTCACAACAATCACTTGCTTTGCCTGTTTAGCCATATCTCTTACCGCTTCACTTCGCATATAATCATTACCAGTAAAGCCAGTTTCTTTTGAGAAACCATCTGTTCCTATAAACAGTTTATCTACAAAAAATGATTCCGCACATTTTCTTGTCATTGGTCCTACCATGACTTGGGATTCTTTTTGATATTCCCCACCTAGTAAAATGATTTTTGATAATCCCGATTTTCTTATATAATCAGCAATAAACGCAGAGTTTGTAATGATAGTTACATCTCTTTTGGTTTGTACAATTTCTAAGGCTAGTAAAGCACAACAAGACCCTGATTCTATCATAAGTGTTTCACCATCTTGGATATTTTGGGCTGCTAACTTTGCGATTCTTTGTTTAATATCATAGTGATAAGCAAGTCTATTATTCATATCATCACGAGAATTTAATGTCGCAAATCCATGTTCTCTTATAATTAAGCCCTTGTTTTCTAATGTGTCTAAATCTTTTCTTATTGTCACTTGTGAGACATTTAATAAATCTGATAATTCTACAACATCAACTTTTTTATTTTCTGTTAATAATTCTAATATTTGGGTATGTCTTTCTGATATTTTCGCCATATTCATCACCTTTTCTTATATAAGATTAACATACGAAAGTTTCAAATGCAATCTTATAGTATAAGATATTGTTTCTTACGAAAGGTAAAACGAAATAAAAAAAGAGTGAAATCACTCTCTTGTATGACATTTACCCGACATTGGACATCCACCACAACCACTACCACATGTATGTTTTGTTTTCAGTTGGTTTTTTATTATAACAACCACAATCAAAAGAAGTATGGATGCAACAACAAATGTTGATAAATTTTGTAAAATATAATTAATCAAAGACAACACCTTCCTTCATTTTTTGATTTTCTCTATATGGTCTTATGAGAAGATAAACTATAGATATAAGAAGTAATAATGCTATTATTGTTCCAAGTCCAAAGACTCCTGTAGTTAAGTATGTTCCTAATTGATAGACAATCATTGCGATTACATAAGCAAATATTGTTTGATAACCAATTGCTATAGCAAACCACTTCCCACTATTCATTTCTCTTTTAATAGCTCCCATTGCAGCAAAGCAAGGGGCACATAATAAGTTAAACACTAGAAATGCATACGCTGAAACTACTGTAAAGCTTGATGCTAAAACAGACCAATACTCAACTCCATTTTCAGCCACCTCAGAAAATCCATAAAGAATACCAAATGTCCCTACAACATTTTCTTTTGCGACTAAACCAGTTATAGTTGCAACAGATGCTTGCCAGTTTCCAAACCCTAAAGGTGTGAAAATCCATGCAATAGAATTTCCAAGCATCGCAAGTAAACTATAATTTAATTCTGTATCTTCTAACATTCTAAACTGTCCATCAACAAAGCCGAAGAAACTTGTAAACCATACTACAATTGTTGATAGTAAAATAATTGTTCCTGCTTTCTTTATAAAAGACCATCCTCTTTCCCACATACTTCTTAAAACATGAGATGCAGTAGGCATATGATATGATGGTAATTCCATTACAAATGGTGAAGGATCTCCTGAAAATAATCTTGTTTTCTTTAAAATCACTCCTGAAATAATAATAGCTAACATACCAATAAAATAGGCACTTGGAGCAACCCAACTCGCACCATTAAACAATGCTCCAGCAATTAATGCAATTATTGGTAGCTTGGCAGAACAAGGAATAAAGGTTGTTGTCATAATTGTCATTTTACGATCTCTATCACTTTCTATTGTACGTGATGCCATAATTGCTGGCACTCCACAACCTGTTCCTATTAACATGGGAATAAATGATTTACCAGATAAACCAAACTTTCTAAAAATCCTATCCATAATAAACGCAACTCTTGCCATGTATCCACAGGCTTCTAAGAAAGCTAAGAAGAAAAATAGCACTAACATTTGTGGTACAAATCCTAAAACTGCACCAACTCCAGCTATCACTCCATCAACAAGCAATCCTTGAAGCCACAAAGCAACATTCATTGATTCTAAAAATGTTGAAGCCATGTCTGGAATACTTGGTATCATCATTCCAAACATCTTGAAACCTTCTCCAAATATACTATCGTTCACAAAATCTGTAGCCATTGTTCCTACAGTAGAAACCGAAACATAATAAACTAACCACATGACAATCGCAAAGATTGGTAATGCTAACCATCTGTTGGTAACAATTCTATCTATTTTATCAGATAAAGATAATTGGTTTTTATTATTTCTTTTACAGCATAAATCAATAATTGAAGTAATATATTGATATCTTTCATTTGTTATAATGCTTTCACTATCATCATCTTCAACTTCTTCAATCGATAAAATCTTATCTTCAATATCAATCCTTTTTTCAAGTTTCTCTATTATTTGAGAATCTCTTTCAAAAAGTTTAATTGCATAGAAGCGTTTCTTTTGTTGAGGAATTGATAATGGTAAAACATTCTCAATATCCTTAATAAAACTTTCTATATTTTGAGAATAACGATGTCTTGCTAAAAAGATATCTTGTTTCTGTGCCACAATATGACTTATAACATCTTGAATCCCTTTTCCTTTTAATGCTGATATTTCTAAAACTGGACAACCCAATTCTTTTGATAGTTTATCAATATAAATCTGTGTCCCACTTTTCTTAACTACATCCATCATATTAATAGCAAGAATAACAGGTATTCCTAACTCTAACAATTGTGTCGTTAGATAAAGATTTCTTTCTAGATTTGATCCATCTACAATATTTAAAATCACATCAACATGCTCATCAATTAAATAATTTCTTGCTACAACTTCCTCTAAAGTATAAGGTGACAAAGAATAGATCCCTGGTAAATCAGTAATCACAATATCCTTATATCCTTTTAGTTTACCTTCTTTCTTTTCAACTGTTACTCCTGGCCAGTTTCCAACAAATTGATTTGAACCTGTTAAAGCATTAAATAATGTTGTTTTCCCACTATTGGGATTTCCTGCTAAAGCAATTTTCATTACGATTCCTCCTTAGTTAGACAACGCTAACTCATCTGTAAAAATAATAGCTACTGCACTTCTATGTTTTGTGCATCAGCTTTTCTTATAGTTAATTGATATCCACGCACATGAACTTCTATTGGATCTCCTAATGGTGCGACTTTTTCTACAGTAACTTCTACACCTTTTGTAATTCCCATATCCATAATACGTCTTCTTGTCGCTCCTACTCCATGAAGTTTAACAACCTTTACAGTGTTTCCTACTGCTATTTCCTTTAAATTCATATATTAGTTTCCTCCTATCATGATCTTATTAGCCATTTCCTTACTAATTGCGATCCTTGACTCTTTAATATTCACAATTACATTTCCAGCCATAAAAGAAACAATAGTTACATCTGCTCCTTCTACAAAGCCTAGACTTTCAAGAAATTTCTTTACTTTCTCTTGTCCCATGATTCTTTCTATTTTATGCGATTGTCCTTTGTTTGCATATGTTAGTGGCATAACAACCTCCTTAGTTAGACTTTGCTAACTATCCATCAATAATAATGTTAGCGATTGCTAACTACATGAAGTTTAACACCTATTCTATTTCTAGTCAAGATATTTAATAACAAAAAAAGAATTTATCTATTATATGATAAACTCCTTTTTAATAAGACTTTTATTCTTGTATATCAAAGGTATTCCCTTCTACAAATAATTGGATACTGGCTTCTTGATTAAGTAAATCATCTGATACTGGCATAGCAAGATAAACTGTTCTTGTCGCAAGAGCAGAAATATCACCTGATTTTGCGATAGACTGATGATTATCACTTTCAATAATAATTTCTGATTTTATCTTCTTATCAGCAACGATATACTCACAATAGATGTATTCATCTGGCTCTATCACTCTATCTGAAACATTCTTAATATCCACTTGTAAATAGACATATGTTTCATTGTCATTATCTGGTTTTATATAACTATAGAAGAAACCTTTTTTAGAAGGCTCTATTTTTTTGTTTTGTTCGTGTTTAAGTAAAGTAATGGTTGATTGATCTAACTTAATTGTATCACCTACAGATTTAATTAAATTATTCTTTGTTTCTTCTTCGGTAGAGAATATATAATCATATTCTTTTTCATCTAAGAACTCTAAATGGGCTGTTGCTTCTTTTTTTATAATATCTTTTGATACTTCAGAGTAAGCATGTATATATCTTGTTTCTTTATCTTTTAAAGTATCTGTTTGAGATATTTGATTGTAGTTCATAGTTTCAATTGCATGTTTTAAATTAAATGTTTGTTTAGCAATACGAAATTTCCCGCTCACAATATCAGTAATATCCATCTCTTGATCTGTTAGATTTTCTACCTTTAAAATCAAGTCAATAAATGTATGTTTATCTTTAGCTTTAATATACTTATATGTTTGATTTTTATTAGTTGGTGCAATTTCATCTACTACTGCTGTTTTAATAATCTCAAATTTGATTTTATCTTTTATTGTATATGTCTTTTTATTATCTAAAACTTCTATTGTTGGTTCTTCAACTGTTGGAGTTGATGGTTTTTGTGTTGGTTCTTTTGATTGACATCCCATTAGAAATAAAAGCGTTGATAATCCCAGTATCATTTTTTTCATAGATTCATCCCCTTTTGGATATTTTACCATATAACCATCATAATTCCTACATAGTTTGATTAATTCCAACAATCTTTAAAAGTAAATAAAACACAGAATAAGTCACTAAAGACATCCTGTGTTTTATTTTTAATCGTCTAACCCTCTTCTTTTATAAACGTATAAAAATATAATGATTCCTAAAACAATCCATGCTATACAAACCAAAAAAGCAATAATATTATCCTGAATAAATAATGGTTTATTTGCGAGCGTATTTAAGTATAATGTTTGTACTGATGTTGTAGGGAATGCAATAGAAATTGTTCTCATCATAGCATTGAATTGAGATAACATTGGCGGTATCATCAATAAAATCATTAACGGTGAACTTATTGTTCCAGCATTCATTTGGTCTTTTGAAAGCAATCCTACAATAGCGCCAAAGAATAAAACACCAATTGACCCCAATATAAGATATAAAAGATAATAGGGTAATAAACTCACACTTTGATTACAAATAAAGAAAATAGCAACTCCATCAATGATAATAATAATCAACGTAACTAAGATTTTAGCGATTAAGAACTCTGCTGCCGTAACATTTGCCATAAAGAGTGAACGAAGCGTATGTTTTTCTTTTTCCTCTGCAACAATTTGCGCTAATATGTTCAGTGGAACTATTGCGAGTGTCATTGAGATACTCATAACTAAAATCATTGCTGTAAGGTCTGCCCCTGATTGTAAATCAGCATAAACTGTTTTAAACAAGAAAGAAAACATTGGTGGCAAGACAATCATTATCAATACATTTTTATTAACAAAACTATTTTTTAAATCTTTTTTAAATAATGCTAGTATATGTCTTTTATTCATTTTTGTTCCCCCTCAGTTAAAGATAAAAACACTTCTTTCATTGTTGGTTCAATTGAATGAATCATCTTTAAACTATCAATTGTCTTTAATGTCTGAATCAATTCCTCTTTATCTAAAGAAATAACATGATCCCCTTGATCACTCTTTATACTTATCTTTTGTTTAGAATATTTCAATTTTAACTCTTCAGGAGAGCCACATTCAATAATATGTCCTTGATTTAAAAAAGCCACACGATCACACATTTCGTCTGCTTCTTCCATATTATGAGTTGTTAAAAAAACAGTTGTCCCATTCTTATTTAAATACTTTATAATATCTCTCACTTCTTGAGCTGTCGCAGGATCTAGATTCGCTGTTGGTTCATCTAAAAACAATAACTCTGGAGAATGTAATATTGTTCTTGCAAATATAACTCTTTGTCTCATTCCCCTCGATAACTTCTCAATCAACTTTTTCTTTTCCTCTAATAAATCAACCTCTTCTAATACTTTATCAATTTGATTATGCGAAATCCCATAAATATCAGCAAATAACTTTAAATTATCATAAACAGTCATTTTCTCATATAAGCCACTATTATCACTCATAATACCAATCTTATTCTTAATATCTGATGAGAAAGGATGACTATCTAAAACAATAATATCTCCACTATCACTTTGAAGTTGTCCTGTTAATAATTTAATAGTTGTTGTTTTCCCAGCTCCACTTGGGCCTAAAAACCCAAATATCTCGCCTTTCTCTATTTGAAAAGAACAGTCATCAATCGCTTTATGATTTTTAAAACTCTTCACTAAGTTCTTAACATCTATAACTTTATTTCCCATTACATTTCCCCCTTTTATTTAAAAAATTATATCACAAAATAATAATAAAAAAACAGAAAAAACGATATAGTCAATGACTATATCGCCTCTTTAAACAACTCTTACTTTAATAACATTTTCTAGTTTCATAAAATCATCAATTCCTACTTGATCATTAGTTTCAATAATTGTATAAGCAAAGTCTCCTTTAGCTTTATTGACCATATTTTCAATATTAATTGATTGATTAGCTAAGAGAGTGGCAAATTGTGCTAACATATTTGGTACATTCTTGTGAATTAAACAAATACGATATTGAGTAGTACGTGGTTCGTTAATACTTGGGAAGTTAACAGAATTCACAATATTGCCACTTTCTAGGTAATCCTTTATCTCTTTTACTGCCATGCGTGCACAGTTATCTTCTGATTCAGGAGTTGAAGCTCCTAAGTGAGGCATGGCAATCACATTTTCAACATCTATTAAATCATCAGTAGCAAAGTCAGTAATATACTTTGCGATTTTTCCTTTTTTTACTGCTTCTAATACGTCTTGAGAATTAACTAAGTCAGCTCTGGCAAAGTTCATAATACGAACACCGTCTTTCATCATAGCAATACTCTCTTTATTTATAATTTCTTTTGTTTCTTTAGTACTTGGTGCATGTAATGTAATGTAGTCACATTCACTAAAAATCGTCTCTTTGTTTTGAGCGTTTTTAACCCATTTACTCATTCCCCATGCAGCATTAACTGAAATGTAAGGATCAAAGCCATAAACTTCCATACCCAATTTAATTGCTGTATTTGCGACATGAACACCAATAGCTCCTAAACCAATAATCCCTAGTTTTTTACCTTCTAGTTCAGGACCTACAAATTGACTCTTTCCCTTTTCAATTAATTTTGATACATCATCGCTTCCTTTTAAAGTCTTCACCCAATCAATTCCTTCAACAACTTTACGTGATGACATTAAAAGCCCACATAAAACCAATTCTTTAACAGCATTCGCATTAGCTCCTGGTGTATTAAAGACGACAATTCCTTGATCACTACATTTATCAATAGGAATATTGTTAACCCCTGCTCCCGCTCTTGCGATTGCTTTTAGATTTGGATTTAATGGATATTCATGCATAGATGCAGAACGAACTAAAACTCCATCCTCATCATCAGCATCCTCTATAACTTGATATCCTTCCCCAAAGATATCAAGACCAACTTTTGATATTTTATTTAACTGTTTTATCTTATACATATATTCACCTATTTATTTTCTTTTTCAAATTTTTTCATAAAATCAATTAATGTTTCTACACCTTCTAAAGGCATTGCATTGTAAATTGATGCACGAATTCCTCCAACTGAACGATGTCCTTTTAAATTAGACATTCCTGCTTCAATAGATGCTTTGACAAACTGAGCATCTAATTCAGGAGTCGGACAAGTAAATGTTACATTCATTAATGAACGATTGTCTTTATCACTATGTGCTTGATAGAAATCACTTTCATCTAAATAATCATATAAAAGATTAGCTTTCTTTTCATTCTTCTCTTTCATAATCTCTAAACCACCCATTGCATCGATCCATTCTAGAACTAGCCCTAATACATAAATAGAGAAAGTTGGTGGTGTGTTATACATAGAATCATTATCTGCCATAGTATCGTATTCTGCCAACACAGGAATATTGTCTTTATGTTGTTCAATAAGATCTTCTCTAATAATGACAACACCTAAACCAGCAATTCCCATATTCTTTTGTGCACCAGCATAAATCATTCCATAATCACTTACATGAATAGGTTTTGATAAAATGTTTGAAGACATATCAGCAACAATAGGAACACCTTTTGTATCTGGTACATATTTCCATTCAGTTCCAAAGATTGTGTTATTAGCACATAAATGAACATATGATACATCTTCTCTTAAATCTAATTCAGCTTGAGTTGGAATATGCTTAAACTTGTTGTCAGAACCATTATAAGCAATATGGATATCTCCAAACTTAGATGCCTCTTGAGCACTTTTCTTAGAGAAAGCTCCTGTCACAATATAATCTGCCTTACCATTCTTCATTAAATTTAATGGAATTGCTGAGAATTGTTGTGTTGCCCCTCCATGTAATAATAATATTTTATAGTTATCAGGTATATTAAGTACCTTTTTCAATAAGTCTTTTGTATCATTGAATATTTTTAAATAGGACGATGATCGATGACTCATTTCCATAACGCTCATTCCACTATCTTCATAGTTTAACATTTGAGCAGCTACTTTTTCTAATACGGGTACAGGTAATGTTGATGGTCCTGCAGAAAAATTGTAAACTCTTTTTTGTGTCATATTGACGTCCTCCTTTATAATATTGAAGTCATTATATTTGAAATAAACAAATTTGTCTAGTCTTTTTATTAAAAATAACAAATTTCATATATAAAACCATTGCATTGTATACAATTCAATACAAAACATACTGCTCTTTTTCATTATATTCATAAAATTTACATATAGAACCTATGAATATAAGTGAGATAACTTGACAAAATCCCGCATTCCCAAGTATGATATTGAAAGGTATAAAAGGAGGTACATTATGTTAAGTGAATTATTTTCAATTGGGCCTTTAACAGTCTATTCATATGGCTTATTAATCGCAATTGGTGTTATTGTCGGATATCAAATTGTTCAAGTTCGTGCAAAACGTTTAAATATTGATATTACATATTTAGATCATTTGGCTTTATGGATACTTGGTTTTGGTTTTATTGGTGCCAAGGTCTTGTATTGGTTAACTCAAGTTGATGCCATTATACAAAATCCATCAATTATGTTTAATATTACTGATGGTTATGTTGTTTATGGTGGCATTATCGGCGGGATTATTGGAGGTTACTTCGGGTGTAAAAGAAAGAATTTAAATTTCTTAGAATTTTTAGATCTCGTTGTTCCCTCTGTCGCAATTGCTCAAGCGTTTGGTAGAATTGGTTGTTTTATGGCTGGGTGTTGTTATGGTATGGAAATACATGGACCTTTAGGTGTAGTCTTCCCAACTGGTTCATTAGCCCCTAGTGGAGTAAGCTTACTCCCAACTCAATTAATTTCAAGTGTATTTGATTTTGCTTTATTCTTTATTTTGATCTTTTATGCAAAAAGAAAAAAAGCCAACGGTCAAGTTGGGGTATTATATTTGATGTTATATAGTATTGGAAGATTTATCATTGAATTCTTCCGTGGTGATTTAATTCGTGGAAGTGTTGGTACATTATCAACATCTCAGTTTATTTCTATATTTATGTTTTTATTTGCGATTGGTTTATTTATATATTTACACAAGAAAAAAGATACTACGAAAGGTATGTGATTTAATCTTCACATACCTTTTCATTATTTCTCATCATTGCTTCTTTAATATAACTCCCTACATCACTTGGTTTATGAGCATCTGATGTGGTAATTAATTGTACATTATTATCTTTAAATAATTTTAATATTTCTTCTGATAATCCCATGTCAGGATGTTTATATCGATAATAACAACCCACATTATTCTCTGCTTTCATATGATGTTTATTTAATAATAGTGCTATTTTTTCATAGGTTGGTTTTAAATCATATGTCGGATATATTTCAAATAACTTGACTTGGTCTGGATGTGCTAATTGTGTAAATAAATCTGATTCAATTAACTGACATACCAATTCATAATACCTTTTATAAATATGATTAACATCATATTGATTCCATAATAATTCCTTAGAAAAGCCCATATCATATAAGATTCCATCTATTGAATGAATTGCTCCTACTATAAAATCAAATTGATATTTTGATAAGACTTCTCTTATATAGTCTTCATAACTTGGTACATAACAAACTTCTAAGCCATAAGTGACTTCTATTGGTAAGTCCATTGACTTGACTTCTTTCATTAAATCAACAAGATCTTGAACATGATCTTTAAACTTCATTTTCTTATTCTCTAACCATACCTTTTGAACTTCATATTCTTTTAACTCTGTATAAATAGGTTCAAACTCTATAAAGCGATGTGTATGATCTAATATTTGTATTTTTGTTAATCCTTTTTTATGTGCTTCTTCGACAAACTCTAAGACATATTCTTTTGTAAGTGGTCCATTTTCTAAATGTATGTGTCCATCTATCATAATCTTATCCCCTTTTTTTATTATTATATGGCTTGTATAACTCTTTGACAATCAAAATAGTAATTTATCAAATAACAATAGGCTTTTTGTTTGATTGGCTATATCAGCAGTGTTATAATTAAATGCGAAAGAAAGAAGGTCTTGATAATGAGTAAAGTTGATATTATTTCTGGTTTCTTAGGTGCTGGTAAAACAACACTAATTAAGAAATTAATCAAAGAAAGTTTAAATAAAGAAAAGATTGTTTTAATTGAGAATGAATTTGGTGAAATAGGAATAGATGGATCTTTTTTAAAGGATTCAGGTATTCAAGTTAATGAAATGAATTCAGGATGTATTTGTTGTTCTCTAGTTGGTGATTTTAGCATAGCATTAAAACAAGTCATACAAGATTATCATCCTGATCGTATCATCATTGAACCATCAGGAGTAGGGAAGTTATCAGATGTCATTCAAGCAGTTAAAGATTTAAACGATAAAGAGCTAACTCTCAATAGTTTTGTGGCAGTTATTGACGCTAAGAAATGTCAAACATATTCACTTAACTTTGGTGAGTTTTTCAATAATCAAATCGAATATGCTTCTACTATTATCTTGAGTAGAACTCAAGATATAGATCAGGATAGACTAAATAATTGCATAAAAGTCATTAAGGAATTCAATCAAAATGCTAATATTATCACAACACCTTGGCTTGAAATGTCAGGAGATTTAATTCTAGCTGCCCTAGAAAACAAAGACTCTCTTAAAGATTCTTTAATGAAAGATATTGAAATATGTAAAACTTGTGGTCATCATCACGATGAACACTGTGATCATCCCCATGAACATCATCACGATGAAGAATGCCATTGTCATCACGAACATCATCATGATGCCCATGATATCTTTAATAGTATCGGTAAAGAAACTATTCATACATATTCAAGAGAACAATTAGAATCAATTCTTAACACTCTTTCTACATCTGATGAATTTGGTGGAATTTTACGTGCCAAAGGTATTCTTCAAACCCCAGAGAAATCGTGGTTACACTTTGATTTGGTTCCAGGAGAGTATGAGATTAGAAGTGGAACGAGTGATTATACTGGTCGTATTTGTGTTATTGGGCATCAACTTAATGAAGCGAAAATTGAAGAATTGTTTGAGGTGAAATAATGACAACAAGATTATATGTGTTTACAGGATTTCTTGATAGTGGCAAGACTCGTTTTATCAGTGATACTATCACCAAAACAGAGTTTTGTGAAAATGAAAAATCTTTACTGATTATAACTGAACAAGGTGAAATAGAATATAATCAAGAAGAGATAGAAAGTTTTAACTGTGATATTGTTTATGTAACGAGTGAAGATCAATGGACCTATGAATATTTTATGGACTTAGAAGAGAAATATCATCCTACTCAAGTGCTTATAGAATTAAATGGTATGTTTAATATGAATCGATTAATGGCTTGTAGTAAACCAAAGGGTTGGGAAATGGCGCAAGTTCTAACAACTGTTGATGCTTCTACCTTTGGCTTATATATCCAAAATATGCGCTCACTTATCTATACACATGTTGTACATAGTGATTTATTGATTTTTAATAGAATTAATGATTCTATTAAAAAATCGTTTTTAAGAAATAATATTAAAGCGATTAATTCAAAGGTTCAAATCATTTATGAAAAAGAAGATGGAACTGTGAATACTTTAGAGGATGATGAAATGCCTTTTGATACTTCTTTAAATGAATTAGAAATACAAGATCATGATTTTGGATTATTTTGTATGGATATTATCGATCATCCTCATCAATATGATGGAAAGATCGTTACTATCAAAGGAATGTTTATTGGTTTAGATAGAAAGTTAGAAAATGGTTTTGTGATTGGAAGACAAGCGATGGTTTGTTGTGAAGATGATACTTCATTAATTGGAATGGTGTGTAGACATCCAACTTGTAATCAGCTTATTGCTAATGAATGGATTCAATTAAAGGGAAAAGTTTATTTACAATATGATTCTGATGTAGAAGCATATATTTGCATATTAGATGTTGATGAATTAAAAGTTGTTCAACCATTAGAGAATGAATATGTTACTTTTGATTAAAGGAGAATATGATGACTAATATATTACTATGTTGTGGTGGCGGTTTTTCTTCAAGTGCTATTGCTGTAAGAATGCAAAAAGAGCTAAGTGAATCTTGTCTTAATGATAAATATCATATTGAGTTTTCACCTTTTAGTTTATTGACTTCAAAGAAGAAAACAATAGATATAGACAAATATGATGTTATTATCTGTTGTCCCCATTTAAAAATTGCTGTTCAACAACTATTAAAAGACTTTCCTAACTTTGATAAGCCCCTCTATTTACTACCACCCAAGATGTATGGAAATATGCAGTTAAAAGAAATTCTTATTGATGTAGATGATGTTATTTCAATGTATAATCAACATCATCAAAATCCCGTCATATTCCCTAATGAAGATAATTTATTACGTATTACGCGCTCTGTCGCATATAGACATATACTAAAATAAAAAAGGAGAAACATATGAGTATAAAAAATAAAATGAATGAACGTTTCAATGACTTACAAGGTGGTTTGTTTTCAAAAGTCACAAAAGCCGATGTCGGTGAAGCAGCTGGTGAACTTATTAAGAATGGTTATACTGTCATGGCTTGGGCAGACCCATTTTTCCCTGATCCTTCCATTCCTAAATCTGTTAAAAAAACTATGATCAAAGAAATAGAAAATGGGTTTGCATCTCACTATACAATGCCTATGGGAGATAGACAGCTAAGAGAGGTATTGTGTGATAAAATATATAAAACTTATGGTCTACGTTTAGATGCTAGTCGTAATATATTAATTACCCCTGGTTCAGACTCTGGCCTATTATACTCTATGTTACCATGGTTACAAGAAGGTGATGAAGTTCTAATCCCAGATCCAAGCTATCCATCTAATTTTGTGAATACCAAACTTTGTGGAGCTACTGCTGTTGCTGTCCCATTATATGCTAAAAATGGCTATCAGTTTGATATCTCAGAGTTTGAAAAAAGAGTTACAAAGAAAACAAAGATGGTTTTAATTACTCACCCTAACAATCCAACAGGTACTGTCTTTAACAAAAAATCTATTGAAGATTTATGTGCCTTTGTTAAAAAGCATGATCTTGTGTTAATTAGTGATCAAGCTTTTGAAGATCATATTTATGATAACCTTGAAATGATCTCACCGATGAGTATAGAAGGAATGTTTGAAAGAACAATTACTGTTTTTTCTATTTCTAAAGGATTAGGTTTATCAGGTTTTAGAGTTGGATATATTGTTGCCGATGATAAGTTGATGGATGTTTATTATGGTGGTGCTGTTAATGTCTTAGGAGCAACAAATACACTTGCACAAAAAGCAGCAATTACTGCTATTCAAGATGAATCAATTTTAAAAGATTATCATGAAAGATTAGCAAGAAGAAGAGATATTGCGTTTGATATTTTAAGTTCTATTCCTCATGTTATTGCTATTAAACCAGAAAGTGGTATCCTTTCTTGGATTGATATTTCTAAGTTAGGGACAAGTCAAGAAGTGGCTGCCTATTTGTTAGATAAGGCACATATTTGCGTTAATGAAGGAACTCCTTATGGTAAGCAAGGTGAAGGTTATTTAAGAATTGTTCATGCTTGTTTCTATGATGATAAAGACGCTATTGACGCATTAAATAAAATCAAGGAGTGTTTAATTCAATTAGGAAAAGATAAAGGAATATGTTTATAATTTGTATATGAATATTTTAATATGTTATACTTGTTATATCACTAGTGTTATGTTATTATACTAGTGTATTAACGCAATCATGACTTATAACATAGTCAAGGAAAAACCAGAGGCTGCTACCTCTGGTTTTTCTGTGCTTATTACATGGTTTTCACTTCTTATCAAGCCACTTACATATGTAATACAGAATTATTCCTGCTACTACAGATGCTACGATAGAAATGCTTAACGCAGTCACGACCTCACTTAACATAGCCTTTCACCTCCTCTTGCGGGAGTTCCCAGTAACATATTTATTGTATCATGAAATGATTGTGTGTGCGTCTCAAATTTGTCTCATTTTTATCTCAACATATTTGCAATAGTGTTGTATTAAAAGGAACTATAATGTATAATATGAATGCTTAAAAAGAGGTGAAAGAATGAAAGATTTTTGGTATGAATTAAAACATGTATGTAAACAAAGTGGGGCAAGATATGGGATATTACACACTCCTCATGGGGATGTTGAAACACCTATGTTTATGCCTGTAGGAACATTAGCTACAGTGAAGGGAATTTCCCCTGAACAATTAAAAGAAATGAATTCACAAGTTATTTTATCAAACACTTATCACTTATGGTTAAGACCTGGTGAGGATGTGGTAAAACAAGCTGGTGGCTTACATAAATTTATGAATTATGATGGACCTATCTTAACTGATAGTGGTGGTTTTCAAGTCTTTTCATTAGGAAAAACAAGAAAAATTGAAGAAGAAGGTGTTACTTTTAAGAGTATTGTTGATGGAAAAAAGCTTTTCTTATCTCCTGAAAAAGCCATTCAAATTCAAAATGATTTAGGAGCTGATATTATTATGAGCTTCGATGAGTGTGCTCCCTATCCATGTACTCATGATTATATGAAGAATAGCGTTGAAAGAACATTACGTTGGGCTAAGAGAGGGCAACTTGCTCATAACAATTCTAATCAAGCATTGTTTGGAATCGTTCAAGGTGGCGAATTTGATGACTTAAGAGAATTAAGTGCTAAGGAATTAGTGAAAATGGACTTCCCTGGATATTCTATTGGTGGGACAAGTGTTGGTGAACCAAAAGATATCATGTATAAGATGATTGACGATGCTATTAAATGGTTGCCAGAAGATAAACCTCGTTATTTAATGGGAGTTGGTAATCCAATTGATTTAATCGAAGGTGCCTTGCGTGGTGTTGATATGTTTGACTGTGTTTTACCAACAAGAGTTGCAAGACACGGAGCATTAATGACACATTATGGAAGAGTTAATATTAATAATGAAAAATATAAATATGACTTTACTCCTATTGATGATAAATGTCAGTGTTATACTTGTCGTAATTATACAAAAGCATATTTAAGACACTTACATAAATGTGATGAAATATTTGGAAAGAGTTTACTTTCTATTCATAATGTATCTTTCTTACTACAATTAAGTGAAGATATTAGAAAAGCAATTCGTGAAGATCGTTTATTAGACTTTAAAGAAGAATTCTTAGATCATTATGGTAGAGATGTATATGAGAGGGCATTTTAAATGAAACTTAGTGAATTTGATTATGAATTACCAGAAGAACTCATAGCTCAAACTCCATTAGAAAAAAGAGATACTTCTCGTTTAATGGTATTAAATAGAAAAGATAATTCAATAGAAGATAAACACTTTTATGATATCTTAGATTATCTAAAAGAAGGTGATATCTTAGTTAGAAATAATACAAAAGTCATTCCAGCTCGTCTTTATGGAACTAAAGAAGAAACAAACGGACATGTTGAAGTTCTTCTCTTAAAAGATAAAGGCAATAATGTTTGGGAATGTTTAGTCGGTAATGCCAAGATTGTTAAATTAGATACAATGATTTCTTTTGGAGATGGTTCCTTAAAAGCAAAATGTATTCTTATTGGTGAAGAAGGAATTAGACATTTTGAAATGATTTACGAAGGAATCTTTTATGAAGTCCTCGAAAAACTTGGAACAATGCCTTTACCTCCTTATATTAAAGAGAAACTAGAAGATCAAGATAGATATCAAACAGTATATGCTAAAATAGAAGGAAGTGCTGCTGCACCAACTGCCGGTTTACATTTCACTGATGATATTATTAATAAAATAACAGAAAAAGGAATAGAAATTCTAGATGTGACTTTACATGTTGGATTAGGAACTTTTAGACCAGTTAAGGTTGATGATGTTCTCGACCATCATATGCATAGTGAATTTTATATGATCGATGAAGAAGTTGCCAGTAAGCTAAATCATGCTAAGGCCAACAATCAAAGAATCATCAGCGTAGGAACAACATCTACACGAACTCTTGAAGCAAATATCAAAAAATATGGTCAATTTAAAGCAACTCAAGAAAGTACTGATATCTTTATATATCCAGGCTATACATTTGAAGCTATAGATGCTCTTATCACTAATTTTCACTTACCAAAATCAACATTACTTATGTTAATTAGCGCCTTTGCATCAAAAGAATATATTATGGAGGCTTATCATCATGCTGTAGAAGAAAAATATCGATTCTTCTCATTTGGTGATAGTATGTTTATTCAATGATGAAAATCAATTACGATGAAAAACTTCAAGAGGAACTCAAAAAAATTCAAGGAACTAAACCTTCTTTATTATTGCATGTATGTTGTGGACCATGTTCAAGCAATGTTTTAAAGGAATTATTTGAATCTTTTGATATAACTATATATTATTCTAATTCTAATATTTATCCTCAAGTGGAATATAATAGAAGATACCAAGAACTCTTAACTTTTATAGAAAAGTTTAATATAAACTTTAATCAATATATTCATGTTTTAGAAGACCCTTATAATCATCCTGAATGGGTATCCCATCTTTATCCGTTAAAAGAACTACCTGAGGGTAGTTTACGATGTAGACTTTGTTATAGTTTGAGAATGAGAAGAACTTTTGACTATGCTAAAATCAATAACTTTGATTATTGGACAACAGTTCTTAGTATATCTCCTCATAAAAATAGTCAATGGATTAATGAAATAGGAGATTCTTGGCAACAAGATAAACCCCATTTCTTATATGCGGATTTTAAGAAAAATAGTGGTTATTTAAAATCAACACAAATGACAAAAGAATATAATATGTATCGACAAAATTATTGTGGGTGTATGTTTAGTTATGAAGAGATGCTTGAACGTAAAAAAGGGACAAAATAAATTTTGTCCACTAGGTGATTAATCATCATAGATGAT
>CAZWXH010000010.1:0-27503 GCA_964637725.1 uncultured Coprobacillus sp. | reverse complement strand
CCAACAAAACGCACATATTTAATAAAATTTGAGACATTTTCAAAATTGCTTGACAGTCTTTTTAATAAAAGATATCAATTTTGATATCTTTTAAAGATTGTGTTTAACTCTATCTTTTTCTTCAGATGCTTTTGCGTTATTAAAGCGATCAAGGGTTCCTACGAGATATCCAGTGATTCTTCTGATTCGTTGTATGGGTTGTGGTCTTAAGTGATAATTCATATCAACATAGTCACCATCAATTTTTAGTGTTAATGAAGTCAATGTTTCATCTTTGAATTTATCTTTTAAATATTTTATATAAGAGAGTATCTCTTTATTATCCATTTCTCCATCAATCACTTTAACATCTACATTATCTATTCTATCCATGACACTCACCTTCCTTTATTTTATTATAACAATAGATAGTTAAACTTCAATGAATATGCTTTATCGTTTGTTGATGTTCATATATGAATTATTATGATAAAATAATAAAAAAGGAAGTGAACTTTATGAGAAAGGTTTTAATTGTTTTAATAGCTTTAATATTAAGTGGTTGTATTCAGGTGGATTCAACATATGAAGTGAAGTCTGATTCAACAGTGTCTTTAGAATGTAAAGTGTTAATAAAAGAAAACGAAAGTTTTGTTATGAATGATGAATACTTTAATTCTTTAACATCAATGATTAAAGGTAATAATCAAGACTTTGAAAGTATTGAGTTTTCTCGAATAGACAAAACAATTGATAATGAAAAATGGTCAGGGGTTTCTTTTGTTGCACCTTCTCAGAAGTCAAGGATGATTGAAGAGATAGAAATAGAAGGGGTTCAATCATTACAGATTACATTATCTCCATATGATTTGTCTCAAGGGTTATATTGGTGGTCTTATTTTGATGGAGAGCCAGTAATAGATATTATGAGAAAGGAATATAGCGCTAAATTTAATGTTACAATTATTATGCCTAACAAAGCAACAACGAACTATGGAAAAGCAAAAGGAAACAAGGTTGAGATTAATATGTTAGAACTTGGTGATGAGATTAAGGAGTATGACATTATTATTTCTTCTGCAAGAGAGCCAGCTTTTCCTATTATAAAGGTATTAGGAGTATTGGTATTGATTATTGTTATAATAGTGTTATATATGAAAAGGAAAAAAATATCTAAAAAAGAGAAAAGAGAGTTAAATAAGGGGACAAATGATTATCAGGATGATGATTTAAGTGAAACAATTATAGTTGAACAAGAATAAACAAATATAGACATTATGTGTATTTATGTGATTGTTTATGATAAAATATGGACAAGGAGAGGGAAAAATCTATGAAAAAAATATTTAAAGTCTTTATTATTGTTGCAATGATGTTTATGTTTACAGGGTGTATGAAAATGAACATGAAGTATGAAGTGAAAGCTGATGGAACGCTTGATGTAAGTATGGAAATGTTAATGGAAGAAAGTCTTCTTACGATGGATGGACAAAATCCTGAAGAGGCAATAAAAGATATGGAGGAACAAATGAAGTCTTCAGCAGACATGAAAGATGCTAAGGTTTCTCCTATTAGTAAAACAATTGATGGGAAAAAGTGGTCAGGTATTTCTGTTGTTGGAACTTCTTCTGATTCAAAGAAGTTTTTAAAAGAGGAAAAGATTGATGGAACAGATAGTATTGTTTTAACATTACCAATGAGTAATGCTACTGGAGGTATTTCTGGAAGTCAAATGGATCCATCACAATTAGCTGCTCAAGGATACTCATTAGCTAAGATAAAGGAAATGGGAACTGAGATGAATGTTGTGATTACAATGCCATCTTCTCCAAAATCTAATGTTGGAGAAGTTAAAGGAAATACTGTGACTATTGATCTGTTAGAATTATCGGTAAATAATCAAAAGGGAGATATTATTATTTCTTCAGCAAAATCATCAGGAGTACCTATGAGTTTAATCTTAGGAGGAGTTGGAGTTGTTGCTTTAGTGGTGACTATTGTAATGGTATTAAAAAATAAAAAGAAAAAATCGGATACTGTTATTGAAGATTCTTTCACATCTGAAAATAGCGAACAACCAGAAGAAAAAGAACCAACTCAAGAAGTTGATTCAAAAGAAACAACTGAATAAATAAAATTACGGTTAAATTTATTTAACCGTTTTTCTATAAATAATAATGGACTAGCATATATAATAAAGTAATAAGTAGAATCGAAAAAACTTGATTAACTCTTTTTAACATATAGTTCATAATATCACCTTATTTAGTATATGCTAGTAAAAGACTTTTCATCATTATAAAAAAGTGGTACTATTAGAAAAAAGTGAGGGGGATATTATATGAATGAGTATTCAAGAGGGGAAGATGCTTTTTTAAAGGCATATGGAAGATATGATATTGTTATTGATAAAGGCGAAGGGGTTTATCTTTATGATACAAACAAAGTTAAATATTTAGATTTTTATTCTGGTATTGGAGTTAATTCTTTTGGTCATAATTATCAACCATTTGTTAAACCATTACAAAAACAATTAGAAACATTAACACATATCTCTAATTATTTTTATTCTTCTATAAGTGTTGAAGCTGCTGAAGCAGTAAAAGAAGCGACAAAATTAGATGCAGTATTCTTTTGTAATTCAGGAACTGAAGCAACTGAAGGAGCATTAAAACTTGCTAGAAAGTATTACTATTTAAAGAATAAGAAAGCAGATAGTGAGATTATTTCTTTTCATCATTCGTTTCATGGTCGTTCAACTGGATCAGTAAAGTTAACTGGAAATCCTCTTTATCAAGAAGCGTTTGGTCCTTTAATTGAAGGTGTTAATTATGCTTTGCTTAATGATATTGAAAGTGTTAAAGAACTCGTTAATGAAAAGACTGCTGCTATTATTGTTGAACCTATCCAAGGTGAGGGAGGTATTAATCCTTGCCAACAATCGTTTTTAAAAGAATTAAGAAGTTTATGTGATGAACATGATATATGTTTGATCTTAGATGAAGTTCAATGTGGAATGGGAAGAACAGGTTCAATAATGACTTATTTCCAATATGGAATAATGCCAGACATTGTATGTCTTGCTAAAGGAATTGGAGCGGGAGTTCCAGTAGGTGCTTTTGTTGCAAACGCAAAATATGCAAACGCTATGCAACCTGGTGATCATGGTAGTACGTATGGAGGAAATCCATTTGTCTCTATGGCAGTTAAAACGGTTTTTGATGTTTTAAACAAGGAAAATATGTTGGAACATGTCAGAGATATTTCTGAATACTTAATTGAGAGATTAGATGAAGTGGTTGAGGAATTTGATTGTGTTGATTCAAGAAGGGGAATTGGGTTAATGCAAGGCTTAGTTTTTAAACATGATGTAAAGGATATTGTTAGACAACTCTTAAATGATGGTGTGATTGTTGTGACTGCTGGTAGTCATGTTATAAGAATGTTACCACCATTCATTATTGAAGAGGAACATGTTGATGAATTTATTGATAAATTAAAAAATATTTTAAGAAATTTTAAATAAAAAAAGAAAAACCTCTTATTTTTATGTATATAGAAGTAAGGGGGTTTTTATATGAAAAAATATCCAGTCTATTTACAAGACGAAGAAAAGGCTTGTGGTGCTTATTGTATTTTAATGATTTTAAGTTTTTTTGGGTTTAAGGAAGAGATAAAAGAAATAAAGAGAAAAGCAAGATTGAATCAATCAGGTATTTCAATTAAAGGAATGATTGAATGTTTGAAGAGTTATCAAATTGAGTCAACTGCATATGATGCATCTCTTTCTAATATAAAAGAACAAGTGAAGTTACCTTGTATCCTTCATATGATATATGAAGGAATAGGACATTTTGTAGTTTTATATGAAATAAATGATGATGAATATAAAATAGGAGATCCTGCAAGAGGTCTTGTCACATTATATCAAGAAGAAATGGATGAGCATTATTCTTTAAAGATGATTTCTATCATTCATGTTGGAAGAGTTCCAGAATTATCATATAAGCCTTATTATCGTTTCTTGTATGAAACAATGTCTTCATATAAAAAACATGTGTGGTCATTATTTTTCAAAGGAATATGGATATCCTTGTTAGGATATCTATCAAGTTATTTCTTTCAAATTATTCTTGATTATATTCATATTGATACTAAGTTTTTCTATGTTATTGTTGTATGTATAACTTATATCACTATTGAACTCATCAAAACAACAATTGAAAAGATAAAAACAAAAGAAACTATTCATTTAGTTAGAGCAGTAGATGAAGATTATGTTTTTTCTTCTTCAATGAATATGTTGAACTTACCTTATTCATATTTCTATCAAGATAAAGGATATATTCAAAGTCAATTATTAAGTTTGTTTGATTTAAGTCAAATGAGTATCGAATGTTTAGAAAGATTGTTTTTAGATGCATTATCATTTCTTGTATTTTTTATAGGATTAATATTTATGAATATACAGATGGCTTGTGTTGTACTTATTATGCTTATGACAATAGTTCTAATTAGTTATAAAAGAATGAAGACTTTACAAGTTATAAGTCAAGAATATTTAGAATCTCATTTTGTTTATCAACACCATTTATTAGAATTAATTGAAAACCAAATGATGATAAAGCATTATTCATTACTTCAAAAAGAAAGAGAAAGAAGTTATGATATTTATTTAGATCAAGCAATGAATAAAGAAAAACAAGCATTGTATTTAAATCAAATGAACTCTATGATTCAATATATTATTTATGTTTTCTATGGTGTTATCCTTATTCTTGGTTTTTATTTCTATCAAGAAAAGGCCTTAACAATTGGACAAGTCTTAATGTTTTATATGTTAATGTCTTATTGTATTCAACCTGTTTTTAATATTGTTTCTTTTGTGAGTCAATATAAACAAATGTTGTTGATATATGAAAAATACAAAACATTTGAAAAAGAAGAGGATATGATTAAAGATAAAATTCAAGAGAAGATTGTCTCTATAAGACTAGATAATGTTGGATATGCTTATGGATATGAATTACCTATCTTTGAACATATTGATTTTACTATTTCTTCGCATTTGATTATAAAAGGAGAGACCGGTTGTGGGAAATCAACTTTGTTAAGATTGTTAATGGGTAGTGATTTAAATTATACAGGTGATATTTATTTTAATAATCAAGAATTAAGAGATATTGATTTAAAATCAATGTATCAACATGTAGGATATATTTGTCAAACACCTTCTTTTTTACATATGTCTGTATTTGATAATTTATTATGTCATGATGAAAAGAAGATTTTAAAATACTTGAAATTGTTTCATCAAGAGAATCTTGTTGATATGTTTCATTTAACATTGAGTGAGGATGGAACTCCTTTATCATTAGGACAAAGGCAAGTTATTGCATTAATAAGAACTTTATGTCAAGACTTTGATGTGATTATATTAGATGAGGCTTTCTCGCATATGGATCAAGTCCTCGCATCACGTATTCAAAAGTATTTACTAAAGGATCAAAATAGAATTTATATTATGGTTAACCACCAAACAAAATTAGTGAAGAAGAATGTTGAATATGCTATAATGGAAAAAGGAAGAATAAGAAATGAAGGGTGAGACTATGGCAATTGATTTTGTATATGATGATGAAGATAAGTTAAGTGAAGAAAGTTATGAAAAACAATTTATTGAAATTATTGAAGCGACTTTAAAACATTTAAAGATTGAGGATGATGTTGAACTATCTTGTGTCATTGTTGATGACAAAAGAATTCATGAAATGAATAGGGAATATCGTCATATTGATCGTGCTACTGATGTTATTAGTTTTGCGTTAGAAGATAGTGATCAATTTTATGTAGAAGGGATGCCTAGAAGTCTCGGAGATATTTTTATTTCTATTGATCATGCCATATTACAAGCAAAAGAATATAATCATTCTTTAAAAAGAGAAATGAATTTTTTATTCTTACATGGTTTATTACATCTTTTAGGTTATGATCATATGGAAGAAAAAGATGAAGTTATAATGATAGCATTACAAAAAGAGATTTTAAATCAACTTCAAATTGAAAGGAAGTAAGACTATGGATTATCAAAAATTAGTAGATGAAGCATTTTTAGCAACAAATAATGCCTATGTTCCTTATTCTCATTTTAAAGTTGGAGCATGTGTTTTATTGAAAAATGGTAAATTGATACATGGTACAAATATCGAAAATGCTGCTTATGGATCAACAATGTGTGCCGAAAGAAATGCTATATTTCAAGCTTATTGCCAAGGGTATCGAAAAGATGATATTGAAGCTTTAGCAATTGTTGGAGATTGTTCACCATTAATTTCACCTTGTGGAGCATGTCGCCAAGTATTAGCAGAATTATTAGATCCTTTAACACCTATTGTTTTAGGTAGTAAAGAGTTTTATGAAGTCACAAATATGCAAGAATTATTACCAAAGGCATTTATAGGGGAGAGTTTATAATGTTTAAATCAGGATTTGTAAGCATCGTTGGGAGACCTAATGTTGGGAAGTCAACATTACTTAATGATATATTAAAAACAAAATTAGCGATTACGTCTGCAACTGCGCAGACAACTCGAAATACCATTCAAGGAATTTATACTGATGAAGAAGCACAAATTATCTTTATGGATACTCCAGGTATCCATAAACCTCAAGATGGTTTAGGTTCTTTTATGAATACAAATGCATTGAATAGTATCTTTGGTGTTGATATTGTACTCTTTTTAGCACCTTGTGATGAAACGATAGGTAAGGGTGATAAATTTATAATTGAAAGATTAAAGGAAGCAGATGGACCAGTTTATTTAGTCTTAACTAAGATAGATTTGTTGTCAAAAGATAAAATCATTGAAAGATTAACAGAATGGAAAGATTTATTTGATTTTAAAGAAATTATTCCGATTAGTGCATTAAATGGAGATAATATTGATGAATTATTGAATACTATCAAGAATGATTTAAATGAGGGTGTTATGTATTATCCAAGTGATCATATTACTGATCATCCTGAAAGATTTATTATGGCTGAGTTTGTTCGTGAAAAAATATTATATTTTACTCATGATGAAGTGCCTCATGATGTTGCGATTGTTATTGAAAAGATGGAAGAAGATCAAAACGGTGTCTATCTTATGGCAACAATTGTTGTTGATAGACCTACTCAAAAAGCAATCATCATTGGTAAACAAGGAAGTATGATTAAAAAGATTAAACAAAATGCAAGAAGAGAAATGAAAAGATTTTTACAAGTTCCTGTTGATTTAGAGTTATTTGTAAAAGTAGAAAAAAATTGGCGAAATAAGCAAAAGTATCTTAGGGAGTTTGGATACGATGAAAATGACTATTAATGAAGTCAATGTCGAAGGGATTATCCTGAAAACAACTGCATATAAAGAAAATGATTCATTGATTCATATTTATACTAAAGAGTATGGAAAAATTGGTTTACTTGCTAGAGGAACACAAAAGATAACAAGTAAAAATGCAAGAGCGTGTCAGTCTTTAATGATAAGTGAAATGACTTTATCTTTAAAAAAGGGATTAAGTTCATTAATTAAAGCCAACCCTCTTGATTATTTAAGACATATTAAAGAAAACTTGGAATCAGAAATCATTGGAAATTATATATTAGAATATTTCTATCGTTATATTGAAGAAAATAAACCCAATGAAACTGAATATGATATTTTATATCATTGTTTACAAGCTTTAAACAATGGTTATAATCCTTTGCTTGTTTATTTATTATTTAATGTTTTTATATTAGATCATAATGGTGTTTCTATTGATGTCGAGGGATGTGTGATTTGTGGAAGTTCACAAGTTGTTTCAATCTCTTTAGAAGATGGTGGCTTTTTATGTCATGAACATCTTGGGCATCATCAAACTATGAATGTTTCATTATTAAAAGCATTTCGTCATATTCATAAGGTTTCTATTGAATCTATTGATCTTTTACAAATTGAAGATCATATAATTAAAGAATTAATTCGTATTATGGAGTATTATATTGATGAATACACTGGAGTTAATTTAAAGACAAAAACATTTATTAGACAAATTGTGTAGACTTCTGCACAATTTTATTCTTATTCTTGTTTAAATGGTGTATAATAATTAACAAATGAGAGGTGATACTATGGGACAATTTCTACCAACAACAAAAGAAGAAATGCTTGAAAGAGGATGGGAACAACCTGATTTTATTTATGTCAGTGGAGATGCCTATGTAGATCATCCATCTTTTGGTGCAGCAATTATAACAAGGACACTTGAAAGTCGAGGTTTTAAGGTCTGCTTTTTAGCACAACCTGATTGGCATTCACTTGATGATTTTAAGCGTTTTGGTAAACCAAGGTTAGGCTTTTTAATTTCTAGTGGAAATATTGATTCGATGGTGAATCATTATAGTGTATCTAAGAGAAAAAGAAGAAAGGATAGTTATTCTAATAATGGTGAGGGAGGACATCGTCCTGATCGTGCTGTTATTGTTTATAGTCAAAAAGCTAGAGAAGCTTATAAAGATACAACGATTTTAATTGGTGGTATTGAAGCAAGTTTGCGTCGTTTATCACATTATGACTATTGGGATGATAAAGTCCGTAAGTCAATTTTAGTTGATGCAAATGCCGATATATTGATGTATGGAATGGGTGAAAATAGTGTTGTAGAAATTGCTGAGGCATTAGATGCTGGCATTGAAGCACAGTATTTAACTTATCTAGATGGAACAGTTTTTAAAACTATAGATTTATCAGTTGTACCTGAGGGATATGTCTTACTTCCTTCTTATGAAGATGTTTTAAATAATAAAGAAGCATATGCAAAGTCTTTTGGAGTTCAATATCTTAATACTGATCATTATAACGCGAAAACATTAGTAGAACCTTATAGTGGATTTTATATTGTTCAAAACAGACCTAATAGACCTTTAACGCAAATTGAATTTGATGATACATATGCCTTGCCATATCAAAGAACATATCATCCTATGTACGATTATATCCCTGCTATTGAAGAAGTTAAGTTTTCTTTGATTAGCAATCGTGGATGCTTTGGGGCTTGTAACTTTTGTGCATTAAATTTCCATCAAGGAAGAATTATTCAAGCGAGATCTCATGATTCATTAATCAATGAAGCAAAATTAATGATTGATGATCCAGATTTTAAAGGATATATTCATGATGTTGGGGGACCAACCGCAAACTTTAGAGAACCAAGTTGTGAAAAACAAGCAACCCTTGGAGCCTGTGTTAACAAACAATGTTTATGGCCAAGTGCTTGTAAGAACTTAAAAGTTGATCATCAAAATTATTTAGAGTTACTCAAAAAATTAAGATCATTAGATGGTGTTAAAAAAGTCTTTGTGCGTTCAGGTATACGTTATGATTATTTGATGCATGATAAAGATGATTCATTCTTTAAAGAACTTGTTAAACATCATATTAGTGGTCAATTAAAAGTTGCCCCTGAACATATAAGTGATCAAGTCTTAGATAAAATGGGAAAACCAAGAAGACAACTTTATGAAAAGTTTGTAGATAAATATCAAATGTTAAATAAAGAAGCAAATATGAATCAATTCTTAGTTCCTTATTTAATGTCTTCCCATCCAGGTTCAGATTTAGATAGTGCAATTGAATTAGCTGAGTACCTTCGTGATATTCGTCACCAACCAGAACAAGTTCAAGACTTCTATCCAACTCCTGGAACATTATCAACAGCAATGTATTATACTGAACTTGATCCTCGTGATATGACGCCTGTTTATGTAGCGAAGACACCAGAAGAAAAGGCCATGCAAAGAGCATTGATGCAATATCGTAATCCTAATAATTATCATCTTGTTCATAAGGCATTAACCCTTGCAAAAAGACAAGATTTAATTGGTTTTGAAAAGAAGTCTTTGATTAAACCTAAAGGGCAATTCCGCCCTGTAAAAAGGAGGTCATAGCATGAAAAGAATGGCGACTTATACATCATGTATGCATGTCCATGTCCGTTATTATGTCTATGAACCTAAGGTTGTTTTACGTAGTAAAGGGGTTGTTCAGATCCATCATGGCTTGGGTGAACATGCTGATCGCTATGATCACTTTGCATCATTTTTATTAGACCAAGGTTTTGTGGTTGTTGTAAGTGATTTTGTAGGTCATGGAAAGTCATTGATAGATTTTGAACAAGGATATTTTGGAAAAGATGAAGGTGTTTTGAATCTTGTAAAAGATATGCATCATCTCCAAAATATTATGCGCAAACATTATCCCGATGTTCCATACTTCATGTTAGGCACAGATTTAGGTTCTGTCCTTATAAGAAAGTATGCCAGTCTATATGGGGACTTTATTGATGGTATAATTTTACTTGGAACTCCTTCAAGGGTTGATCGTCAATATACTAAAAAGAGTTATCTTTATTTGATGAAGACAATTAAAGGACCGCTTTATAAATCACAAGGTTATTTTAATAACTTTCATCAAGCCAAAAACAAAGCTATTTCCCAACATGAAACAGAGGTTGATTGGTTAACAAGTGATGCTTTAGAAATTAGAAAATATTTAAATGATCCAATGACTCACTTTGTATATACAATACAAGGCTATAGAGATATTATAGAGGTTATGAATGATGTGAATAATGATGAAACAATCCGCCTGATTCCTAAACATCTTGCTATCTATATTGGAGCTGGTGAATATGATTCAATGACTAAAAATAATCAACATTTAGTTGATAAATATAAAAAAGCAAATATCTCAGATGTTCAGTTTTTTGTATTTAAGAACATGAGACATGCCCTTTTATTTGAAAATAAAAAAAGAGATGTATATTTTCATATATTAAAATGGTTAAATGAAAGAACATATTTATAGAACACCCTTATAATTGGTTGACAAAAAACTACTATAAGGGTATAAATATAGACGTTCACATTTAATATAAAAAACATGACTTAGCATAATTAAGGCTAAGTCTTTCATTCTTTATATGAATGTATAAAAAAGAGAAGAAGAGGTAAAAATAATGACAAATTTAGATATGGATAAGTTAGTTTCACATGCAAAAAATTCAGGTTTTGTTTATCAAGGATCTGAAATCTATGATGGACTTGCAAACACTTGGGATTATGGTCCAATAGGTGTTGAAATGAAGAATAATATCAAACAATTATGGTGGAAGAGATTTATACAAGAATCACCATATAATGTTGGTTTAGATTCAGCTATTTTTATGAATTCAAGAGTATGGGAAGCAAGTGGTCATATTGGTGGCTTTAGTGATCCTCTTATTGATTGTAAAAGTTGTAAGACAAGACATCGTGCTGATAAACTGATTGAAGATTTTAATCCTGAAATTCATAGTGATGGTTGGGAACCAGAAAAGATGATGGATTATATTAAAGAAAATAATATTACTTGTCCACATTGTGGAAGTAATGATTTTACTGATATAAGAGAATTTGAATTAATGTTTAAAACATATATGGGAGTTGTAAAAGATGCAAAAAATGTTGTATATTTACGTCCTGAAACGGCTCAAGGTATATTTGTAAACTTTAAAAATATTCAAAGAACAACACGTAAGAAAGTTCCTTTTGGAATTGGACAAATTGGAAAAGCATTTAGAAATGAAATTACCCCAGGTAACTTTGTTTTTAGAACAAGAGAATTTGAACAAATGGAATTAGAATTCTTTTGTAAACCTGATACTGATTTAGAATGGTTTGATTATTGGAAATCACAATGTATGAATTTCTTATTAGACTTAGGAATTAAAAAAGATAATTTGAAGTTTAGAGATCATGAAGCTCAAGAGTTATCTTTCTATTCTAAAGCAACTTCTGATATTGAGTATCTTTATCCTTTTGGATGGGGAGAATTATGGGGAATTGCTGATAGAACAAATTATGACTTGTCTAAACATCAAGATCATTCAAAGAAGAGTTTAGAATATCTTGATCCTGAAACTAATGAAAAATATATTCCTTATGTAGTTGAACCATCAGTTGGTGCTGATCGTTTATTCTTAGCTGTTTTGGCAGATGCATACGAAGAGGAACAATTAGAGAATGATACTCGTATTGTGATGCACTTACATCCAGCAATTGCGCCAATTAAAGCTGCTGTATTACCTTTGACTAAGAAACAAAGTGAATTAGCAACAGAAGTTTATTCTGCCTTAGCAAAAGAGTTTAATGTTGAATTTGATGTCGCAGGACAAATTGGGAAACGTTATCGTAGACAAGATGCGATTGGAACACCGTTCTGTATTACTGTTGACTTTGATTCAGAAAACGATCAATCAGTTACACTTCGTGATAGAGATAGTATGGAACAAGTGCGTTTACCTATCGCTGAGTTGGTTAGCTATATTAAAGAAAGAGTAAAATTATAATAAAGGAGGAAGACATATGGCTCGTCTATCACAAGAGAAAATCAATGAAATAAGACAAAGCGTTGATATTGTTGATGTTGTGGGACAATACCTATCTCTTGAAAAAAAGGGTAGAAATTATATGGCTGTATGTCCTTTCCATGATGATACACATCCTTCTATGTCAGTTTCTTCTGATAAACAAATTTTTATGTGTTTTGTTTGTCACACGGGAGGTAATGTCTTTACGTTTTTACAAGACTACCTGAAGATATCATACATTGAAGCAGTTAAAAATGTTGCTGAATTTGGTCGAGTGGATATAAGTGAATATCACTTGGATGTTGAATCAAGACCAGTTAAACAAGAACATGTTGAATTATATCAAATGCACCAAGAAGCACAGAAAATATATAGTTATTATTTAAATACGAAATTGGGTTTAGAAGCGAAAACTTATTTGACTAAACGTCATTTTTCTGAAGAATTAATAAAAGAGTTTCAAATTGGATATGCCCCTCTTGAGTCGGTCTTATATTCAGCATTTGATAAATTGGGATATAAAGAAATTGATATGGTAAAGTCGGGGTTGGTTATTGAATCAAATCAACATTTTGATAGGTTTAATGATCGTATCATTTTTCCTTTATATAACCAAGTCGGACAAGTTATTGGATTTAGTGGACGTATTTATAAGCCAACACAAACAGACAGTAAATACGTAAATTCACCTGAATCAGATATATTTATTAAAGGTCGGACTTTATATCATTATCATCAGTGTCGTGATGCTGTTAAAAGAGCTGGATTCGTTTATCTCTTAGAAGGCTTTATGGATGTCATAGCGATGTATAAAGCTGGCATTGAAAACACTGTGGCAATTATGGGAACTGCGCTTACCAAAGGTCATATTCAAGCCTTGAAGCGTCTTACATCAACTATCTATCTATGTCTTGATGGTGATCAAGCTGGACAAAGAGCAATGAGTAAGATGTCTTCTGATTTAGAAAATGCAGGGTTGAAGGTTCAAATTATCGTATTACCAGATAATAGGGATCCTGATGAAATATATGAAGAACATGGTAAGGATGGTCTAGAGTCAGCATTAAAGAAGAAAGTAAAACCAATTGAGTTTCAAATGGAATTTGAATATAAAATGCTTGATCCACAAAACTATGATGATCGAAAACAATATTTGGAAAAGATGTGTGAAGAGATTATAAGAGTCAAAGATGAAGTTGATAAAGATTATTATATTCATGCATTATCTAAAAAATCAGGTTTTTCTTATGATATTATCAATCAAAAAGTAGCAGGTATGAAACCTGCTAAAGAAGAAAATGTATATTATGAAGTTAAAAAAACAATCGAGATTATTGATAAATATCATAAGGCTGAACATGATTTGTTGTTTTATATGTTGAATAGTAAAGAGGTTGCTTTAAAGTATGAAGCCAAAGCTGGTTTTATGTATGATGATCAATATCGCGTCATTGCCTCTTATATTGTGGATTACTATCGAACACATAATGAATTAGAAATTGCTGATTTCATTGATAACATAAAAAAAGATGCTTTAATAAAAACAGTAGTTGGAATATCTCAATCACCACTTCCTATAAAGTATGAGGAACAAGCAATAGATGATTATATAAAAACAATTGGGGCTAATGCCAGAAAGATGAAAAAGCAACAATTGTTAGAACAGTTTAATTATATCTTAGATCCTAGTCAAAAGGCTTTGATCTTAAGTGAAATAGTAAAATTAGAAAACGAGAAGGAGTAAAGTATGAAAAAAGAAACAAGTAAAAAGGCATCACCTGTTACATTTGATGATTTAAAGAATTTAATTAAGGCGACAGCTGAAGCATTAGGAGGAACTCTTTCACAAGATGATTTAGATGATTTTTTATCTAAATATGATTTAGATGATGAATCTGCTGAAGAATTATTACAATTTATCACTGAAAGTGATATTAGTATTGAAGATGGATTAGATGCCTTAGATGATATCAATGAAGAAGATTTACTTAAAGGTGAAACGGATTTAGAAGATTTAGAAGAACTTGAAGGTGAAATTACAGAAGAAATCCCCGACTTAGATTTTGGTGGTGATTTCGATATGATGACTAATGATACTGCGACAATGTATTCTAATGATGATGAGGAAGAAGAAGCACAATTAGGAAGCAATGTTAAAATCAATGATCCTGTAAAAATGTATTTAAAAGAAATTGGGAGAGTTGAATTATTAAGTCATGAAGAAGAAGTTGAATTAGCTCAAAGTATCATACAAGGAAGTGAAGATGCGAAGAAGAAATTGGCAGCAGCCAATTTACGTTTGGTTGTTTCTATCGCCAAAAGATATGTTGGAAGAGGTATGTTATTCTTAGATCTTATTCAAGAAGGAAACATGGGATTAATTAAAGCAGTTGAGAAATTTGATTATACAAAAGGATTTAAGTTTTCAACTTATGCGACTTGGTGGATTAGACAAGCCATTACACGTGCAATTGCTGATCAAGCAAGAACAATTCGTATTCCTGTACATATGGTTGAAACGATTAATAAGTTAACACGTGTTCAAAGACAATTAATTCAAGAGTTAGGAAGAGAACCGACGGCTGAAGAAATTGCTGAAAACATGGAAGGAATGACACCTGAAAAAGTAAGAGAAATTCAAAAAATATCATTAGAACCAGTTTCTTTAGAAACACCAATTGGTGAAGAAAATGATTCACATTTAGGTGACTTTATCGAAGATGAAGGGGCAATGTCACCAGATGATTATGCTGCCAATGAATTATTAAAAGATGAATTAAATGAAGTTTTACTTGAACTTACTGATCGTGAAGAAAAAGTATTGCGTTTAAGATTTGGTTTAGATGATGGACGTACAAGAACATTAGAAGAAGTTGGAAAAGAATTCAATGTTACTCGTGAACGTATTCGTCAAATTGAAGCAAAAGCATTAAGAAAATTAAAACATCCTTCTCGTTCTAAACGTTTGAAAGATTTCTTAGATCGTTAATTATGAAACTATCAAAAAGGTTACAAGCGATTGCAGATATAATTAAGAAATATAAACAAGGGGAAGTACTTGCTGATATAGGAACAGATCATGCTTATCTACCATGTTATTTAGTAGAAGAAGATGTGATTGAAAAAGCATATGCATGTGATATAGCAAGTGGACCCATTAACGCATCTATTGAAACAATAGAACAATATCAATTAGAAAAACATGTCATACCACTTCTTGGAAGTGGTATGAATCCTATTCTTGATAAAGATGTAGATATGATAAGTATATGTGGTATGGGTGGAAAACTCACTATTGATATATTAGATGAACATAAAGAATATCATAATGATCATCGCTTTATTTTACAATCTAATATTGGGATAGAATTATTACGTGAGTATTTAAGTGAACAACAGATGGTCATTATCGATGAAAGCATTGTTAAGGATGCAAACCATATTTATGAAATTATTGTGTGTGAAAAAACAACAGAAAAGTTAAACTACCAAGAGGAAGATTTCTATTTTGGACCTTGTCTTAGAAAACAAAAAAATGCTTTGTTTTATGAAAAATGGCATAGACAATTAGAAATTAATCAAGAAATATTAAAGTCTTTGGAAAAGAACCATCCACGTTTTATCGAGGTTACTCATATTATTGAAATGATTGAAGGTGAATTAGATGTTAGCTAAAGAAATTATTGAAATTATGGAAAGACATTTTCCATTATCTTTACAAGAGGAATGGGATAAGTGTGGTCTTCAAATTGGTGATATCCATCAAGAAGTTCAAAGTGTCATGATATCTTTAAATGCTGATTTACAAACAATAGATGAAGCCATAGAAAAAGGTTGTCAAATGTTGATAACACATCATCCTTTTTTATTAGATCCTATCATCAATATCAATAATGATGATATTATGGGAAAATTCATTTTTAAAGCTATTCAAAATAATGTTGTTGTCTATAGTGCCCATACATCGTTGGATAATGCCAAAATGAATCGATGGTTAATTGAAAAACTTGGTGTTAATGATATGCAAGTTGCTGATGAAACAGGAATAATCCAAAAGGCCAAACTCAATAAACCAATGACACAATCTGAATTTATTGATCATGTACAGAAGGTTTATCATTTAGAACATTTTAAATATGCTGGAGTAGTGAATACTGTAGAAACGGTTGCTGTTTGTGGTGGATCTGGAGCTTCCATGATGGAAGAATTGTATGGTCAAGTCGATGCATATATAACTGGTGATACAAAGTATCATCAGGCAAAGAATGCGATTGATCATGATATTTTACTTATTGATGTGAATCATCATGTCGAAAACATCATGGTATCTAAACTAAAAGAACTGCTAGAAAAGGAAGTGAAGATAGAGATAATAGAAGGATCATCTCCTGATTACTATCAATATCGTTAAAATGATTTTAACAACAATGTGTTATTTAAAGAAAAATAATCAAACTTTACTTTTACACAGAGTCAAAAAACAAAATGACATCAATCAAGGAAAATGGATTGGTGTTGGTGGGAAGTTTGAAGATGGTGAAAGTGCCCAAGAATGTATAAAAAGAGAAGTTTATGAAGAAACCGGACTATCTGTTCATACTTTAAAACTTCATGGCTTTGTTATGTTTCCTAAACTATATCATGGCCAAGATGAAGGTATGTTTATATATACCTGTGATGATTTTAGTGGAGAAATGAATGAAGTATGTGATGAAGGACATCTTGAGTGGATTGATGATAATCACATAGAAACTTTACCTTTGTGGGAAGGTGACTATCATTTCTTTGAATGGATTAAAGATAATCGATTTCATAGTGCTAAAATAGTTTATGAAAATGATCATGTTATAGAATATCAGGAAGATGTCTATTAAAGACATCTTTTTTTTCTTTACAGATTGCGTTATAATAAATCTATATAGGGGGATATAGAGATGGATATTATTAAACAAAATAAGAAATGGATTTTGTTATCAAGTATTGTTATTGTTGTTATTATTTTTTTAATAGTTTTTTTCTTCAATCATAATGAAGGAAAAGAAAAAGAGAAAACTCAAAATTATAATACTACATTAGTTGGGGATGCGACTGTGGATCCAGAAAACATTGATGAGACTGAAGAGGGAACAAGTATAGATGCCAATAATCTTGCAGTTAATCAAGGACAAAGTAATGGAATAGATGTTTCTAAATGGCAAGGAAAGATTAATTGGAATAAAGTCAAAGAACAAGTTGATTTTGCGTTTATTAGAATTGGATATCGTGGTGAAGATGGGGTTATATACAAAGATGATAATGCTGATTATAATATTCAACAAGCAAATAAAGCAGGAGTACTTGTAGGGGTCTATTTTTATTCGACTGCATTAAATGAACAAGAAGCCATTGAGGAAGCAAACTGGACACTTGAATGTATTAATGGATATAGTATTTCTTATCCTGTTGTATATGATTGTGAAGGATATAAACATCCAACAAGCCGTACTTATAAACTATCTTCACAACAGCTTACAACACATGCTTTAGCTTATTTAGATACTATCGCTAAACAAAAATATGAAACAATGTTTTATACTTCATTAAATGATCTTGAAACTCATTGGAATGTGAGTGCTATTGAAAAAAAACATAAAGTTTGGATTGCCCAATATTCATCAACTATTTATCCAGATAAACAAAAACCTGATTATAATGGTCTTTGTCATGCTTGGCAGTATACGAATAAAGGACAAGTGAGTGGTGTTAATGGAAATGTTGATATGGTTGTTTGTTATTTTGAAAACAAAAAAAGTAACCCTAAAAACACAAGCGCTACTACTCCTAAAGCAAAAGTTCCATTAACTGAAGAAGAAAAGAAATATTCTTCAGTGAATGAAAAAATAACTGCTAAAGCGAAAACTAATTTAAGAAGTAGTGCAACAACAAAAGGGAGCGTAATTGCCACCCTAACAAATGGTGAAACACTTACAAGAATAGGTGTCGGAACAAATGGTTGGTCAAAACTTAACTATAATGGACAAACTGTTTATGCCATAACAAGTTATTTAACAACAGATTTATCTATTAAGGAAAAAGAAGATATTGTTTCTAATCAAAAGTTCTCACCAAAATCTGATAAAATGACCGCAAAAGAAGAGGTTAATTTAAGATTACTTCCTACAACGGACGGAGAAGTTGTTGGGAAATTAATCAGTGGGACTTTTCTTGATAGAACAGCAGTAGGTCAAAATGGCTGGTCTAGATTAATATATAATGGTCAAACTGTCTATGCTATAACAAGTTATTTAAGTGATAAAGTTATTGAAAAAGAAGCACCTATAAAACCATCCGTAGGTGATGGATATACAAGTGTTGATGAACAAGTCACAGCTAAGACAGAAACAAATTTACGTGATAAACCAACGGTTGATGGTAGTCAAGTTATTCATTTATTAAAAAATGGTGAGTATGTGAAACGTATTGGTATTCATAGTAATGGCTGGTCAAAGATAGAGTATAATGGCCAGATTGTCTATGCGATATCATCTTATTTACAAAAATAAAAAGGAGCAATGCTCCTTTTTAGATTAATCCATGTTTCTTCATTGAATTATAAACACCATCATTTAAAATATCATCAGTCACTTCATCAGCGATTTCTTTAAGTCCTTCTTTAGCGTTTCCTACTGCAATTCCATACTGGCAGAATTCTAACATTTCAATATCATTAAGTCCATCACCGTAAGCATAAGTGTTTTCTTTAGGAATACCTAAGTGATGAATAAGTTCATCGATTGCCGAACCTTTGTGTACACCAGGAACAGATAATTCTCCACTATCATCACCAAACATAGGAACTGTACAGTGAATAACATTAAATTCTTTTTCAAACTCTGCTCTAATATTTTCAAAAGGGAAACCACCTTTTTCTAAGAAACAGATTTTATTGACATCATCTCTATGCAAGTCATGTCCTTGTTTTAATGCAGGAATAAAATGACTTGGTTCTTTTTCCTTTTTTTCTCTTGCTAGGGGATCATTTTTTAGATCACCATAAGTAATATACTCTAATCTTTCAACAAGATTTTCACTTGCGTATAGACCTCCATTGCTTTCTAAATAGTAATCAAAGCCATGTTTTTCAAAAAAATCTACAACATGCTCAATAGATTCTTTTGTCACTTTTTTGTGATAAAGAGTTTCGTTATTAATTTCTACAAAACCTCCACCAGCTCCAATCAGTCCATCAAAGCCTACTTCCCATATATGATCAAATATCTCAGCTTTACTTCTTCCTGTACATAAAAAACAAAGATTACCTTTTTCTCTAGTTGCTTGTATTGCTTTAATTGTCGATTCAGGAATAAATTCTCTAGCACCTCTAACATCTACTAATGTTCCATCTACATCAAAAAATATAATATTTCTACTCATATACACCCTCCATATATCCATTATATAGAAAAATATTTTAAAACTATATAATTTTCATATCTTGCAATTATTAACATATAGACCTTTATTTATTTAAAAAAAGGAGTACAATATCATTATTAGTGGGGGAATATTATGAGACAGAAAAAAAAGGTAGATTTAATTAATGGACCAATTGCCAAGTCTATATTTTGGTTTTCAATACCATTACTTATTGGGAACCTATTTCAACAATTATATAATACAGTCGATGCATATGTAGTAGGAAACTATGTAGGAAAAGAAGCTCTAGCTGCTGTTGGAGCATCATCACCAATCACCAATATGTTAATTGGTTTTTTTATGGGGCTTGCAACTGGAGCAGGAGTTATCATTGCTCAGTATTATGGTGCTGAAGATCATAAAAATCTAAAGAAAGCCGTACATAGTGCATCCGCATTAACGATTGTTATGTCAATAGTACTTACTATTGTTGGAGTTTTAGGGACAAACCCAATGCTTCATGCGATTGGTATTCCGGCTGATGTTTTTCCTGAATCATCAACGTACCTAGTAATTTACTTTGCAGGAATCTCTTTTGCTTTGATTTATAATATGGGTGCTGGGATTCTTCGTGCTATGGGGGATTCTAAAAGGCCATTATATTTTTTAATTATCGCTTGTATAATTAATATTATATTAGACTTCATATTTGTTAAGTATTTAGGATTAGGAGTTGCAGGGGCTGGTTATGCCACATTGATTGCTCAAGGAGTCAGTGCTATTTTAGTTGTTGCAGTATTAATGAAAAGTGATGGACCACATCGCCTCTATATTAAACAAATTCATTTTCATTGGACTATTTTAAAAAGAATTATTCTTATTGGATTACCAACAGGAATCCAACAAAGTATAGTTTCATTATCAAATGTAGTTGTTCAATCCTATGTTAACTCCTTTGGATCAAGTGTGGTGGCGGGATACTCTGCATCAATAAGAATTGATGGCTTTGTCAACTTACCACTTCAAAGTTTTAACATGGCAATTACAACATTTGTTGGACAAAATATTGGAGCTAAAAAATATGATCGTGTTAAAAAAGGATCAAAAAGTGCTTTATATATGACCTTGGCTGTTATTGCGGTTATATCTGTTTCATTATTTGTCTTTGGTAAAGAGTTCATTGCTATATTTAATAATGAACGTGATGTTATCGAAGCGGGTAGAACTATGCAACTCGCATTTATACCATTTTATATCCTTTTACCATTCACTCAGATTTATAATGGTGTATTAAGAGGGGCCGGAAAGTCATCAGTCCCTATGTATATTATGGTCTTTAACTTTGTTATCTTAAGACAAATTTATTTGGCGATTGTTACGAAGTTTACATCCGATGTTTTCTTTGTATTCTTTGGTTGGCCAGTGACCTGGATAACATGTGCGATAATGTTCTTAATTTATTATCATAAGGTAAAATGGTTACCTGATGAAGAATCATAATGTTTATTTATGATTCTTTTTTAGAAAAAAAGAAGATATTTATAAGTTTCTTCTTTTAGTCTAATATTTTTTTTGTTTCAATAATTGGTTTTAGATAAGTTTGAGGATTGTTCTCATCAAACTGTTTTAAATAATTAATAACTTGATTTGTAAGATAAGTAGGAGTGGAAGCACCAGATGATACGGCTGCTTTTTTCTTTCCTTTTAAAACATTAATATCTAATTGTTCAATACTTTCTATCATATAGACTTCTTTGTTAAGAGAAGCAATTGATGCAAGTTTTTGAGTATTGTTTGAATGAGGATCACCAACGATAAAGACAATGTCAACATCATCTTCGATATCAGAAATTGCTTCTTGTCTTATTTTTGTGGCAGTACATGTTTCTTTTGCGATTTCAATATGTGGTAAGACTTCCTTAGCATACTCACATAAATCAAATACATCGTATAAAGACATCGTTGTTTGATTGGTGATAATATATGAAAGATCTTTATTCATTTTATCTATATCTTCTTTTGAAGTGATGAGATGAATATGTTTATCATCAATGGAAATAGCACCTTCAGCCTCAGGATGACCAACTTTACCTATGTATAGGATATCATATCCTTCATTTAATTTATCTTTTATTAAGTCATGTGTTTTAATGACATCTTGACAAGATGCATCAATCACATTTAATCCTTTTTGTTTTGCTTTATAAAAGACTTGCTCACTTGCTCCATGAGCAGTAATAATAACCGTTCCTTTATCTATCTCATCTAATAACTCTAATCTTGTTTTTCCTTTATGATCAATGGTATGAATTCCTAACTTCTCTAATTCATTAACAATATATTGATTATGAACAATCATTCCTAAGATATATATGGGTTTATCTATTGTACTTGCTTGTTTTGCTATTTGTATAGCTTTGACAACACCTTTACAATAACCTCTAGGAGTAATAGCTTTAACTAACATGAAATCACCTCCAAATTATTATAACATAATAAATTATTTTGTTATAATGAAATTATGTTATACTAAATAAAGTATTGGAGGAATGTTTTATGTATATTCAAGATCTATCTAAAGAAGTTGGTCTTTCTAAGAAAGCTATTAATTTATATGAAAGTAAAGGATTTATACAGCCACAAAAAGATAATATGGGATATCGTGATTATACAGAAAAGGAGATCCTGGTTTTACATAAAGTGAAACAATTAAGAAATCTTGGATTTACTTTATCGCAAATACACGATGTCTTAATAAATCAAAATTATGAAGTCTTTGAACAAAAAAAAGAAGAGTATTTAAAACAATATTATGAATTAGATACTTCTATTCAATATATTGAAGATGTTAAAGAGATGATTCAAGGTCATAAAGAAATAGATTCGTTATCTAAAGAAATGGATAAAATTTTTGAATTAAAAAACATAAAAGCTAAATATCAAGAAACAATTGATTTTGATGCTTATATGTTACCTATTATGATATTCTGCTTTGTTGGTGTTTTATCAGAAACTAGTGATAATCTTTTAACAATAAGCTTAACTCTTGTGTTTTTGTTAGCGACAAGTCTTAGTTCTGTATATGTTCAAACATTTATATATAAAATTATTAATAAATTAAAGAAAAAGTTTGACAGACCCTAAGGGAATGGCCTTATTGTGTGTGTAAGGAGGGGAAACTATGGAATATGTTGTTTTGATTTTAGCAGCAATTATATTAACTATTGTTGTTATAGCATTTTTATTTAAGTATTATAAAAAACAGAATTTATATAATATGTTTAAGGCAAATGTGCTAGTTAAAAACGAAAGTGATTTAACGAAAGAATACTATCATCAGTTAAATTCAAAAGATATTGATGATATTGTGTACAATGATTTAGAATTAGATACTTTGTTTAAAATCATTGATCGGACATATACGAATATTGGAAAAGAGTATATGTATGGTAATCTTTATTCTTCGCATATCGATCAAGATGTTTTTCAAAGTATGATTGGAAATTGGGATGATGATATAAAGTTAAAGAAAGTTATATATGAACTCTATCAATTAGATAAATATTATAGTGAATGTTTAAATTTATTTAAAAAGGTAAAAGAGATAAGTAATAAAGATATTTATATTATTTTTGGTTCACTAATTTTATTAGTTATTTGTTTAGTATTACCTTTGTTTTTTGGTGTTGAGGCTTTTATGTTTCTCTTTTTATGGGTAGCAATGCAATCATCTTTATACAGTCACTACACAAGAAAGACCGATGATATTATGAGTCAATCTTTTAGTTATTGTGAACTTGTTCATTCTTTAGGAAGATTATCGCAATTTCATATTTTCTTAGAAAGTGATAAAATGACAATTGATAGAATGGTAAAGAAAGCTAAAAAACATACAAGGCTTTACAGGATATGTTCATCAATACAAAGAATTGATATCTTTTATTTAATGGAGTTTATTCAAGGAATGTTCTTTATTCCATTATTGCAATGTCTTATTCTTAAGAAGAATAAAGAAGAACTTAATAAAGATCTTATCAATATTTATGAATATGTAGGTATGGTGGATGTTTCTTTATCTATATATTATTTAAGAGAGAATTATGCGACTTGTTTACCTAAAAAAACAGATGATATTAAATTAGAGTTTAAAGATTGTTATCATCCAGAAATTAAGAATGCTGTTAAGAACTCTTTTTCAAGTGATGCTTCTTGTATTATAACTGGGACAAATGCTTCTGGTAAATCAACATTCTTAAAAACAGTTGGATTGAATATGGTAATGGCAAGAGCCTTTCATACATGTTTTGCGAGTGAATTTAGTTATTATCCTTTTCAGTTATGTAGTTCAATTCATATGAAGGATGATCTTGATTCAGGGGATAGTTATTATGTAAAAGAGATTAAAGTTATGAAAAACATTCTTGATATGTCAAAAGAGAAAATATGTTTAATATTTATTGATGAAATTTTAAGAGGAACGAATGAAAAAGAAAGGATTGCTATTTCAAGAGCAGTTTTGAATCATTTGTTTAAGACTCAATCCATAACACTTGTGACAACCCATGATCTAGATTTAGTAGAAAGTTTTCCTGATATAAAACAATATTGCTTCCATGACGATGTTAGAGATAATATGCTTTATTGTGATTACACAATAAAAGAAGGAATATGTAAAGTTGGAAATGCAATTCGTTTATTAGAAGTTCATCATTATGATCAAGATATATTAGATCAAATCAAAAAGCCTACGTAATTATGTAGGCTTTTATAACATGTTCTCAAATATATTATCATTACTTTTAGAATCGTTTTTATCTGATTCTTCTTTTTTTTCTACAATGTTTTGATCGATTTCTTGATCGATTTCATCAAAGTCAAATGATTTCACTGCTTTAACAACTCTGAATGCTGTAGTAGCATTATGCAAGACAGGTCTTAATTGATTAACGATAGGAATTAACTGATTAGCTGTATAAAGAGTTTTTTGTGCAGTACGCAAAGTAGATGACATAGAAAGTTGCCCCATTGAAAGCTTCATTGATTGTAATAATGAAGGTTTTCTCATCATATTTGGCATCATTGGATTTGTAGGATAGTAAGATTGATAAGGATAATAGTTTTGATTAGGAAATTGTGGATACATCGTAACACCTCCTATTCATAATATATGAATGTTAGATAAAGTTGTGATGTTATTTTAATGGTATGTTATAAGCTATTCTTTACTCATCATATAACAAAGGGACATGACCATCCTGCATTGAATAATGAAAATCATCTTAAATGCAAAGTATTTTGATTTTTGTCAAGAATTATAGTATAATCAAAAGGCTAAGAGAGGAGGCGTTATAATGAAATTATTTGAACAATATCAATTAAAACCATTTATAAAAGAAACGCTTCAAGATATGAAATTTGAAGTCCCTACAAAAATCCAAAGATCGGTTATACCTTTGGTGTATAAACATACAGATGTGATAGGTATATCACAAACAGGTACAGGTAAGACACATGCTTTTTTAATACCTATTATTGATATGATAGATATTGAATCTGATCATGTGCAAGCGGTTATTACTGCTCCTACAAGAGAACTTGCATCTCAGATTTTTGAACATGCTAAGTTATTTATAAAACACAATGAAGAATTAAGAGTTTCATTGATTATTGGTGGTAGTGATAAACAAAAGGCTATTGATAAGTTGAGTGTTCAACCCCATATTGTTATTGGAACACCTGGGAGAATTAAGGATTTATCAATTGAGGAACAAGCACTTAAGATTACAACAGCTGATATATTCGTTATTGATGAGGCTGATATGACATTAGAATTTGGATATTTAGAAGATATTGATGCAGTTATATCAAAGATGAAGAATAGTCTTCAAATGATGGTTTTTTCAGCAACAATACCAGTTAGTTTAAGACCATTTTTAAAGAAATATATGAAGAATCCAAAGATTTTAGAAATTGATGAAGATTTAACGACTTCACGTAATGTTTCACATTACTTGATCCCAACAAAACATCGTAACCGTTATACAGTTTTAAAAGAAATCATGGGGATCATTGATCCTTATATATGCATTATCTTTTGTAATAGAAGAACGGAAGCTGCTGATATTACAAAGAAATTAAGAGAAGATGGATATAAAGTTGGAGAAATTCATGGAGATTTAGAAGCTCGTGAAAGAAAACAAATGATGCGTCGTATAAAAAATATGGAGTATCAATACATTGTTGGTACAGATATTGCTGCTAGAGGAATTGATATCGATGGAGCAAGTCATATTATCAATCTAGACTTTCCAAGTGAACTAGACTTCTATATTCATAGAAGTGGACGTTGTGGACGTGGGAAGTATACTGGTGAGTGTTACAGTATGTATGATACAAGTAATGAAAATATTGTTCGTGCATTAGAGAAAAAAGGAATTACTTTTGAAATCAAAGAGTTAAAGGGTAAAGAGTTTGTTGAGAGTAAAGATCGTGAAAAGCGTAAATCAAGAGTGAGACATCAAACTGACTTAGAGAAAAAGATTACGTCTATTGTAAGAAAGCCAACAAAGGTTAAACCTGGATATAAGAAAAAACGTAAAAGAGTTATTGAAACAATGGTGAAAAAAGAAAAACGTCAAGTGATTCAACAAGACATCAGAAGACAAAAGAAGGAACGTGCTAAAAAAGCACAAATAGAAAAACGTGAAAGAGAGGAACAAGAATAGTGTTAAAAATTGGTAGTCATGTTTCTATGAGTGGAAAAGAAATGATGTTAGGCTCAGTTAAAGAAGCGTTGTCATATCAAGCAACAACTTTCATGTTCTATACAGGGGCTCCACAAAATACAGCAAGGAAGCCTGTCAGTGAATTACGTATCGATGAAGCAAAAGAATTAATGAAAGAGCATCATATTGATATTAACGATGTTGTTGTTCATGCTCCCTATATTATTAATCTAGCAAATACTGTAAAACCAGAAACATTTGAGTTAGCAGTCAGTTTTCTTAAACAAGAAATTGATAGATGTGAAGCTATTGGTGTATCACGTTTAGTGTTACATCCTGGGGCACATGTTAAAGCTGGAGAAGATGTGGGCTTAGAACAAATTGTTAAAGGACTTAATATGGTATTATCTGCTAATCAGACAGTCCGTATTGCTTTAGAGACAATGGCTGGTAAAGGCAGTGAACTAGGTATTGATTTTGATCAAATTGCTTATATTATTCAAAATGTAAAATATAATGAATTATTAGGTGTTTGTCTTGATACTTGTCATTTAAATGATGCTGGTTATGACTTAACAAAGTTTGATGATATCTTAGATGAATTTGAACAAAAGATTGGATTAGATCGTTTATTAGTTGTTCATGTTAATGACTCTAAAAATGAAAGAGGAGCACATAAAGATAGACATGAAAATATAGGTTATGGTTATATAGGATTTGAAACCTTAAATTATATTGTTCACCATCCTAAATTAAAAGATGTTCCTAAGATTCTAGAAACACCTTATATAGAAGACCATGCTCCTTATAAAGAAGAAATTGAAATGTTTGAATCTCAAACTTTCAATAATGGTTTAAAATAATTATTTAATAAAATTATAATCTTTTGACAAGTGAATTCACTTGTCAATTTTTTTATATAATTTTCTAATACAAATTGATATTGATCATGAATTAATGCAAACTGATTAT
>CAZWXH010000009.1:0-29944 GCA_964637725.1 uncultured Coprobacillus sp. | reverse complement strand
TGCTGCGATGCTTCCAATGTCTAGATTAAAATAATAAAACCTTTAGAGTTGTAATAAACTCTAAAGGTTCTTTTATTTTGTAACTAATTGTAAATATTCACTGACCGGAATTGGTTTAGCATAATAATATCCTTGAATAGTGTGACATCCTAATGATGAAACAAAATCAGCTTGTTCTTTTGTTTCAACCCCTTCAACAATAATAGGAATAGAAAGGGATTGAATCATTTTGATGACGCCTTTAATAATTTTATGACTTGTTTCTTGATCAGCTTCATTTTTATAAGACAGAAAATTCATATCCAGTTTTATAATATTAACAGGTAAATCCTTTAATAAAGCTAAAGAAGAATATCCTGATCCAAAGTCATCCATTTCAACAATGAAACCATGGTTTTGTAGTCTTTTAACCATATCAATCATATCTTTAGAATCATCGGTATAAGCTGATTCAGTAATCTCTAAGGCAAGTTTATTTCTAGGGATGTTATATTTACTCGTTAATTCAATTAACTTCTCTTCGACATCAATATAATAGAAATCAGCTCTAGAAATATTGATTGATAGAGGAATATTAGCAATTTCTGAGTTCTCATCAATCCATTTCTTTAAATAACGACAAGTCTTTTCCCAAACAAATTCATCCAATCTTGCAATAAATCCGTTTTTTTCAAAGATAGGAATAAAAGTAGTAGCAGGGATTACACCTTTTTGAGGATGTATCCATCTGACTAAAACTTCACCTCCAACAATTTTCTTGGTTTGGTGGTGATATTGTGGTTGAATATAAATATCGAAACAATCATTATTTAAAGCATCTTGTAAATCATTAATAATTTCTTGTTCTTTAAATACTTCTTGGCTCATGTCTTTTTTATAGTAAGCATGTTGACGAAGATAGTTTCCTTTGATAGTATGCGAAGCGAGATTAGCCCAATCACACATTTGTGAAACGGTAATATTAACATCTTCTACTTCATATATACCGATACTTGGAATAATGGAAATAGCTAGATTTAAGGTATCTTTAATATGATCAAATATTTGTTGGATATAAGTGAGCACAGGTTGATCACTTTCAATACATATCGTGAAATGATCAGTTTCAGCTCTACCATAAACACATTCTTTAGGTAAGTAACGTTTGAATCCATCAGCGATCGCACACAAGATGTTGTCACCAACCTTTTTTCCAAGGACTTCATTAATATGTTTAAATCTTTGAATATCAAATTTAATAAGAAGGCATTTCTTATCTTTATGGTTTTTAAGGAATTGACTAGCTGTTTGATTAAACAATGTATTATTGTATATCCCTGTAAGGGGATCAAAATAAGCTAAGTTATGTAATTGTTGTAGCAATTTGTTCTTATCAGTAGTATCTTGCATAATCAAACTACAACCGACATATCTATTCTTATTATCATATAATTGATTAAAAGTAATTATATAATCTTTTTCATCTTCATTATTTTTAAAATGAGCTTCAAAGATTATCTTTTCATCCATTTTCAAATGTTGATCAATTTTAAGCTTTTTACTGATTGATTCAAGGGTATGTTTTTTCTTTATATCAAAGTATGGAAATTGATGTAAGGCTTCATTGTTACGATAAATACATTGATGAGAAGCATCAAACATGAAAACAGGCGAATCAGTATGCGTTATAATAACATTATTAACGCGGTCAATAAAGCTTTTTGGAAAATAGAAGAAAGTAAAATAATATATTAAACTTGCCATCAATGCAAATCCAAGAATTGAAACATCATAAATTAATGAGTAGAAGACAAAGATTCCATTAATAAAGACTATTAATAAAACACCAATAAGAATTCCTATATACTTTCTGCGATAAATACCTGCCGTAATCATAATCTTTTTAACAAATAAACAAACAAAGAAAAATACTCCTATGTAAGATAGAGCCAAATGAAAATCAAATAAAAGAAAAGGAACCATACTTAAGAATTGCTCGCCATTATAAACAACTGATTTATAAGTTAAAGCTAACTCGTAAAATGGATTGATTAGTAAAATAGTGATATCTAAAAGAATAACCCATTTTAATATAATTTCAGTATATTTAGAATAGTGTCCTATATTTGTATATTGGATAGCATATTGATTAAGAAAATAAATCAAACATATTGTACTAATAAATACAAGGGTATAGGCAAATGAAACAATAAAATAATCATCGGTTGTTAATGTAATAGAATAACAAAAACAGTTAATTGCAGCAATCATTAAAACTTCACCTAGAGTATGTGCAATTGTCTCTTTTCGATGATATGCATGAAATGCAAAAACGGCAGTTACTAAAGCAACTATTATATATATAATTAAAACTATCGACTTTGTCATAATAAACCTCCATGCATTGTGAAAAAAATATTATGGTTTTACTGTAAAAATTATAACGCACATTACCTAAAAGGTAAATGAAGAAATACATTAATTGATAATAATTGGCATATAGTTTTCTACTATTTTAGATTTGACTTTAAAAATAGGTATTAATACTTTATAAATAGGAGTCAAAGTGTTAGAATAGATGAAGTAAAAGGAGGTCATATTATGAAAGAAAGAGTCGTGTTAGGATTAAGTGGTGGTGTTGATAGTGCAGTTGCTGCCCATTTATTAAAAGAGGAAGGTTATGAAGTTATTGCTGTTTTTATGCGTAATTGGGATTCCTCACTTAATAATGATGTTTTAGGTAATCCAACCAATAATAATGATATATGCCCTCAAGAAGAAGATTATAACGATGCTAAGAAGGTTGCTGAACATTTGGGAATTGAATTAAGACGTGTTGATTTTATTAAAGAATATTGGGATCATGTATTCACATATTTTTTAGAGGAATATGCTAAAGGCAGAACGCCTAATCCAGATATTTTATGTAATAAACATATTAAGTTTAAGGCTTTCTTAGATTATGCAAAATCTATAGATGCCTCTTATATTGCAACTGGACATTATGCTCGTGTTGAACATTATGCGAATAAAGATTCATTGATGTTAAGAGGGGTTGATAATAATAAAGACCAAACTTATTTCTTATGTCAATTAAATCAGTCTCAATTACAAGCTTCCCTATTTCCTATTGGTGAACTAACAAAACCAGAAGTTAGAAAAATAGCCGAAGATTTAAACTTACCTGTGGCTCATAAAAAAGATAGTACAGGCATTTGTTTTATTGGCGAAAGAGATTTTAAAGAATTTTTGAAAAATTATATTCCGGCTATTGATGGAAAAATGGTTGATATAGAAACCAAAGAAGTTGTAGGAGTCCATCAAGGAATTATGTATTATACAATTGGTCAACGTAAAGGCTTAAATATCGGTGGACCTGGTGATGCATGGTTTGTGGTTGGTAAAGAGTATGATAAAAATATTCTCTATGTATGTCAAGGTGATCAAAATGATTGGTTAATGAGCGATGGAGCTTTAATTACCGATGTTAACTATATTCCTTCAATAAAGCCTACTGGTGAATTTGACTGTACTGCAAAGTTTAGATATCGTCAAAAAGATAATGATGTCTCTATTCGTTTTATTGATGAAACAACTCTATATGTAACATTTAAAAATCCAATAAAGGCAGTAACACCGGGTCAAGCAGCAGTGTTCTATGATGGTGATATTTGTCTTGGCGGAGGAACAATAGAAAAGGTATATAAAGAGAATCAGGAGATAACATATTTATAATGATAGAATATATTGGAATTATTAAACAAGTTCGTTTCTATAGTGAAGATACGAAATACATTGTTTGTACAATTGATAGTGAGCAAGAAGATAAACCAATTGTTGCGACTGGATATATGAGTTATGTTAATCCTCAAGATAAATATCTTTTTAAAGGTGATTATATTATTCATCCTAAATATGGCAAACAATTTCAAATTCAATCATATGAAATTGTATTAGCGGATGATGAAAGTGAAATCATTCGCTATTTATCTAGTCCCTTATTTAAAGGAATTGGTGAAAAACAGGCAACTGCAATTGTTGAAAGTATTGGTAAAGATGCTTTAAACTTAATTAAAGAAGATAAACATATTTTAGATAATGTTAGAGGAATGAGTGAAAAGAAAAGAGAAATTATTGCTGAAGTCTTATCATCACAAGATTTTGATCAAGAGGTTTTATCATTTTTTATGGGGCATGGTATTAGTACGAAAAATTTAGCATTAATTCAAGCTGTGTATCAAGAACATACTTTAGATATTTTACAGAATAATCCTTATCAACTAATTGATGATATTGAGGGAATCGGTTTTAAGACAGCTGATGATTTGGCTTTAAAGATAGGTGTTGATCCATTGGATGAAAACCGTATTAAGGCCGCTGTTCATTATAGTTTAAAGGAAGCTTGTTTTCAAAGTGGAAGTACTTTTCATGAACATGATATGATATATAAATATTTTCATAAATTTATACCTAATATTTCTTATGATCAATTTGATGATTATTTGGATGAATTGATTGATGAAAAAAAGATTATACAAGAAACAGAAAAGTTTTATCCTTTTGATTTATATGAAAGTGAAGCCGTTATATCAAAAACTTTTCATCGTTGGTTAAAAACACCTTTATATGAATATGATGAAGAAGAAATAAATGAATCATTAAAAGAAATGGAAAGTCATCTTTCTTTAACTTATGATGATTTACAAAAAGAAGCAATAACTTTGTTTTTAAAGCATTCAGCGATGATTATTACCGGTGGACCTGGAACTGGGAAAACAACGATTGTCGAAGCAATTATGAAGTTATATAGAACATTGAACCCTGATCAAAGAATCGCCTTGGTTGCCCCTACTGGAAGAGCATCAAAGCGATTAAGCGAAGTGACAGGATTAGAAGCATGTACTATTCATCGTTTATTGAAATGGGATTTACATACCAATACATTTGGTATAAATGCTAATAACCCTTTAGATATTGATTTACTTGTTATTGATGAATTCTCAATGGTTGATTCTTCATTGTTTTCAAATCTTCTCTCAGCTTCTTTAAAAGTCACAAAAATATTATTAATTGGTGATGAACAACAATTGCCATCAGTAGGACCAGGACATGTTTTAAAAGATTTGTTAGATACTGAATTGGTTCCCACAGTTAAATTAAATCATATTTATCGTCAATCACAAGAAAGCGGTATTATTCAACTTGCTCATAGTATAAGAAATGATCAATATGATGAAAACTTATTCTTTCAATATCATGATATTCATTTTCAATCATGTTTACCCTATGAAGTTGTAAACAATGTAAAAGTCTTAGTATCAAAAGCGATTCAAGAAGGCTATGATGCGAGTGATATTCAAGTTCTTGCACCAATGTATAATGGAGTAGCAGGAATTGATGCTTTAAATGATTGTCTACAAGCTTTATTGAATCCTCATGATGAATATAAGAATGAGTTAAGAGTAGGGAGAAAGTTATTTAGAGAAGGAGATAAGATTCTTCAATTAAAAAACAGAGTTGATGAAAATGTTTTTAATGGGGATATTGGTATCTTAGAGGAAATATGTTTTAAAGATAATTTTGAATACTTAACAGATACATTAATCGTTAATTTTGATGGAACTTATGTTGAATATACATCTCGAGATTTTTATACAATTACGCATGCCTATTGTATGAGTATTCATAAATCACAAGGAAATGAATTTAAAATTGTCATTATGCCAATTTTAAAAGATTATTATATAATGTTAAAAAAGAACTTAATTTATACAGGACTTACACGTGCTAAGCAATCACTTTTTGTGATTGGAAATCATCAAGCTTTTACTTATGGTATATTGAATAATCATGATGATAAAAGATGCACGACTTTAAAAGATAAAATGTTATCTCAAACAGATATTTCTTTGTATGATTTTATTTAAAAAGAACATACTAAGAATGTACTTTTGAAGGAGTGAGACACTATGTCTAAATTAGCAGTTGCTTTTTTCTCAGCTGGAATTGTTGCTGCAGCAATGATTTTCATGAGTGATATGCCTTGTGCTGATGATATTGAACATTCAGTTCATAAAGCAAAAAAGGCTATCAAAGATCAACTTTAAGAGGTACAAAAGGACTATTGTAGTCCTTTTCTTATTCGAAAGGGGATTAACTTATGAATCGGGTTACAATCGCAAAAAATATAATCATCTATAGTGTGTGCGCAATTTTACTATATTATGTATTTACACTTTTTTTGGTAAAGGAATTCTTTTTATATGTTTTGAACTTACTTTTTCCTTTAATTATTGCTTTGTTTTTTCATTTCTTATTAGATCCTATTATTAATTATTTTAGTAGTGAACGTCTTGATAGGAAAGTGGTTGTTATTCATCTCTATTTATCATTGTCATTATTATTTATAATTGCATGTTATTTTTTTGCGCCATATATATTAGAACAATGTTTAAAGTTATATAATGATTATTGTAATGGGAAGTTTCGTTTGAACCCTATTTTTATAACTATATTTCAATTCTTAGAGGATTATAATGTTTTAGATTATTTAATTGGAATGATTAATGGTTGGACACAATCTCTAATATATTGGGTAACCAATATATTATTAGCAATGGGAATTTCTTTTTATCTATCTTTTGATAATTTACATTTGATAGAAAAAGCCATTGCTTTTATATCGTTTTCTAAACAAGCTATTTGTACGCAAACACTTAAAAGATTAAAACTTTTAACATATCAATTTATGAAATCTTTATGTATTGATTTTTCATTATTCTTTGTCATGTGTTTGATTCCTTTCTTCTTTATTGATATGAAGTTATTTGTATGGATAGCTTTATTTTTAGCTATTACTAATCTTATTCCATATATTGGACCTTATATTGGGGGAATACCAGTGATAATCTATGAGTATATAAATAATCCCCAACTTGGTTATGCTACTTTAATAGTTGTCGTTATTTTACAATACATTGAGTCTTCTTATTTACAACCTTATTTATTTTCTAAATGTATTAAGCTTCATCCTATTGCCCTATTTATTGCTTTAACATTCTTTGGTGACTTATTTGGATTAGTGGGAATGATTTTCTCACCAATCTTATTATCTTATACTTTACTTATTATTGAACTTTTCAAAAACTTAAATATCTTTACACAAATGAAACATTTAGTCTTTAATACGAATGAAAAGACATAATATGTAAATATTTAACACAAAATTAACATATGTTTTACCTTAATTTAACAACTTCCTTATCTTGTAAGAGATATAATGATGTTAATAAAAGGAGAACGTCATATGAGTACATCAGATATATTAGGATTGTTTGGGGGACTGGCATTATTCTTATACGGAATGAAAATGATGTCAGAAGGATTAGAAAAAGCGGCTGGTGAAAGATTAGAATATATATTAGAAAAGTTAACTGATAATAAAATAAAAGCTGTATTAGTAGGCGCTGGAGTGACTTGTATTATTCAAAGTTCTTCAGCAATGACAGTTATGTTAATAGGTTTCGTTAATGCGAAGTTAATGAAGTTAGATAGAGCTATGTGGGTTGTTATGGGGGCTAATATAGGAACCACTATTACAGGACAAATTATTGCTTTAGATGTAGGTGCTATTGCACCAATATTTGCGATAGTAGGAGTTGCTATGGCATTGTTCTTTAAAAGTAAAGTGATTAGCGATATTGGTGAAATCATTGGTGGCTTTGGGATTTTATTTATGGGGTTAGAATTTATGGCACTATCAATGGAACCTTTACAAACATCAGCCGTCTTTATTAATTTTATGACGACTTTATCAAATCCATTATTAGCAATTGGCTTTGGAGCTGTCTTTACAGCCGTTATTCAAAGTTCATCTGCTTCAATGGGAATTTTACAAACAATTGCAGCAAAAGGATTAATTCCATTTCATTCAGCAGCCTTTGTTGTGTTTGGTTTAAATATCGGGACTTGTATAACAGCATTTCTCGCATCATTATCAGGATGCCGAAATTCAAAACGTTTAACATTATTTCATGTTATGTTTAATGTCTTTGGCACATTGGTGTTTTTAGGAATATGTACACTTACACCTTTGTTAAATGTTATTGCCTCATGGACGCCAAATCTCCCGATGTCACAACTTGCGAATTTACATACTGTCTTCAATATTGTGACAACTCTTGTTGTTTTGTTTATTGATGGATATATGTTAAAAATTATTTATAAAATATTACCTTTAAAAGAACACAATACATAATGCATTGTGTTCTTTTATTATTGATTTATTTAAGTTATACTAAAAGGGTGAAAATATGATTTTATATTTGAAATAAAAAAGGATTATAATAGTAAGCATGATTAAAATTGTAAAGGAGATATAGATATGGTATTACTTGTTGTTGATACGCAAAAAACAATTATGAATGAAGAATTGTATAATTATGAAGTTTTTAAAAACAATATTAAAACAATGATTCAAGTGGCGCGAGTTCAACATATTGAAGTGATTTTTGTTCGCCATGATGACGGTGTAAATAATAAACTCACAAAAGGGAAAGATGGTTTTGAAATTGTTGATGATTTCAAACCATTAAGTAATGAATTTATTTTTGATAAAAATGTCAACAGCCCATTTAAAGATTCTGGTTTATTAACATATTTAAGATCTAAAGATGTTAATGAAATTATAGTCGTAGGGCTACAAACTGAATATTGTATTGATGCAACAGTAAAATGTGCATTTGAATATGGCTTTGACGTTTATGTCCCTGCCTATTGCAATAGCACGACTCATAATAACTATATGAGTAAAGAAGAGAGTTATCGTTATTATAATGAATTTATTTGGAAGAACAGGTATGCAAAGTGTATAACATTACAAGAAATGATTGACCATATGACAAAAAACACTGAATGAGTTGATTTATTTATTTAAATTGGTTATAATACATAAGTCAAATCGTTGAAAAAGAAAAGTATTTATACATGGACTTTAAGAGAGGGAATGGATGGTGTGAATTCCTAGTTAATGAATAAAGAAAGCTACTTTTGAGAGTGATGTAAACATCAACGTATACCTACGTTACAGGTTTCAAGAGCATAATCATATGATTATGAATAAAGGTGGTACCGCGTATAACACGTCCTTTGACTAGGATGTGTTTTTTATTTTAAAAAAAGGAGAGAATATATTATGAAACAATTAACAGGTAATCAAGTAAGACAAATGTTTTTAGATTTCTTTAAATCAAAAGGACATATGGTAGAACCAGGAGCATCATTAATACCCCATAATGATCCAACATTACTATGGATTAATGCTGGTGTTGCAGCTTTAAAAAAATATTTTGATGGAAGTGAACAACCAGCATGTAATCGTATTGTTAATGCTCAAAAATCAATTCGTACAAACGATATTGAAAATGTTGGAAAAACAGCAAGACATCATACTTTCTTTGAAATGTTAGGGAACTTTTCAATTGGAGATTATTTCAAAGAAGATGCGATTCCTTATGCTTGGGAATTTTTAACAAGTGAGGAATGGATTGGTTTTGATAAAGATAAACTTTATATTACTGTTTATACTGATGATGAAGAAGCTTATCGAATTTGGACTGAAGTATGTCACGTTGATCCTTCACATTTATTAAAGACTGATGGTAACTTCTGGGAAATAGGAGAAGGACCTGGAGGTCCAGATTCAGAGATTTTCTATGATCGAGGAGAAGCATATGATCCTGAAGGATTAGGAACAAAGTTATTCTTTGAAGAATTAGAAAATGATCGTTATATTGAAATATGGAATGTTGTTTTCTCACAATATGATTGTAATCCTGCAATTGATAGAAAAGAATATAAAGAATTACCACAGAAAAATATTGATACTGGAATGGGACTTGAGAGATTAGTCAGTATTATTCAAGGTGGAGAAACAAACTTTGATACAGATTTCTTTTTACCTATCATCCAAGCTACTGAAAAGATGGCCGATGTGAAATATGTTGATAATAAAATGGCATATCGTGTCATTGCTGATCATATTCGTACAGTTACTTTTGCCTTAAGTGATGGCGCATTATTTGACAATGCTGGAAGAGGTTATGTTTTAAGAAGAATTTTAAGACGAGCTGTTCGTTTTGGGAAAAAGATTGGAATTAATCATTCATTTATGTATGAGTTAGTGATTGTTGTTGCTGATATCATGAAGGATTTCTATGATTATCTTCCTGCTAAAGTTGAATATGTAAGTGGTCTTGTTAAAAAAGAAGAAGAAGCTTTTCATAAAACATTATCACATGGTGAAAAACTGTTAACACAAATGTTAGAAAAATCTAGTCATCAACAATTAAGTGGAAAAGATGCATTTAAATTATATGATACATATGGTTTTCCTTTAGAATTAACTGTCGAAATTGCACAAGAAAGTCAGTTTACTGTGGATGAAGAAGGTTTTAAAGTTGAAATGAAAGCACAACAAGATCGTGCTAGAAATGCTAGAGGTGATAATGAATCAATGTCATCCCAAAAACCTGATCTTATGGCCTTTGATATACCAAGTACATTTACATACGATCCAACACCAATGACCGCAAAGGTTATTGCAACATTTATTGATGGTGTAAAATGTGAAAAGATTACAGACAAGGGTGAAATTATCCTAGATCATACATCTTTCTATGCTGAGATGGGTGGTCAATGTGCTGATATTGGGATAATGTCAAATGATGAAACATCATTAAATGTTACTTATGTATCAAAAGCCCCACACCAACAACATTTGCATGTCATAGAAATAGAAAAAGGCAATGTCAAGGTTGGAGATACTTTAACATTGTGTGTAGACATGCATAGGCGTTCACTCACACAAAATAATCATACAGCTACGCATTTACTACAAAAGGCTTTAAAAAGTATCTTAGGAGAGCATGTCAGTCAAGCAGGTTCTTATGTCAATAGCGAAAGATTACGTTTTGACTTTACGCATCCTCAAAAGATGAGTGATGAAGAGATTCGTCAAGTTGAAGACCAAGTTAATGAACAAATCTTTAAAGGTTTAGAAGTTGATGTTCAACTGATGAGTAAAGATGAAGCAATGGCTTCAGGAGCAATGGCTTTATTTGATGAAAAATATGGTGATCAAGTCAGAGTTGTTAGTGTTGGAGATTATTCTAAAGAATTATGTGGTGGTTGTCATGTTTCTAACAGTGCACAAATTGGTTTATTTAAGATTGAAACTGAAGAAAGTATTGGTTCAGGTGTTAGACGTATTGAAGCAGTTACAGCGCACCTTGCATATTTAGCATTAAAGAAAAATGAGGAAACTGTCCAAACAATAAGCGAAGTCTTAAAACTTAAGAATAAAAATGATGTTGTTGAGAAATTAACAAACTTTATTGATGAAGCTAATGAAATCAAAAAAGAGAGAGATCATTATTTAGATAAAATCAATAGTATTGAAGCAAAAGAAAAATCAAAGAATATTGAAGATATTAATGGTGTACAATTCTTATATGTTTCTGAAACTAAAGAAAATTCAATTGCCAAACAAATGACATTTGAATTACGTGATCAACTAGAGAATGGTGTTGTTGTTTTCGTTAGTGAATATGAAGCTAAAGTTTCATACTTTGTAGGATTGACTCCTTCAATGGTTTCATCAGGTTTTAAAGCTGGAGATATTGTTAAAACAATAAATGAAGTTACAGGTGGAAGAGGTGGCGGAAAGCCAGATTTCGCGCAAGGTGGATGTTCTTCTCTAGATAAAATAGCGGATGCAATTATACAAATAAAGCAAGTATTTTAACACCTTTTGCTAGCAATTTGAAGTAAGATAGTGTAATATTAAATTATGTAGACAGGAGGTACGTAAGCTATGGCAAAAGATTTTACTCAGACACGTCTATTTAATTCAGAGGAAATTAAAAGAGAAGTTATTCATTCAAATTTAATGACCGTTGCTTCAGCATTAGATGAAAGAGGTTATAATGCTGTGCATCAAATTGCAGGATATCTTATTTCTAATGATCCCGCTTATATTTCAAGTCATAAAGGTGCTCGTTCAATTATTCAACAAATTGATCGTGATGAAATTATTGAAGAACTTGTAAAGTTCTATTTGGAGTCAAAATAAGTGGAAAAGATATTAGGATTAGATTTAGGATCAAGAACATGTGGAATAGCGATGAGTGACGCGCTAGGAATGATGGCTCATGGTGTGGAAACATATCATTTTAAGGAGAATCATTATAATAGTCCTGCTTATCATATCAAAGATATCGTTGAACAAAATCATATTCATACAATTGTTTTAGGTCTTCCTAAGCACATGAATGGAGATTTGGGCGAAAGAGCACAAATCTCTATTGATTTTAAAGCGAAGCTTGAAAGTATGATGGACGTAGAAGTGATTTTAATTGATGAAAGATTAACAACTGTAGTTGCTCAAAATCAATTAATATTTGCAGATGTATCAAGAAAAAAAAGAAAACAAGTCATTGATAAGATGGCTGCAGTAGGGATACTACAAGGCTATTTAGATGGACAAAGGAGATAATGATGGACGCAAACAAAATACAAGTAATAGATGAAGATGGAAAAGAATTAGAATTTGATGTTTTATTTACTTTTGATAATGAAGATACTGGAAAGAGTTATGTATTATACTATGATTCTACAGTAGAAGAACCACAAGTGTTCTCATCTATTTATGATGAAGAAGGACATTTATTCCCAATTGAAACACCAGAAGAATGGGAAATGGTAGAAGAAGTTTTCAGCAGTTTTGTTGCTGATGATGAAGAAGAAGAATGTGGTCATGAAGGATGCTGTCATGGTGAAGGTGATCATGAATGCAAACATGATGATGAAGATCATGAATGTTGTCACGATGGTGATGACGATCATGAATGTTGTTGTCATAAAAACTAAAGGTAACAATGTTACCTTTCTTTGTTTATATAGAATTCATAAAAGTATGAAATAATGTTTGAAATGTTTTAAGGAGGAAAAGTTATGGGTAGAGGGTTATTTGGAAATAGAAGAAATGTTAAACCTATTTTTGTTGGAAGTTATGGAAATGATTTAACTAGAGGAATATATGCCTTTCATTTAGATGTTGATAATGGAGAATTGTTAAAGAAGAAATTCTATAAATCAATGGCTAATCCAACAAGTATATATAAACGTGAACGTTTTATGTATGTTTGTTATAAGAATAATACAGGTAGAGTAACTGATGGTGGTTTATGGCAATATGCGGCTATGGAACTTCAATTTGGTTTAGCAGGGCGTACTTATCGACAAGGTAAAACTTATATGAGTTGTTTTGTTAATGAGGATAGAAGTTATGCATACTGTGCTGATTTCTATAGTGGTGAAGTTGTTGTTATTGCAATTTTAAAACAAAAGATTGTTAAAGTCACACAAGCGATAGAACACCATGGTAGTGGATTGGATCCTATTCGTCAAAGTCAACCACATCCACATTTTATTGAAGAAACACCTGATCATAAACGTATCTTTGTTTGTGATTTAGGAACTGATGAAGTTGTTCTTTATAAAATTGTTGAAAAAGGACAATTAGAGCGTGATGATGAAAACACAATTAAGTTAAAACCAGGCAGTGGACCTAAGAAAATGATTTTCACACCTGATGGAAAGTATGCTTATGTATTAAATGAAATTTCTAATACAGTTTGTGTATATGCATATGATGATTGTCATTTTACATTTCTTCAAGAACTAGATACATATCCAAAAGATGAATATGATCAAGAAAGTTTAGCTGGTGACATTGTTATATCTGAAGAAGGAAAATATTTATTTGCGTCTAACAGAGGACATGACTCAGTGGCTGTCTATACTATTGATAAGGATACAGGAGAATTAACATATAAAGAGTTTGTTGATACTGATGAAAATCCAAGATCAATGATTTTAGTTAATGATCGTTGGTTAATTGTTGCTTCACAAAAAGGTGGGACATTAGAATCATTTGAACTTAAAAAAGATCAATCAAAAGGTATTCTTTTTGAAACAAACTTCAGTTATATGGTTGGAGAACCAGTTTGTTTAATTGAAGGAAGAGCATTATTATATGAACCAGGACAAAATGAAGAATAGTGGATATTTAAATCCACTACTCTTTTTTTAATTTATATTATATTTTTCTTTTAAATTTAAGATTTTCAAAACACTCTCATCAATTCTTGCTTCGGTAACTTTACCGCTCATGACTGCTTCGACAATACTATCATAAGCTTGCTTATAATCTTCAGGCATTAACAAGATATCTGCACCAGCTAGAAATGACTTAAGTGATGCAACTTTTGCATCATATTGCTTTGTAATAGCTCCCATAGAAAGAGAGTCAGTGATGACGATACCTTGATAGTTCATTTCTTTGCGGAGTTTATCAGTTATGATTTGTGAAGACAATGATGCAGGTAGATTATCATCCGTAACATTAACTGTTGTGATATGTGAGACCATAACCATATCTGTACCTTCTTCGATACCTTTGATAAAAGGAATCAATTCACATTCTTTCATTTGTTGCCAAGTTTTACTAGTAGCGGCATAACCATCATGAGTATCAGTTTTTGTATCACCATGCCCAGGGAAGTGTTTAATGCTTGTCATAATAGAGACATCATGAAATCCTTGAATTGTTGCTGCGACCATAGAACCCACTAAGTGAGGATCACTTCCAAAGGCTCTTGTTCCAATTATTGGGTTTTTAGGATTTGTATTGATATCGGCATCTGGCGCAAAATCAAGGTTAAACCCATATTCTTTTAAATAAGTACCAATTGTAACACCAACCTCTTTTGCTTTTGAAGGATCTTTGGTATTTCCGATTGTGGCCATATTTTTATATTTAGTTACATTAAAATTCTTGGAATTAGCAATTCTTGCAACAAGTCCACCTTCTTCATCAATACCCATAAACAAAGGAATCTGACTATTTTCTTGTAATGAGGAAGTATATTCTTTTAAGTTATCAGGAGTTGTTATATTTTTAGAAAACATGACGATTCCACCAACTGGATATTCCTTTAATGTATTGATCATTCGTTCATTTAATGATTGAACTCCATATTTATGGTCATCATTTATTTGAGTAGTAGAAAGTGATGAATCTAAGGCATCAGGACGAACAATAAAGAGTTGACCAATCTTTTCTTCAATTGACATTTTTGATAATAAGAGTTGTGCATTTGTGAGTTGTGGTTCTTCTTTAATAAGTGGTGTATCATTTGCTACTTCTTTCTTTTCTTCTTGACTACAACCAATACATATTGATCCTAAAAGCATAAGGCATAGTAGAAATATAAGGTTTCTTTTCATATGATTTCTCCTTTATATGAAACAATTATATCAAAGATATATTGATTATACAATTTTATTAAAAACCTAAACATAAAAAGAATATATTATCAAAATAAATATGTTTTGTTGATAAATATCATTAAATAACCTATAATAAAAGCATTGGGAGGCTGACTTTATGAAAAATAAAAAAACAACTTTAATGATTGTCGGTGGAGTTATAGCATTATTACTTATAGGAACAGTAATTTTTTACAATATAGGAATATCTTCTACTTCTTCAAAGAGTGAAGAAGTAATCGTTGAAGTTGCTGAAGGAGCAACTGCATCAACTATCTTAAATAAGTTAGATGAAGCAGGACTTGTTAATAATAAATTATGTGCTAAGGTCTTTTTGAAATTAAATAGTTATGAAATAAAAAGAAATACTTATATTTTAAATAAAAATATGTCTTTATCAAAAATGTATTCAATTATGCAAGAAGGGGATTTCGATCATGTTTTAAAATCTAAATTTCAAGTTCTTGAAGGGACGACAATTCCTCAAGTCGCAAAGAATGTTGCTAAGATTGTTGATCAGTCAAAAGAAGATGTATTGAAAGCATGGGCAGATGAAACATACCTAAAATCACTCGCAAAAGAGTATTGGTTTATAGATGAAAAAACAATTCTTAATAAAGAATTAATGTTTCCATTAGAAGGATATTTATATCCTCAAACATATTATGTTACTGAAGAAAAACCAACAATTGAATCAGTCACAAAACTTGCATTAGATATGATGGATAAAGAGTTAACACCTTATAAAGAAGATATAAAAAAAATGAATTGGACACCTCATCAATTCTTAACATTTGTTTCTATAGTAGAAAGAGAAACTGGTAAAGTCAATGATGATACAAGTAAGATTGCTGGTGTTTTAATGAATAGATTAGAAGTAGGAATGCCTTTACAATGTGACAGTACTGTCAATTATGCACTACAAAGAACGAGTATTGTGGTTTCTATTGATATGACAAAAAATGATTCTAAATATAATACATACAAATATGTAGGATTACCAACTGGTCCGATCAGTGTCGTTCCTAGTTCAACAATGAAAGAATGTGTAAATTATGCTAATCATGATTTTAAATATTTTTTCTCAGATAAAGATGGAAAGACATATTTCAGTAAAGACTATGATGAACATAAAAAAATTGTAAAAGAAAAGAAATGGTATTAAAATGAAGACTTTTGAACAAATAGAAGAAGCAGCACTAAAAAGAAATATTCCTGTTATGCAAAAAGAGGGAATACTCTTTTTAGTTTCTAAGCTAAACGAAATAAAGGCTCAATCATGTTTAGAAATTGGCTCAGCAATAGGATATTCTGCAATGCAGATGGTTAGCCAAGTAGAAAACCTTAAAGTTGATACAATAGAGTTGGATTATTTTCGTCATCAAGAAGCGGTTGAAAATATTAAAGAAAGACATTTAGAAAATCAAATTATTATTTTTCATGATGATGCCCTTACTTTTGATACGCAAAAATTAGTTAATCATCCTTATGATTGTCTATTTATTGATGCAGCGAAAGCACAGTATCAAAAATTCTTTGAAAAGTATATTTCTTTTGTTAAAGATGATGGAATTGTTATTGTTGATAATTTAGATTTTCATGGGATGGTTTTTGATATTGATCATATCAAAAATAGAAATACTAAACAATTGGTAAAAAAGATTAAGAGATTCAAAGATTGGATTTTTAATCATGATGATTATGAAGTAGAATATTATAGTGTTGGTGATGGGATTTGTGTCATCAAAAGAAAGGATAAAGAATGAAGATTATTTTATCGTTAAATGATTCAAATAAAGTATATGATTATTTAAGTATGGGTATTGATACTTTTATCTTAGGTGGAAAGTATTCATTTTATTGTCCTTATTGTTTTTCTCTAGATGAAATGAAATCATTACTTATAAAACATAAAGCAAATTATTATGTGAATATGAATGCAATATATGATCAACATCTAATGGAAGATATTGAAGATTATCTTAAACAATTAAGTGAAATGAATATTCAAGGAATTCTATTTCAAGATTTTGGGATTATGCAAATTGTAAAGGAAAGGGGATATCATTTTGATATGATTTATTCTCCTGAGACTTTAAATACGAATGCTGAAACTTTAAATGCTTTAGAAAAACAAGGAATTAATGGTGCTTTTGTATCTAAAGTTATTCCTTTAGAAGAACAATTAATTATATTAAATAATACGAAGATGCCTTTAATGATTCATGGCCATGGTGTGGAATATATTGCTGCTAGTAAAAGAAAACTATTATCTAATTATCAAGAAGCTTCATTAAAAGAATTTGATAAGAGTCAAAAAAGTCACTTACGTTTGCAGGCAAGAAACTCTGATTATAGTTTTCAAATTTATGAAAATGATTTTGGGACTCGAATTTTTTCAAAGACAAGACTGTTTACCCTAGATTTATTGAACCAAATTCATGAATTTGATTATTTATATATCGAAACACTAATGATGAAGGAAGAAGAAGCCATAGAAGTTACTTCCTTATATAGTGATGCTTTAAAAGCTTTTCAAGAGAATAATTATGATCGAAATATAAAGGAGTATATGACTCTTTTATATCAATTAAATAGTCCTTTAGATAGAGGATTTTTATTTGATCAAACTGTTTATAAATTAGAAGATGTGAGGAAGATGGACAATGCGAAACGTGAGTCAAATCATTGATGGAAAACGAGTAATTATCAAAAAGCCTGAGCTACTTGCGCCAGCTGGTAATCTTGAAAAATTAAAAATAGCAATCATGTATGGAGCTGATGCAGTATTTGTGGGTGGAAAAGAGTTTTCTTTACGTTCACAAGCTTCTAATTTTTCGCTTACTGATATTAAAGAGGGTGTTGAATTTGCGAAACAGTATCATGCTCATATTCATGTCACTTGTAATATTATTTTGCATCAAGATAATTTAGAGGGAATTAAGGAATATCTACAATCACTAGATGATATTGGTGTTGCGGCTATTATTGTGGCAGATCCTTACATTATGACTATTGCTAAAGAAATGGAATTAAAACTCGAGGTGCATGTCTCTACCCAACTTTCGACAATGAATTTAAATGCCATTAAGTTTTATGCAGATATGGGAATGGATAGAGTTGTTTTAGGAAGAGAAGTGACATATGATGATTTAAAGTTGATTATGGCAATGACACCTATTGATATTGAGTATTTTATCCATGGAGCGATGTGTATTCATTATTCTGGAAGATGTATGTTATCAAACTATTTAAGTCGAAGAGATGCAAACCGTGGAGGTTGTTCTCAATCATGCCGTTGGTATTATGATCTTTATCAAGATGATCAATTAATTAATAAAGAAGAAGATATTCCTTTTAGTATGTCTAGTAAAGATATGTCTTTGGTTAATCATATAGGCGAGTTAATAGAGTTAGGTGTTGATTCTTTTAAAATTGAAGGGCGAATGAAATCAGTACATTATATTGCAACAGTCGTATCAACATATCGTAAACTTATTGATGCTTATTGTGATGATCCTGATCATTTTATTCAAAATCCTGCATACTATGAAGAACTCCTTAAGGCCGCAAATCGGGCTTTTTGTCATGGTTTCTTTTATGAAAATCCTAGCAAAGACGAACAATTGTTTAGTATGCGAGATGAACATCCAACACAAGAGTTTGTGATGAGGATTTTAGATTATGACAATGATCTTAAAATCGCAAAGATTGAACAAAGGAATTATTTTAAAGTTGGTGATGAAATAGAAATTTTTTCACCACATCATCCTAATCTTTTCTTTACTGTTAAAAAACTTTATAATGAAGATAAAGAAGCTATCGAGGTTGCTAATCATCCAATGGAAGTATTATATTTAGAAGTTGATTTACCAATCGAGGTTAACGATATGGGAAGGAAGGTTACAAGATGAAAGAGAAAGCTGTTATAATAGGTATTGCAGGAGGAAGTGCTTCAGGTAAGACTTCAATTGCACAGCAACTTTATGATTATTTCAAAGGTTATCATAAAGTAAGAATTTTAAAACAAGATGATTATTATAAGGATCAAAGTAATTTAACTTATGAAGAAAGATGTTCAACAAACTATGATCATCCTTTTGCGTTTGATACCCAACTACTTGTGAAACATTTAATTGAGTTAAAACAAAAACAAACCATACATAAGCCAGTCTATGATTTCACACAACATAATCGCAGTCAGGATATTGAAACAATTGAAGGACGAGATGTCATTATATTAGAAGGAATATTTGTATTAGCTGAAGAAAGTATAAGAGATCAATGTGATATTCTTGTTTATGTGGATACAGACAGTGATATTCGTTTTATCAGGCGTTTAAGAAGAGATATTGAAGAGCGTGGAAGAAGTTTGGATTCTGTTTGTAGTCAATACTTAAATACTGTAAGACCAATGCATGAACAGTTTATTGAACCTTCAAAAAAATATGCTCATATAATTATTCCTGAAGGTGGAAAGAACAAGGTAGCTGTCGATTTATTGATTACAAAAATTAGAAGTATAGTTGATTAATGCTAGTATTTTTTTATAATTTATGATATAGTATAACACGCGAGGTGAATATAATGGATCATGATGCAGTTCTTTTAACACAAAGTGGTGTTGAAATGTTAAAGCAAGAAAGAGATAATTTAATTAGTGTAGAAAGACCAAAAGTCATTGAAGAACTACAATTAGCACGTTCTCAAGGTGACTTATCTGAAAATGCTGATTATGATTCTGCTAGAGATAAACAAGCTCATATTGAATCAAGAATTAAAGAAATTGATGCAATGTTATTGCATGTTAAGATTATCGATGAATCATTAATTGATAGCACTGTTGCTAAACCAGGTGCTACAGTTACAATTTTAGATTTATCAGTTAAAAAAGGTGAACCTGAAGTTTATACTATTGTAGGTACTTTTGAAACAGATCCTTTAAATGGAAAGATTTCAAATGAATCTCCTTTAGCAAAAGCAATTCTTGATCATGGAGTCAATGAAATTGTTTCAGTAGGGGTTGCTGAACCTTACGAAGTAAAGATTTTAAAGATTGAATATATTTCATAAGGATGATGTCATGACATCATCTTTTATTTTTGGAGGAAAGTATGGAAACAAAACGACAAGTCTCAGATACAATATTAATAGGAATTCTATTGGCAGTTGTGGGTGGATTTTTAGATGCCTATACATATTTATGTAGAGGTGAAGTTTTTGCGAATGCTCAAACAGGAAATATTGTTTTATTAGGAATAAAAATAATTAATGGAGAATACTTTAATGCGGTTTATTATTTGTTGCCAATAGTAGCTTTTGTATTGGGAATATTTATAGCTGAAATGATTAGAAAACATAGTTTAAAGCTTCAAAAAATTCACTGGCGACAAATTATTTTATTAATTGAAGCAGTTGTTATTGGTATTACAATCTTTATTCCAAAAGGAAATATGAACATGCTTTGTAATATTCTTATCTCTTTTGTCTGTTCATTACAGATTCAAAGTTTTCGAACTTTTTTAGGAAACCCTTATACTTCAACAATATGTACAGGGAATCTTAGAAGTGCGACTGAATACTTATTTCATTACACTCAAACAAAAGAAAAAAAGACTCTCAATAAGAGTCTACAATACTATCTCATTATTTTCTTTTTTATAATTGGAGCATGTTTAGGAGCTTTCTTTACAAACATGCTTGGAGTTCAAGCATCATTTGTGGTTGTTCTTATTCTCTTTATAACAACATTATTCATGTTTAAGGAACAAGTTGGATAACAGCTTGTTTTTTTATATGCTTAATGCTCTATCACGAATCTCTTTATATATTGCAATTATAATAAATATCAATGACTTAATTAATAAGTGAATATAGTTAAGATTTCCTAGATGAATAAGTAAGCTTATTAAAAAATAGAATAAACTTAAACAAAAACAATGAATTAATCTTTTTTCTTTTATTTGTGAAGTAAAGTAAAGTGCAGATATGAACAGCATTACATATGATATAACTTGAATCAATATATTTGTAATGTTTGAATTCATTTGCATGAAATAAGAAAGAATGGCTAAAATAAAAGAAATAAACACAAAGGGAATTAAAAATAATAATATAGTATTGAGATAAATACGTATTGTTTTTTTCATTTTTTCCTCCTTGTAAATTATATGAAAAGAAGGTTATTTTATGAAAAGTATTGAAATTATTGTTGAATGTTTAGCAGTGTATTTTTATTTACTCTTGGTGCTTAGATTTTTAGGTAAGAAAGAGATGGGTAAATTAAGTATATTAGACTTGATTGTCTTTTTGATTATTAGTGAACTGATGACGATGTGTATTGGAGAAAATAAAATATCATTCTTTCATTCTGCTCTGGCGACTTTAGTGATTATAGTCATCGATAAATTATGTTCTTATGTGTCTTTGCATTCACGATTTATCAGGAAACTACTTGAAGGAAGTCCAACATATATTATTTATAAAGGTAAAGTTAATAGGGAAAAAATGAAGGCATTAAATTATACAATTGATGATCTTTGTCAACATTTAAGAGAACAAGGGGTGGGGAGTATTTCTGATGTTGATTTTGCGGTATTAGAGATTGATGGTAATCTTTCAGTCATAGAAAGAAAGGATAGTCACTATTTGATTCCTGCCCCTATAATTAGTGATGGAAAGATCAATTATGATTTATTAAAGGTCATGAAAAAAGATGAAGATTGGTTAAGAGGACAGTTAAAAAGAGATGGCATTAAAGATATTCGAGATATTTTTTATTGTATTGTTGAGCAAGATAAATTATTTGTTATAAAAAAATAGATATAAACAAAGTTATATCTATCCTAAAAGCATTCTATCATTGACAAACTCTTCACCACTAGCTTGTTCAAATTTCTTTAATAAATCAGCAACTTGTAAGTTCTTTTTTTCTTCACCTTTGACATCATATATAATTCGTCCATTATACATCATAATTAAACGATTACCCACATCAATAGCATCTTTCATATTATGCGTAACCATTAAAGCAGTTAAGTTTTGTTCAGTTACTATTTTATTTGTTAAAGCAAGAACTTTAGCACTAGTTGCAGGATCTAATGCAGCTGTATGTTCATCTAGTAATAATAGTTTTGGTTTTCGTAGTGTTGCCATTAAAAGTGTTAAGGCTTGACGTTGACCACCAGATAATAAGCCAACCTTACTAGTCAAACGATCCTCTAAACCAAGTCCTAAAGCTTTTACAGCTTCATAATAATCCTTCTTTTCTTTATGTGTAACACCCCAACGCAGTGTTCTGGTTTTGCCACGTCTAGCGGCCATAGCGAGATTTTCAATAATTTGCATATCGGCGGCAGTTCCCATCATAGGATCTTGAAATACTCGTCCAATCATTTTGGCTCTTGCATGTTCAGGAGCTAGTGATATGTCTGTACCATCTAATGTAATAACTCCACAGTCAACAGGGTAGACACCCGCAATCATGTTAAGCATAGTACTTTTACCAGCACCATTTCCACCGATAACAGTGACGAAGTCTCCATCATTCAATTCAAAGTCAATCTTTTTAAGAACACATTTTTCATTTGGTGTTCCAACATTAAAGGATTTTGATACTTTTTTTAGTTTAAGCATTGTTATCAAGTTCCTTTCCAGTTAATTTTTTATACATAGAAACTTGTTTTCTCTTATTTAATAAGACTGGAATTGTTAATGCTAAGGCAACAATTAACGCTGTTAGTAACTTTAAATCATCAGTATTAAGACCTAATTGTAAAACAATTGCAACAATCATTCTATATACAATAGAACCAACAACAATAGAAACAAGTCTTAATTTAAAACCAGCTTTTTTACCGAATATGACTTCACCAATTACAATTGATGCAAGTCCAATAACAATAGCACCTGTCCCCATTTTAACATCAGCAACACTTTGTTGTTGAGTGACAAGAGCACCACTCATTGCAACAAGACCATTACTAATCATAAGTCCTACTAATTTTGTAACATCTGTATTTCCACCGTTAGCACGAACCATATTCTCATTATTTCCAGTCGCTCTTAGACAAGAACCAAACTCTGTTCCTAAGAACCAGTAAATACCTATAATAACGAGAATACTACAGATTAATCCAATAATGATAGTAATCCAACTTGGCGTCATATTGACGAAGTTAGCAAAGTCTTTAAATAGAGTAGGGGATTGAAGCAAAGGAATATTGCTTTTCCCCATAATTCTTAAGTTAATAGAATATAAAGCTAACTGTGTTAAGATTCCTGCTAGGATAGCTGGCATTTTACATTTTGTATGCAAGAAACCAGTAATGAACCCAGCTGCAAAACCAGATAGAGTTGCCAGTATTATTGCGATAACTGGATGGATGCCATTAATTATAGAAATAGCACAGATTGCTCCACCAGTCGCAAAACTTCCATCTACAGATAAGTCAGCAATGTTTAAAATTCGAAATGTTAAATATATCCCAAGGGCCATAATTCCCCATAGTATTCCTTGCCCTATAGCTCCTTGTAATGATAATAGTAGTCCCATTTTTTTACCTTTTACTCAATAATTGTGGCATCAATATCACTAGGGATTTCAATACCCAATTGAGTAGCTACTTTCTTATTAATAAAATATTTACAATCTTTACCTTCAATAAATGAGATAGGTGTATCTTGAGGTTTTGCTTCACCTTTTAAAATCGCAATAGCTTGTTTTGCAGCATTTACACCAACTGTATAATAATCTAAGCTTAATGTTGCTAAACCACCATTTTGACACATACTTTCTTCACCAACGATAACTGGAATATTATTAGCATTTGTTATTTGAGCAACAGTAGCCATGTTAGAAGCTAATAAGTTATCAGTAGGAATATAAACGGCATCATATTTGTTAACTAATGATTGAGCGACTTGTTGAATTGCACTTGAATCAAGTGGAACAGTGACAATACTTGGTTCTAAACCAATGTCTTTTGCTGCTTTCATTGCTAATTCACCTTGATAGATAGAATTGGCTTCATCACTACAATAAAAGACTGCAACCTTTTTCGCATTAGGAACAAGTTTCTTTAATAAATCCATTTGTTCTTTAACTGGATTCATATCACTAGCCCCTGTAACATTTGTTTCAGGTTTTTTATTTGACTTTACAACACCTGTACCTTCGAAATTAGTAACAGCTGCTCCAATAACTGGAATAGTTGTTGTTTTATTAGCAGCTGCTTGAAGAGCATCAGTTGCTATAGCATAAATTAAATCATTTCCATCATTAACAAATTTTTCAGCAATTGTTTGACAGTTTGATGGATCATTACTTGCATTTTGAAAATCAATCTGTTCTTCTTTAACACCAGCTTCTTTTAAAGTATCTTTAAAACCTTCATAAGCTTTATCTAAAGCAGGATGTTGAGCTAATTGGAGTACTCCAATTTTCACTTTTGTTAAATCTTTTGGTCCTTCTGTTGCCTTATCCTCACCAGCACATCCTGTTAATAATAAACCTAAAGCTAACATACATACAGCTAATTTTTTCATATCTAAATTCCTCCCCTTTTCTTATAAAACAAAAAAACTCTCCCATAGAGGGCGAGTTAACGCGGTACCACCTCAGTTTATTAAATCTTCACAGATTTAATCTTCGTAAGTTACAAACTTTCATAAATAACGTTATGACTCCGGTTACTTCTTATCAAAGTAACAACTCCGTGGTGAATTCAAAATCCTTTAACGTATGATTTGCACCAACCATCATATCTCTAATGTCTCAAAGATTTCTACTATGTCACATCAATGTTTTTTTGTTTTATAGATGTATATCCACTATCATAAAGTAATCGATAATCTTTGTCAATAAAAATATAAAAAAATACACATCAATATACTAAAAAGACAAATTTAAAACACATGTTTATGGAAATCATAAATATAATCAAATAAGTTATTGGTACTTAATTGTGTTGAAAAGGGGCTGGATAAAAATGATTAAGTATAGTATTTATGTGTGTTGGTACTGTCCTTTATTTTCCTTAAAAGAAAGATTACAAAGGGGGGCGTGGTAAAATCGCAATTTCATCAATACGTGTTTACTATCGTGAATCACCTCAAAAACTATTTGCAATCATTTAACATGATATCTTGATGTGTCTACCTTAACTCCACAAATATATAATTCTAATTGTGAATGGTAAGATATAAGGTTATAATATAAATAACAAAAAATGCAAATGAAAGGATGATGAATGGTGAATGATAAAGGTGAAATATTAATCTATCAGAGAGAAGATGGTTTAACAGCTATTGAAGTTAAAATGATAGATGAAACAGTGTGGCTTACACAACAGCAAATGGCAGAGTTGTTTCAAACTTCAAGAACAAATGTAGTTGAGCATATTAAGAATATTTACGATGAAGGCGAATTAGATGAAAAGGCAACATGTCAGGATTTCCGACAGGTTCGATTAGAAGGGAATAGAGAAGTATCAAGAAAATTAACATTTTATAATTTAGATATGATAATTTCTTTAGGGTATCGTATTAAATCTAATGTTGCTACTAGTTTTCGTAAATGGGCAACTGATCATTTAAAGGAATATATGATAAAAGGATTTACAATGGATGATGATCGATTGAAGGGTAATATAGGAGGCAACTATTGGAAAGAGTTACTAAATCGTATCAGAGATATTCGTTCATCTGAAAAGGTGCTATACAGACAAGTATTAGATTTATATGCCACTAGTGTAGATTATAGTCCACATGCTGAAGAATCAATACATTTTTTCAAAATCATTCAAAATAAATTACATTTTGCAGCACATGGTCATACTGCAGCCGAAGTCATATTTGCGCGAGTAGATGCTCAGAAACCGTTCATGGGATTGACTACTTTTTCCGGTGAGTTACCATCTATAAAAGATATCACTGTAGCAAAGAATTATTTGAAAGAAGATGAGCTTAAAGTTCTGAATAACCTTGTTTCTGGTTACTTCGATTTAGCTGAAATTAATGCCATTGAGCGTAAACCAATGTATATGAAGGATTATGTCAAGCAGTTAGATTTGGTATTGTCGTCTGGAGACCGAAAAATTTTAGAGAGTTCTGGAAAAGTGAGTCACGCTAAAGCGATTGAAAAAGCGAAAGGTGAATATAAGAAATATCAAATTGCTTCATTCTCACCTGTAGAAGAAGCGTATATGGAAACAATTAAAGAAGTAAATAAAATAGCAGGAAGTTTTAAGAATAAACAACACTCGAACTAAATATATTGTCACTCTCTTGAAACTCATTATTGCATTATCACTTAGAGAATGCATAATATAATTAAGAAATGGAAGTTAGATATTTCTAAACATTAATAAGAATATTTAATGTGTAATGAGTGGGGGGGGAAGCAGGATTAGACGGCGAAATCTATGAATCCTGTTTTCTTTTTTCTTTTCATAGTTTATCTGTTTTACAAAAGATGAAAAGTAAAATCGCACCTTTTTGTTACTCTATTTTTAATGTGGCTAAAATTCAGTTTAACATTATATTTAAGTGAAGTATAAAGAAAATAATTTGTTGTTATTTTACTTATTTTACATAAAGTGAATACAAAAAAGACTATAACGATATAAGAGGGTTGAGCCCCTCCTTATTCGTTATAGTCTTTTAATATTCTATATCTTCATATAAAGTTTTTATTAATATAGCTTTTGATGAAGGAACTTGTTTCTTCGTATCAAATGATTTCATAATGCTAAATTCAACAACATCTCTTTTTTGAACTTCTTCATCATGGATATAATCAGCTTGTCTAAAGAATATTCTTTCTTCATCTTGTTGATAAAGACTTCCATATTGTTTATCATTATTATAATATACAACCTTACCTTCATAACGATCAATAAATTTATCTAAGCTTTCCATTAATTGATTATACAGACGATCATATAAAGAACTACTTGTCGATGACTGATATTCTTCTAATAGAGAATCATTGCTAACATCTTTATTGTTTTCCTCTTTAATCTTATATATTAATGCCTTTGCGATATCGACAATGCTTTGTTGATTAGCATGAGTTGCCATATCTGATACCAATTGGTAAAGTGATAATTGATCTTGGCTATATCCAGAAATAAAGAACTTATATATTAAATTTGTATAAGCTTCTTTTTCTTTACCAGTATTCATATATAATTGATAAAGAATTTCAAAAGCATCACCACGAGGGATTCTATTACCTAATGATAAGAATTCGTTTTCAGCTTCTTCGTATCTTTCTAATTGAACAAGAGAAGATGCACGATAATACTTCACCCAGTTTAAATTATTGTAATGCCATTTAATAGGTTGAGCAAAAGCATTATTTGCGATTTCAACACAGTCTTTATATTCTTTTAATTCATATAAACAACGAACTTTTGTACGATACCATTTTTCTCTTTTAGATTCATATTCTTTTTTCTCTTTATTAATGAATGGTTCTATACTTAATGTTTGAACATCTAATTTATCTAATAAATCAGATAATCTTTGATAATCAACAGGGCTTTGGCTCATTAAATATTTATTAGCTTTATTCAGTGTTGCTTCAAGAGGAGAATATCTCTCTTGTTTACATAATGATGTGATTTCATCAACAATTGAAAAGAATAAATCTTCCTTTTCTTTAATAAGTGAATCATCAATATTAATAAATTTATTATAAAGAGCATAACAATAATGATTGATAAAAGAAGTTAAATTTTCTCCTACTTGTAAGAAAGTTTTTCCAACTTCAATAGCATCATCATTACGGTTTTGATTCTTTAATTCCTTCACATAATCCATAGCTTGAAAATCATTAAAAGAGCTTGGATCTTCTTCAAATCGTTTCTCATAATTTGTTAAATCTTTTACTTCGCGTTTTTCCATACTTCATCACCTCGTTACTTATTATAACACATAAGTGTATGTTGTGAAGATAAAACAAGAAGTTTTCTTTTATAAATATATAAGAATTGTCTTTTTCTTGTTTGGAATATTGATAAAAAATGGTAGAATAAAGATATAAACAAAGGAGGAAGATTAATGGGATTTCCAAAAGATTTTTTATGGGGTGGCGCAACTGCTGCCAATCAATGTGAAGGTGGATATGACAAAGGTGGCAGAGGTTTGGCTAATGTTGATATTACACCTCATGGTGAAAACAGATTTAAAGTAATGCTTGGGAAAGATCATACGCTCACTTTTCATGAAGGAGAGTTTTACCCTGCTAAAGAAAGTATTGATTTTTATGGTCATTATAAAGAAGATATAAAGTTATTTGGAGAAATGGGATTTAAGACATATAGAATGTCTTTAGCTTGGAGTAGAATTTTTCCTAAAGGTGATGAAGAAGAACCAAATGAAGAAGGATTAAGATTCTATGAAGATGTTTTTAAAGAATGTCATAAATATGGAATTGAACCACTTGTGACAATTACTCATTTTGATTGCCCTATTCATTTAGTAAAAGAATATGGTGGTTGGAAAAGTAGAAAACTCATTAAGTTCTATGAAAGATTATGTCGTACTATTTTTACAAGATATAAAGGACTAGTGAAATATTGGTTGACTTTTAATGAAATTAATGTAATTTTACATTTACCTTTTATGGGGGCAGGTTTACTTATTGATGATGAAAAGACTGCTTTAAGAGATAAATATCAAGCCATTCATCATGAACTAGTTGCCAGTGCAATGGCGACTAAGATTGCTCATGAAATAGATCCAAATAATAAAGTAGGATGTATGTTAGCAGCTGGGAATACATACCCTTATACTTGTCATCCTGAAGATGTGTGGAAATCTATTCAAGCAGATAGAGAAGGATACTTCTTTATTGATGTTCAAGCAAGAGGATATTATCCTTCTTATGCCTTAAAACAAATGAATAGAGATAAAACAATGCCTGTCATTAAAGATGGGGATGAGGAATTATTAAGAAATAACACAGTTGATTTTATTTCATTTAGTTATTATTCTTCTCGTAGTGCAAGTGCTGATTCAGAAATGAATAAGCAAACTGAAGGGAATGTCTTTGCGACATTAAAGAACCCTTATTTAAAAGCAAGTGAATGGGGATGGCAAATTGATCCATTAGGTTTAAGAATCACTTTGAATAGTATTTATGATCGTTATCAAAAACCTTTATTCATTGTTGAAAATGGTTTAGGAGCTAAAGATGAGTTTGTGAATGGAACAGTAGAAGATGATTATCGTATAGATTATTTAAGAGATCATATCAAGGCTATGAGAGATGCTGTTGAAATTGACGGTGTTGATTTATTAGGTTATACAACATGGGGATGCATTGACTTGGTTGCTGCATCAACAGGTGAAATGAGTAAGCGATATGGTTTCATTTATGTAGATAGAGATGATCAAGGAAATGGAACAAACAATCGTTATAAAAAGAAATCTTTTGATTGGTATAAGAAAGTTATTGCAACAAATGGTGAAGATTTAGACTAATAAACAAGTAACTCAGTTATAGAAACTGAGTTCTTTTTTTATTTAATAGGTTTTTCTATTCGTTAGAGATAAATGTGCTTTAAGT